>JBHIDJ010000068.1:0-16150 GCA_046760105.1 Acidiferrobacterales bacterium | reverse complement strand
CGATCTGCTCGACGCGATGAGCTGTGCGCTCTGACAATGGCACGTTGAGGACGCGAGCAGAGACGATAGGAATGACAGTCGTGGTACCGGGCGGGATCTGCGGTTCGTCGTGAGCGGGGGCCTTGACCAAGCGTGTGCGAGCCCCATCCGCTTTCACAAAGGTTACGTCGAAACGCAACGTGTTATGGATCTCTTGCACTTGTGTGGCCGGAACCCCTTCAAACCGGCCGCGTTTGCTTGAGGGCTGTGTGTAGGCCACACGCCTGTGGGCCATAGCTGCCTCACTTACCGCAGCCATCAGCTGCTGCGTGTGTTTTCTAACCACCCAGGCCTCGAGACCTTTTGGAAATGGCGGGATGGATACTGTGGACGTGAGTGCTACCCGGCCAGGATGAAGCGTCGCCAACCGGTAAAGGGTTGTCTTCTTACCGCCAGCGCCTACGGCGCAGACCAGACCCGAACGGGCCTCGAGTACATCGAGAAGTTGTTCCGCTGACACCGAAATCAATCCGCGGGCACTACTGCCGCCTTCACCGACAGTATGCGCGGGAGAAAGTTGGCGATCAGCTCCCAGTGCAGGCCGCCATCGCGGCTAGCAAACAAGTGGCCGCCCGACGTACCGAAATAAATGCCACAGGGTTGTCGCTCATCGGTGTCGATAGCCTCGCGGAGCACGGTGACATACACATGCTCTTGCGGTAACCCATTGGTTAACGGCTCCCATTCGTGGCCGGCATCGCGGCTGCGGTATACACGCAGCTTGCCACCCACGGTCGTGCGCATGTGACTGCTTTCCTCTGGGATCTGGAAGACGGTGTCCGGGTCATGGGGGTCGGTAGCGATGGCATAACCGAAATCACTGGGTAGGCCCTCCGTGATCTCTATCCAACTGTTAGCGCCATCGTCGCTGCGATAGGTGCCATTATAGCACTGGCGGTAGAGGCGCTCCGGTCTTGCTGGGTGCATGATCAGGCGATGCACATTGTGGCCGGTTGCCGGATAACGCTCGGGAAGATTTTCTGCCCGCACGCCGCGGTTTACCGGGGCCCAGGTCTCGCCACCGTCTTCCGTGCGGTACACCCCGCCGGCTGATACGGCAGCGTACATGCGTAGCGGGCGCGTGGGGTCTAGGCATACGGAATGGATGGAAAAACCGCCGCGTGCGGGTTCCCACCTGTCACGGGTAGGATGCTCGTTAAGGCCTAACATCGGCGCCCACGTCTCCCCACGATCGTGGCTCACAAACAGCCCTGCTGGCTCGATACCGGCGTAAAGTATATTGGGATCGCTTGGATGTGCCGCTAGATACCAGATCGATCTGACACCTGGTTCGTGCACGCCATCGGGGTGGCAAGGTGCGTGCCCGAGCGATACCCAGTTGTTACCGCCGTCTTCGCTTCGATAAACGTGCGTACCCCATATCACATGGTAGGCAGCTGCATAGCCGGTGCGGGAATTACGCGGATCTAGCCACGCGTGCAATATTTCGTAGCCTGCGATATGTGGTCCGTCGAACATCCAGCGGCAAGTGGACGAATCGAAACGTGTTAAAAAAAGACCCTTCTGGGTTCCTATGAGCAGGACCAAAGAGTCGTTTTTCGCTGTCATCTTCTTGTCAATTCAAACACAAGATATAACTAATAAGTAACGAGATCATACCGCACTGGAAGCTGTAGACTGCAGACTGTAGGTCAAACGAATTGGACTACAGCCTCCGGTCTTCGGCCTCCAGTCTATATCTGGGTTTTCTGTGATGGAAAGCGTTACTGCTTGTGCGGGCTGAAGGTTTCTGACACTTTGTCAATCGTCAACAATCGTCCACAACTTTACTTTATCGTGGTCAGCTGCGTTGGGTGGCCGTACAACCTTGAACCGCTCAACAACGCCCTCTTCGCCAAGTTCGCGCTCGAGAATCAGCAGCGTATGAAGCTCGTGATCACAAATGCTGGCGGCGAAACTCGCTTCGTCCCGCGCCGTGGGCAACGCGCTGGCGAGGTCGGGCGCACCGTAATGCTCAACAAAATGCGTTGCCAGGCGCTTTATTACGGATTCATACTCATTATCACTGATTTCAGCCACCTCGACGAGCGTGCTCCAGCCGAAGCTCTCGGTACCGAGAAAGCCGTGGCCAAAGGCCTGTCGTTTTCGACTGTCGAGGCGATCCGGGTCGACATCCAGAAACACGAACGAGCCCGGCACCGCCCACTCGCCAGGCGCCGCCGGTCTGTCATAAACATGAACATCCGAGTCATCGAGACGTATGGCACGTGGAAACCTCATAACGCAGATGATACACGTTCGCGTTTACCAAAACGACCTTGGATAACGTTGAGAACGAACGATGCGAGGTAAAGTGAACCGCGAACGCCAGGATTAGCGGAAGCGTATGCGGCGACCGTGAAATGGTCAATACCAAGTTAGGTCGCCGGCATGACCGATGGAGGGTTGCTGTCAACCGCGGGTGCCGTCGCCCTGATCCCAATTCTCTAGCACTTCGTCCAAGAGATGGCGGGCACGTTCGGCATCACCCATATCGATGTAGGCCTTTGCGAGATCAATCTTGCTCGCTGGCTTACGCCATTGTTCTTGCTTAGCGTCCTCACATCCAGCGTCGTCGCCTTTCGCTTTTCTTTTCCTCTTCCTCGAGCGGGAGCGAGGCTTCTGCACCGCTTTGTTCTTGCGTTCTATTCGATCCGGGGGTTTTTTGTGATCGGGCGATCCGCGCGATTCCAATGCCTCCATTCCGCGCTCAACCGCTTGTCTGATATCAACAAAATCATCCACATCAGGAGCTTTCACTACCGGATCGGGTGACTTCTGGTCATCATCGGAGTCGCTCACCTTGTTGTCGTTCGCTAACTCATCGTCTGACGTGATTTGTTGCGTAGACTCTCCTTCGGCCTTGGGCACATGCATCTCCAGTGCCTCGAGGTCTTGTTCGAGGACGGGATGCTGATCATGCGATACGTCCGCATCCAGGAACTCGATTTCTTGTTCGGCTATAGGTTCGTTATTCTCGTTGTCATTACTGCCGAACCAAGATGGTCCGACCTCGTCCACATCGCTCTCGTGAAGATCTGTCTCTTTATCGAGCGGGGCGAGACTGTGATCACTCATCCCGTCCTCGGGGTCACGCTTGCGCACACCGTCGTCGCGCAACTCGCCAGCTGACCTGCCGGCCGCCGTTTCGGCTGCTTCTTGTTCGTCAAACGGTTCACCTATTTCCAGCGCCGCATAGAGATCATTGGCCAGGTTTTCGAACGCGCGTGGGTCATCACGCTGTTGATAGAGTGCCAACAGCTTGACCTTCAAGGCATGTCTGTCGGGGTCGCCGGCAATGGCGTCTTTGAGCGCCTTCTCGGCATGCTCATGATGCCCACAGGCCAAGTAGGTCTCCGTTTCTTCCACGGTGTCGACTTTTTCGGTCTCCATATCGCCCACTTCACCGGCAAGGTGGTCACGGCTGCGTCGAGGCCCGCGACGTCGCTCGAAAGGAACTGGCACAAACCGCTGTCGGCGACCGCGCCCGGTACGCCGGTCCTCCAACACAGGCTCAGGTATCTGCTCGTGGCTGGTCCTTTCACTGCGTCCCGCAAATGCTTCCGATTCTCGTCGCATGTAAATGAAAACCACAAAACCACCGGCTATGAGAAAGAGCCCGCTGGCCAAAGCGACAACAACCATCGACAAGTCTGTTTTACCGAACCAGCCCGCCACTGCTTGCGGTACGGTCGGCGGTGATGCTTGCTTGCGTGTGTGCGCCTTGGGTTGAGACTCTAGGCGTGCGTGCGCGGGTGATTGCGATGCCGACGGTGTCTCGCTCTGTCCCCGTGGCTTTACCTCCGGTGAACCGACGTCGGCCGGGCGCGAGCGGTCCGGTTGCTCCGACCCCCGTGCTTGCACCAAAGTTTTGGCTTTCAGTTTAAGCAGATCGCCTAGGGTCTTGATCTGGGATTCCAGGACTCTGATACGCTCAGCTAACGCCTTTTCCTTGTGGGACGTTTTCGCTGGGCGCGTGCTACTAGCGGTCACATCTTTTGTCGCTTTTTTCGAGGGCGGTGCAGACCCAACCACGGGCGGTTTTGAAGAGGTCGTCTTTTTGCCTCCAGCTGACGTTGCGCTTTGTTCCGCCGCACGTCGTGTCGATACGCTCGCTGTCTCGGAGTCGATGCCTTCCGTTTGCCACTTGGCAGTGGAGGATAGCTGCCTACGTGCTACGATCGTTTCGCGCGCCGCTGGGGTCGGTATACCGCTGGCAGGGCGTTGAACCGTACGCGGAGTCTCGGATGAATCGTTGGCGTTCAGGTTGGCGGGGTCGATGAGCGCTGTGAACTCCCGAATCAGATGACCGCCCGCCCATTCCACCTGCAGCAGTATGCGCAAGAAGGGTTCCCGCATACGGTACTTTGACCACAGCGCTAGTGCATAGCGTCCATCGGCATACCGTACCAGCTCTATATTGATAGCGCTGAATAACGGGGGTGGCGCGATGCCAGCGGCGTGGAAGTCGGATGGTGTACCGAGGGTAGCGGTAAGGGTCTTCAGCTCTCGTTCATTAACAGAGGTAAACCGAATCTCCGCCTCGAGCCGTTCGTTCAAAGCCGAGTAGACTGTCAGCTGACCGAGCCCGAGGGCATGCACAACGCCGGGCATGAGCGCGATGGCGCCAGCCGCAAATGCGAGCCGCACTGACCGTGCCAACCCCATGGTCCGCTGTTGCATGTCGTGTTACCCGTGTCTGCCTCCTCCTTTCCCGGTCATAGCCCCAGAAAGTTTGTGGTTATAAAGACGTCCTGTCTGCTGTTGTCGTTAGTGTTTGACATAAATAACTATAGCTTATGATCAGGTGCTCGCGATGGGTTGACGCGCGGTCTTGATGACCGTTACCGCGCCCAACGGTTTGATTTCAATTGTTTTTGCGTCGTTGAGGGATGTTGAGCCAGGCCGCGCGGTACCCTGCTGACGAATCAGCAACTGGTCAACAGCGGCGCTTCAGGCCACCAGCAAACTGTCGATGGTGTCGGTAATTTCCGGATCCAGCGGCGAGATCTTTGATGGCCACAGGCCTGCCAGGCTCCCATCCGGAGCGATCAGATATTTGTGAAAGTTCCATTTCGGTGCTGCCGCTTCACCGACTTCCTCGACGACCCAGCGGTAGAACGGGTGTGCATCGGCGCCGATTACCTTTTGTTTTCGGGCCATAGGGAAATCAATCTTATAATTGTTCTGACAAAAGACCTTAATCGCGATCTCATCACCCGGCTCCTGGTTGCCGAAATCGTTTGATGGTACGCCTAACACCACCAGCCCTTTGTCACGGTAGCGTAACCAAAGTTTCTGCAGATCTGCGTACTGCGGTGTGAAACCACACTCCGACGCCGTGTTCACTACTAGCAGTGGTTTGCCAACAAATCCTGCAAGCGCTAACGGCTTGCCGTCAATGTCTTCAAAGTCGAAGTCATAAGCTGACATATTACCCATGAATCGTGAGTCGTTAGTCGTGAACCGTGAATCGTGATTGGTGACTAGTGACTGGTAAGTATTGATAGCCCGGCTTCCAATCACCAATAACCGATCACTAGTTACCAGTTACCAATTACCAGTTACGAATCACGAAATTATGGCTCACGAACTCTATCCAACTCCTCAATCAATTGCGGTAACGCCTTCATCAAATCGGCCACCAGCCCATAATCGGCCATCTGAAAAATCGGTGCCTCTTGGTCGTGGTTTATAGCGACAATAACTTTGCTGTCCTTCATGCCAGCGAGGTGTTGGATGGCGCCGGAGATGCCGACGGCGATGTAGAGATCTGGCGCCACTACCTTGCCGGTCTGGCCGACCTGATAGTCATTGGAAACATAACCCGCATCGACTGCTGCACGCGAGGCGCCGACAGCCGCTCCGAGCTGGTCGGCTATTTTCTCCAGCATCGCGAAGTTATCGCCCGATTGCATACCGCGTCCGCCCGAAATGACGACACGTGCCGTGGTTAACTCCGGTCGTTCGGATTCACTAAGCTCTTGTCCCTGGAACTGCGACAGGGCAGCGTCAGTACCGCCATCTACCGTCTCGATGGATGCAGAGCCACCTTCGGACGGAGCCGGCTCAAACTTGGTCGTGCGCACCGTGATGACCTTGATTTTGTCTGACGATTGCACAGTCGCTATCGCATTACCTGCATAGATCGGACGCACAAATGTGTCTGCTGAAACGACCTCGCTGATGTCCGAGATCTGTGATACGTCCAATAGTGCCGCTACCCGCGGCATCATGTTCTTGCCGAAAGTTGTCGCCGGTGCAACAAGGTAGTCGTAGTTTGCGGCGATCTTCACCAGCAACGGTGTCACATTTTCCGCCAACTGGTGTGTAAACTCAGAACTGTCGGCTAACAGCACGCGCGATACCCCGGCTATCTTCGCAGCCGCTTGCGCCACGGCACTGCAGTCGGAGCCTACGACTACTATATCGATGTCATTGCCGATTTTCTGTGCCGCTGTCACGGCGTTGAGCGTGGCGGATCTCAGCTCTCGATTATCATGTTCGGCAACTACCAAGATTCCCATCAGATCACCTTTGCTTCTTTTTTGAGCTTGTCTACCAGCTCGGCTACGTTGCTAACCACAACACCGGCGTTACGCTTGGGCGGCTCTTTCACGTTTAGTATCTTAACTCGTGGTTCTACATCTACTCCCAGGTCTGCTGGAGTGTATTGATCCATCGGCTTTTTCTTCGCCCTCATCATATTAGGAAGCGATGGATACCGGGGCTCGTTAAGACGGAGATCTACCGTTACCACGGCCGGCATTTTCAGGGTCAGTTTTTCGAGTCCTGTATCCACCTCACGAGTGACCTCAGCCGTATCCTCGCCGATCTCCAGCCGCGAGATAAACGTGCCTTGTGACCAACCAAGTAGCGCCGACAACATCTGTCCGGTCTGGTTACAATCACCATCGATTGCCTGCTTGCCGAGCATTACTAGGTCCACGTTTTCTTTTTCTACAATCATCTTTAGCAACTTGGCGACAGCCAGCGGCTCTGTTTCTGTTTCGGTGAGCACATGAATGCCTCGATCGGCGCCCATGGCGAGCGCCGTGCGAATGGTGTCTTGTGATTTGACTGGACCGACAGAGACCGCGATGATTTCGCTAGCAACGTTGGCTTCTTTCAAACGAATGGCTTTCTCGACAGCGACTTCATCAAATGGATTCATCGACATTTTTACATTGTTGGTCTCGACCGCAGAACCGTCGGCCTTGACGCGAATATTGACGTTGAAGTCTATTACCCGTTTAACAGCAACCAGAATTTTCACTTCCTCCCTCCGAGAATAAGATCGACAGAAACCAGGGCCGCTGCGACTATCATGCAGCCTCGCTTAGCTAGTAGTGATCATAGGTACGACAGGCGGTACGTCGACGGGCAGTTCCCGGCCTCACACCCGAAGGCGTGCGTTTTCGGGGTCCCAAGGCGATTCCTCTATGACGGTCGCGGCGCGGCGCTCGCCGAGGATCTCGATCTCAAGCGCGGTACCGGGCGCGGCCAAGTCAGGTTTAACGTAGGCTAGCGCCAAGCTTTTCCCGACCACGTGCCCATAGGCACCAGCGGTCGCGCGGCCCACCATTTCGCTCCCCTGGTAAAGCGGCTCGTTACCGAGCGGGTCTGCGTCATCGGCATCCACTTCAAGCGTAATAAATCGCTGCGGTACCCCCTCCTGCTGTTGCTTAACAAGCGCGTCTCGACCGACGAAATCGCCTTTGTCGAGACGGATGAACCGGTCCAAGCCAGCCTCGAATGCCGAATACTCGGTCGTGAGATCCTGGCCCCACATGCGGTAAGATTTTTCGATCCTGAGGGAATCCATGGCACGCATCCCGCAAAGACCAATGCCGAACTCTTCCCCGGCTGTCATCAATGCGTCGAAGATCTGATTCTGGTACTGGATGGGATGATGCAACTCCCACCCGAGCTCGCCCACGAAGTTCACGCGCAGCGCAAGCGCGGGGGCGACACCCACCGTGATCGATTGCCCGGTAAGCCATGGGAACGTCTTGGTCCCAAGATCAGCGTCGGTAACCTTAGCTAGCACATCGCCTGCTTTTGGCCCTACCAAGACGAGCACGCCGTAGCCTGTAGTGATGTTATTGAGGGTGACGCTTCCATCATCGGGAAGGCTTTTGACAAGCAGGTCGTTGTCATAACGCTCCGCCGCGCCAGAGCTGACCAGATAGAAGCGCTCCGGCGCCAACCGTGTGATCGTGAACTCGCTGCGCACGCCGCCCGAGGGCACCAACGCGTGTACGAGACTCATACGGCCGATCTTCTTCGGCAGTCGGTTGGCAACCAAGCGATCCAGATAGGTTTCGGCGCCAGGGCCGGAAACCTGATGCTTGCTAAAGCTGGTGATGTCGATGATGGCAACGCGTTCGCGTGTCAGTCGACATTCGTTACCCACGTGCTCGAAATAATTGCTGCGGCGGAAACTCCACACATCTTTCGGCTCGACACCTTTGGGGGCGAACCAGTTGGGTCGCTCCCAGCCGTAACGCTGGCCCCACACAGCGCTGTGCGCCACCAACCGATCATGGCATGGACTGGTCTTTGCCGGCCGTGCTGCCGGCCGCTCTTCATCCGGATAATGAATAATGAAGACGTGCTCGTAGCACTCTTCGTTCTTAAGTTTGGTGTATTGCTTGTTGGCATAGGCGCCAAAGCGACGCCCGTCAACGGCGAGCATATCGATGCCCGGCTCGCCTTCGACGATCCATTCCGCGAGCTGCCATCCAGCGCCACCGGCTGCGGTGATGCCGAAGCTGTGTCCCTCGTTCAACCAAAAGTTCCTGAGACCCCAGGCGGGCCCAACAATCGGGCTGCCGTCTGGCGTATAAGGAATCGGTCCGTTTATACAGTCCTTGATCCCCGCTTTGCCGAAGATCGGTACCCGGTTAATCGCCGCCTGGATGTGGGGCTCGAGGCGATCGATGTCCGGCGGCAGCAACTCCTGACCGAACCCCGCCGGAACACCGTCGACCCCCCAGGCCTTGGCGCCCTTCTCATAAGGGCCGAGGATCAAACCCTGGCGTTCTTCCCGCAGGTAATAGGAGGCGTCACTCTCACGTAGAACCGCCATTTCCGGTAAACCTGCTTTCTGTCTTTCGACCAGTTCCGGTATCTCATCGGTCACGATATATTGGTGCTCTACTGCGATGACCGGCATGTCGAGCCCGACCATGGCTCCGATTTGGCGCGCCCAGGCGCCGCTCGCACTCACCACGTGCTCGCAAGTGATATCGCCTTTTGTGGTTTTAACAAGCCATTCGCCGTTTTTCTTTTGCTCGATGCCGACTACTTCGGTCTGCCGATAGATCTCGGCACCGCCGTTGCGTGCGCCGATTGTCATCGCCTGAGTCACATCGGCAGGAGCAATGTGGCCGTCGTGTGGGTGATACAGGGCGCCGACCAGACCATCGATATTGCATAACGGCCAAAGTTCCTTGATCTCACCGGGGGTGACCATCTCGAACGGCACGCCAATGGTATTCGCCGTGCCACAGTACTTGTGGTATTCATCCATCCGCTCTTTGTTCGTCGCTAGGCGCAGGTTGCCCGTCACGTGAAAGCTCACATCTTGACCGGTCTCGGCCTCGAGCGCCTTGTAAAGGTCGACGCTGTACTTGTGCAACTGGCCAACGCTGTAACTCATGTTGAAGAGCGGCAGCAACCCTGCCGCGTGCCAGGTAGCGCCGTGGGTAAGTTCGGCCCTTTCGACCAGCACCACGTCGGACCAGCTTTTTTTGGTGAGGTGGTATAAAGTAGCAACGCCCACGACGCCGCCACCGATGACCACCACCCGTGCATGTGTTTTCATCCCCCCAGCCTCCTATTGCAAAAATTCGCTGGCAATCATAAGGCTATTCTGCTCTTACTGCGAGCCCACACGCCCTACCCTTTTTGTCGAGACACAGGTGGAGTGTAGCGTCAGCTTCCTCTGCCGTGCCAGCTTCTAACGCGACCGTGTCTTTCTAAAGAGCGTCATGCAGCACCGGCGTGACGTACACGGCCGAGGGGCCGCCGCACGGTGGCACATGCCCGGTTGCTCCCGCTACCGAGAGCTAGTCTATGGGGGGCCTTGAGTAAACGGGCCTCACGATAGACAATCCAGCGTCGCTAAACCCAGTCGAAGATCGATTATGACTAAGAAGAACGACCAGGCGCCCTTAACTGCATTCGGAGCGCGCGTCCGCAAATCACCATATTTTGCTGCGACGCGTCGTTACGGTTACAAGGCTTACACCATTTATAACCATATGTACTTGCCGGTGTATCACGAAGATCCGGTGGAGGATTACTGGCGCTTGATCAACGATGTTACGTTTTGGGATGTGGCCTGCGAACGCCAGGTTGAAATTACAGGACGCGACGCCGCGCGTTTTGTGCAATTCTTGACGCCACGCAATCTTTCGACATGCGCGATTGGTCAGTGTAAATATGTATTCATGACGAACGAAGACGGTGGAATTATTAACGATCCGATCTTGCTGCGTTTGGCTGAAAACCACTTTTGGCTGTCATTAGCCGACTCCGATGCAATGCTGTGGGCACAAGGCGTCGCCATAAACAGCGGGATGCAAGTCAGGATTACCGAACCCGATGTTTCCCCGCTTCAGGTTCAAGGACCAAAGTCACCACAGGTTATCCAGACGCTTTTCGGGGATTGGGTAGCCAAGCTTCGTTACTATTGGTGTAAGGAAACTCAGCTCGATGACATACCCGTGGTCGTCTCACGCACTGGTTGGAGTGGTGAGCGTGGTTATGAAATCTTCCTGCGCGATAACCGATATGGCGATGCGTTGTGGGAGGCCGTGATGGAGGCAGGGAAACCTTACAATATCGGCCTTGGCGCCCCTTCGCAGATCCGCCGCATCGAGGCCGGCATTTTGTCCTACGGCGCTGATATGACGATTAATGAGAATCCCTTCGAGCTTGGCTTTGAGAGGCTGGTGGACCTCGAACAGGACGCGGAGTTCATCGGCAAGACGGCGCTGAAGCGCATCAAGACTGAGGGGATAAAACGACGTCTTGTCGGGGTCGAGATTCACGGCGCATCGTTAGACTCGACCAATGAGCACCCCTGGCCTGTAATCAGCGATGGATCTCAACCAGGCAAACTCACATCGTGTGTCTATTCGCCGCGACTCGGCAAGAACATCGGGCTGGCCCTGGTCCCGCTGGCCCACAGCCAGGCCGGCTCCATGCTGACTATCGACACACCATACGGCAAAAGACAGGCCACTGTGGTCCCGCTGCCGTTTTACGATCCTAAGAAGACCATTCCGACATCATAGCTGCATGCGCGTGTGGTCCTGTCTGCCGGTGTCTTATGCTACGTCATGTCTATTACTGCGGTAACAATAGTGGTTAACAAGCCTTGCAACTGATACCCTAGATATAGTTGCAAGTTATCCTATGTCTTCCGGCAGCATGAGTTCGACAACCTCCACCAGCATCCTCCACCGTACGCTAGGCAACCTGCGCAGCGCCTGGCGTGCGATCAGTCAGTCGAACCGTGCTGGCGAGATACCCGCGCTGCGGCCCGATTTACCGGAGGAAGATTCCGAAGCCCTGCGCAAACAAATGCGCGACTGTCTGGAGGCCAGGGGCGGCGAGGTTTCCGCACGCGCACGGGCCGCTGCGCTCGGACAGTGTTACCTAAATCTAAATGATCAGGGGCGTAAGCGGTTCCTGCAGATTCTCGCTCGCGACTTCGGCGTGGATCGTAAAGCGCTGTACGCCGCCACACACGATATCCACGAGATCGATAATCTAGAACATGCGCTAGAAAGCGAGGCGCGTCTACGGGAGATCTTGACCCCGCCACGCCTGAAACTGCTGACGCAGTTCAACTCGTTACCCGAAGGAGTCAAGTTTTTGGTAGACCTACGCGGCGACCTCACGGGTTACACACAGGAGGATCCGCTTTTGAAGAGTCTGGACGATGACCTCAAGGGCTTGCTCACTTCGTGGTTTGACGTGGGATTTCTCGACCTGAAACGCATTACCTGGGAGGCATCGGCAGCACTTTTGGAAAAACTCATTGCCTATGAGGCGGTGCACGAGATTCGATCGTGGGACGACCTCAAGAATCGTTTGGGCACTGACCGCCGTTGTTATGCTTTTTTCCACCCACGGATGCCGGATGAGCCACTCATCTTTGTTCAGATCGCCCTGGTACCCGGCATGTCCAACAGTGTCCAGGTCTTGCTCGACAAGAACGCGCCGACGGAGGACCCGTTGAGCGCTAATACCGCCATCTTCTATTCGATTTCGAACACCCAAAAGGGATTGCAGGGCGTAAACTTTGGAAGCTTCCTTATCAAGCGCGTAGCCGATCGTCTTGTTAAGGAACTACCAGCATTAAAGACATTCGCAACGCTTTCACCGATCCCTGGCTTTCGACGTTATCTCCTGACCGAGTTGGCTGGCAACGAGACCAGGTTGTTGACATCAGACGAGCAGAAGGTGCTTGGATTACTGTTTGCGAAGGACAGCGGCAAAGGTAGTATCAATGACCTGCTGTCAACACCGAACTGGTATGGCGACAAGCGTGTCGCCCAGGCACTTAAGGGGCCACTCATGCGTTTGTGTGCCTATTACCTCGTCCACGAGAAGAAGAACGGTCAGGCACTCGATCGGATTGCCCATTTCCATCTCAGTAACGGCGCCCGTATCGAGCGCATCAATTGGTTGGCCGACATTTCCGCGAAGGGCCTGAATCAGTCGGCCGGCATGATGGTCAACTACCGTTACAAGCTGCGCGACATCGAGGCCAACCATGAGACGTACGGAGCATCCGGCGAAGCGGTGGTCTCGGCACCGGTGAGAAAGCTGCTCGCGTCAACAGAGCAATAAGGCTCGTCCAAGATCCTTTGTGTCTCCGATAAGAGCAAAACAATTCATATTTAAATTAGTAGCTTATATTAACTATCTAAAGTGAGTTCTACGTCCTCCTAAGAGCTCCGGTAGACGTGCCGGTGCCTAACCAGCGCGCCATTATAATCTCAGTTCATGCGTAGACAGCTGCGAACCTGGACTTCCCGGCATGGTTTTGACGACGGTACGGTTGGCGTCTTATACGGCTTCGCCGCCTACGGCATGTGGGGGCTGGTCCCGATCTACTTCAAGGCGGTTCAACATGTGGCGTCGATCGAGGTCCTCGCGCACCGAGTGATCTGGGGGATGGCACTACTGGCGGCGCTCCTTTTCATTAAGCGTGGGGGGCGACGAATGATCGCGGAGCTTCGGAACCGCCGGCGACTTGCCTTCTACTGTGCAACCGCTCTCCTAGTCGCGATCAACTGGTTCGTTTACATCTGGTCGATTCATAATGATCGGCTGCTAGAAGCGAGCCTCGGGTACTACATTAACCCGCTCGTCAGTGTGCTGCTTGGCGTTCTGTTTCTGCAGGAGCGCCTCAATCTGTGGCAAGTGGGAGCGGTAATACTCGCGACCGCAGGTGTACTCAATCTGATTATCGGCTATGGCGCTTTTCCTTGGGTAGCGTTGACGCTGGCGTTTACCTTCGGTTTTTATGGACTTCTGCGCAAGAAGGCCGGTATGGACGCAATACTGGGTCTAAGCGTTGAGACCCTTTTGTTGACCCCGATTGCCCTGCTCTTTCTCGGCACACTCGCGTTACAAGGTGATGGTGCGTTCGGCCGGATCGACTTTGGGACTGACATCCTGCTGGTGTTTGCCGGTGTCGTGACGGCTGTGCCACTTATCTGTTTCTTACAAGCCGCACAACGTTTGCGCTTATCCACGGTTGGGTTGATGCAATACCTCGCTCCAACCCTAAACTTCCTGCTTGCCGTCCTCGTTTACAACGAACCGTTCACTGTGGCGCACTTGATTACCTTTGCGTGTATCTGGGTGGCGCTGGCGATTTATAGTTTCGATGCCTTTTTTGCTCGCCGCAATACCCGCGAGATGCGTGCAGTAAGCACTGGCGAATGACTTCACCAAGCACTAATGTGGCACCGGCATATGCTGAAATTTCCCCCACGAGGATAGCGTGATGAAGGTGGTAGTCGTTGGCACTGGCATCGTTGGGCTGTCAAGCGCATGGGCGCTTGTGCGCAGCGGCCGTACGCCAGTGCTTTACGACCAAGGATCGATTTAGTAGATGCTAAAAGGAAAGTACTTGTCGTTGATCTTCTTATAGGTGCTGTCGGTCAGGATCTGCGCCAATGCCTTGTTCAGGCGATCGCGAAGCTCCGTGTCTTCCTTGCGAACCGCGATCCCGATACCTTCACCATACCATTTCGGATCGCTTATGGATTCGCCGACAAGCTCGAAATCTGGCGCATCGCGCCTGATCCATTCCAGCAGGACGAGCGTATCGGCCAGTGCCGCATCCAAACGGCCGTTGTAGAGGTCGAGGTTGACGTGTTCCTGGGTATCATAAATCTTGACCGTCGCAACGTCTTGGAAGTTATCCAGCAAATACTCCTGGTGTGTCGTCGCCCGCTGTGTGCCAATGACTTTGCCCGCTAACCCTTGTCGCGAAACCTTCAAATTTGACCCCTTTTTGGCAACGAAGTGCGCGCCCGTTTGATAGTACTTGTCCGTAAAGTCGATAATCAGCTTGCGCTGCTCCGTAATCGACATACTGGCAATGATGGCATCGTACTTCTTGCGCAGCAGCCCTGGAATGATGCTGTTCCAGGCGGAGGTGACGAACTCGCATTCGGCCTGCATGGCGGTGCACAAGGCGTTGGCGATATCGATATCGAAGCCCTTGAGCTTTCCTGCCTCGTCGATATAGTTGAATGGATAGTAGGCGCCTTCGGTACCGATCCGGACCTTTGTCTGCTCCGCTGCCGGCACGCTTTGACCCCAGGCGGTCGCGCCGAGTGCAAGGATGAAGCCCGCTAACAGTATCGTTCGACAACCCATCTCAAATTTCACTCCCAGGTGAATGGTTTTGTAGGTCGATGGTAGCCATGCCCATACCCTGCTAGTGTTCACGCGGGCGCAGATGCGCATGCCAGCGTTTCTCCCATAGCTTGAAGCCCCAAACTATCAGGAATGTGATCGCCATGTAGAATAGCGCGGCCGCAATAAACGCCTCGTAGGGACTGAAGTAACGTGAATTGATGAGTCGTGCAACGCCGGTAATATCGAGGAGGGTAATCACACTGGCGATGGCGCTGCCGTGCAGCATGAAGATGACCTCATTGCTGTACGCCGGTAACGCCCGACGAAATGCACTCGGCAGGATGACGCGTCGGAGCATCATCGCCCTGGACATGCCGGAAGCCTTGGCGGCCTCGACCTCGCCATGGAATGTCGCTTCGATAGCGCCCCGGAGGATTTCGGCGGTATAGGCGGCCGTGTTCAGGGCGAAAGCGATTAGCGCACAAACGTACGCTTCCTTCAGGTACGGCCACAGAAAGCTTTCGCGCACGGCCTCGAACTGACCAAATCCGTAATAGATCACGTACAGCTGCACGAGTAGCGGCGTGCCGCGGAAGACGTAGATGAAGGCCCAGACGGGCCCCCAAATGACTGGATTGCGCGACGTCCTCATCAGGGCCAGTGGCACCGCTAGAATCAGGCCCAGAACCAGCGCCGTGGCGACCAACTGCACCGTGACAACCAACCCCTTGAAATACAGTCCGATGTTGTCGACGATGATCGAGAAGTCCACGATTCAAGCCCTCCTCACCCCTGCACTGTAGTGTCGTTCGGCCCAGTGCAAGAAGATAATTGAGATAGTGGTGAGCACGAGGTAAACCACCGCGACACTGAGATAAAAGGTGAACGGCAGGCGTGTGGCCCCGGCAGCAAGCGCCGCCTTGCGAAGCACATCGTCCAGGCCAATGATGGACACGAGTGCGGTGGCTTTGAGCAGCACCAACCAGTTGTTGCCGAAGCCGGGCAGCGCAAAGCGGATCATCTGTGGCAGTAGAATCCGGTGGAACACCTGCCATTTGGTCATCCCATAGGCAGCGCCCGCCTCGAGCTGGCCGCGGTGGACGGCGAGGATGGCGCCACGGAACGTCTCGGTCATATAGGCACCGTAGATAAAGCCGATCGTCGCCACTCCCGCCGTGAACGGATCGATATCGATGTACTCCTCATAGCCGAT
>JBHIDJ010000067.1:0-16183 GCA_046760105.1 Acidiferrobacterales bacterium | reverse complement strand
AGCATCGCATTGATAGTCACAGTCGCTGTCAGCGGCTGCCAGGTCATCGTCTCCAAAGTATTCCTTCCTCAGAAGGACGTCCGAAAAGCGGACTACGGAGTTCAAGTCGAGCGCGGAGTCGCCATGACCACCCGTGACGGTGTCGAGCTGGTCTCCTACATCTATTTGCCAAAGACGAACGAGAAGACGCCGACAATCCTTGTGCGCGTCCCCTTCTTAAAGACATACACTAACAAGACCCGGGCCGATGCGGTCGGCCGATTCTGGGCCAAGCGCGGATATGCGGTAGTGATCCAGGGAACAAGGGGCCGCTTTCTCTCGGGTGGGCGCTTCTACCCCCTTCTCGCCGAACGAGAGGATGGGATTGAAACGCTCCAGTGGCTGACGAAACAGCCATGGTACGACGGTCGGATCGGCATGTGGGGAGGTTCCACCTTCGGCTACACCCAGTGGGTGCTGGCTGATCAAAAGAATCCTGGCCCCTCGGCCTTAGCCATCCAGATCGCCAGTACCAGTTTCCACGACATGTTCTATCCCGGGGGCGCGTTCTCTCTCGAGAGCGCCCTCTTTTGGGCGGTGAGGGAACATTCGGAACGTGACCAGTGGCCGCCGTTCGAACAGCTGATGCTCGGTTTTGGCGGTTTTCCACTCATCGAAGCCGATGACCGCGCCGTTGGGGACATCCCCTACTTTAATGACTGGGTCACACACATCGAAAAGGACGCCTATTGGATCGAGATCGACGGCCAAGACCGCCCCCGAAATCTGAAGGCGCCGACCCTTCTCATGGCCGGTTGGTACGACCCCTTTCTTCCCAGCCAGATTGACGACTTCATCCAAGCACGCAATGAAGCCGACCCGGCTGTCGCCGCGGCCACGCGGCTCGTTATCGGCCCGTGGGCGCACGCACGCACGGTGAAGTTCCCGGGGGGTTTCACACCCCGGAGTTACAGGAAGGAGAGCCTCGGACCATCAATCGCTTGGTTCGATCGACATTTGAGAATGGATAGCACCATCCCTGAGACCGCTCCCGTTCGGATCTTTGTAATGGGGGACAACATCTGGCGAGACGAGCAGCAATGGCCGTTGGCACGGACCCGGTACGTGTCGTACTACCTACACAGTGGCGGGAAGGCAAACGGTGCGACCGGCGACGGCCTGTTGAACACCGAGCCCCCCTCTGCCGCGGAGCCTGCGGACACCTATGTCTACGATCCCAACGACCCGGTCCCCTCCGCCGGCGGAGCGATGATCGGCCCGCGCGCCGGTGTCGTCCTACAGAATGAGATAGAGACCCGATCAGATGTGCTGGTCTACACCACGCCTCCGCTGGACGACGATGTCGAAGTGACTGGCCCGATTACACTGGTGCTGTACGTTTCCACCACCGCATCGAACACCGACTTCACCGGAAAGCTGGTAGACATGCACCCGGATGGCAAGGCGTTCAACGTCTGCGATGGCATCATCCGACGCAGCTACGACGATTCCGTCGTTGCCAGCCAACAGGACAAACCAACCGAGATCGCCATCCAGCTCTGGCCCACGAGCATGGTGTTTCATGCTGGCCATCGCATCCGGCTCGAGGTATCGAGCAGCAACTTTCCGCGCTACGACCGGAATCCGAATACCGGAGGCGATATCCCGAGGGAAACCCAGCCTATCCTCGCTACCCAAACCATTCACCACCGCGTGGACAGCCCCTCGCACCTGATTCTTCCGGTCATCCCCAGGTAGAAGGAAACCCCAGAGCGAGTTGTCGCGCTATGGCTCGCAAACGCTGTCGACGCCCGTGCGCGGGACCGCAAGTGCGCAGCACGAGAGCACCATCAGGTTATTGGCCAGATCATCCAATTGCTGAACGGGAGGCGCCGCTAAAAGGTCAAACTGGATTCCCGGGAGGATAAAGAGACTCTCGGCCCCCTTTATTTACCTCAGGGGCTATCGAGCGATGTCGTTTCAACCGGTAGACCGGCGCTCTTCCATTCCGGGAAGCCGTCTTGCAGCCGCCGCGCCTTGAAGCCCTTCTCGCGTAGCTTGGCTACCGCCTCAAAGGCAAGAACGCAATAGGGTCCACGGCAGTAGGCTACGACCTCTTGCTCGGTCGGGAGCTGGCCCAGGCGCTTTTCGAGTTCATCAAGGGGTAGATTAACGGCCCCGGGCAAATGGCCAGCCGCAAACTCGTCCGCTGGCCGCACGTCAACGACAGTCACCTGTCCGCTGCGCGCCCGCTGCAGCAATTCGCTGGCAGGCAGGGGCTCGAGATAGTCTTTTGCTGTCAGGTAGGTACCGACTAGGCGCTCCACGTCTGCAAGCTGGCGTTCCGCCAACTTGCGCAGCGTGCTCACCAACTCCACAACCTCATCGCCTGCCAGGCGGTAGTACACCTGCTGGCCTTTCTTGCGCGTCGTCACCAGCCCAGCCTGGCGTAGTTGCTGGAGGTGCTGGGACGTGTTGGCAACGGTGAGTTGGGACACATTAGCGAGCGCCTCTACACTGCGCTCGCCCTGAGCCAGAAAATCCAATAATTCCAAACGGTTAGCGTTACTCAGGGCTTTGCCGACACGGGCAAACTGGGTGAAGAGCTCGTACTTGAAATCGGTGCTTGACATCCGGCAGGTTCCGTAATCAAATATTCAATATATTAATTGAATAATAGATTATTGAAATTATTATAGCAATAGGTGTGCGGACGACAACGCGGACGCTTTTATGAATACAAGCACGTTTGTCATAACCCACGAGACCAGCATTCGGCTTACGTTCTTCTTCGGGATTTTTGCAGCCATGGCCCTATGGGAACTCGTGGCGCCCAGGCGGGCGCTAACCGTGTCCAAGGCGTTACGCTGGGTGAACAACCTTGGGGTTGTCTTTCTGAACAGCGTACTGCTCCGCGTTATCTTCCCTGCCGCCGCCGTTGGCATGGCCGTGTTCGCGCGTGAGCAGGGATGGGGCTTGTTCAACTACTTCGAAACGCCGTACCCAGTCGCGGTACTCGCCTCGGTCGTCGCCATGGACTTCGCCATCTACTTGCAGCACGTGATGTTCCACGCGGTGCCCGCGTTGTGGCGGCTCCACCGCGTACACCACGCGGACCTCGACTTCGATGTCACCACCGGCGCCCGGTTCCACCCCATCGAGATCATCCTTTCCATGCTCATCAAGTTCGCGGTGATCGTGATACTAGGTGCGCCGGCGCTGGCAGTAGTCTTCTTTGAGGTTCTCCTCAACGCAACGTCTATGTTCAACCACGGCAACGTGCGTATCCCGCGTGTCGTTGATCGGCTGCTTCGCTGGCTCGTGGTGACGCCAGACATGCACCGAGTGCACCACTCGATCGAGGACGACGAGACCAACAGCAACTTCGGCTTCAACCTGCCCTGGTGGGATCGCATATTCGGGACGTACCGAGACCAACCACGGGCGGGGCATACGGGGATGACGATCGGCATCCGCAGCTTCCGGGACACCAAACGTTGCGACACCTTGCCGGGGATGCTGGTCATGCCGTTTCTTGGAAAGATCACGGGCTACGCCATCAATCGTCGCGAATGGAAGCAGACCGATGAAAGCCGCTAACCTTGCGCGCCTTGTTTGCTCTTAGCGCTCGCCGTCGGCGTGGCGGTGGCGGTGGCTTACCAGTCTTTCTTGCTGTTTTATTGCCCCTCAACATCCACAGGTGGTCTAAAAGTTGCAAAATCTCTCGCTCGTCGGACTAACCGATCGCTTGGATTTTCCGACAAATGGGAGCAGACTAACTGTCTTGCCATAAAGAAGTGACAGCTTTAACAAGGTTTGTTTGCAGTTACCACAGGGAGCAAGCCATGACAAAGCCTCTCTTCGGTTTTAACGCGCTCAGCGCTTATCACCATCGTCATTGTTTTTTAGCCGTTGTGTAAGGGGTGCGTACCGCGTACTGTCCTGTTTCTATTTGTGCACACCTCAATTGTTGTTCTCAATCATGGAAACTTAGGTTTAGCGACCCAGATAAAAGGAGGAGAACATGAAGACATTATCTGTAGTTTTGTTTTGGGTGGGCATTGCTTGTATTCCGTTGGCGTGGCTGGTCTGGTACTTGGGGCCAGGGCTCGAACTCGGAAGGCAAGTGATGGCCGACGTTGCCGATCCTGCGGTAAGAGCGGCCTTACAAGAGGCGCATGCAGAACGCTTGGGTCTCTGGGTGGCTATGTGGCCAGTAACTCTGCTGGTATTGAGCTATATCCTTGAAAAGAGAGCGTAGAGGATAATTACGAGATCGAAATCGGGTTAGGCTTGCGTTAGCGTATTTCCCTTGCGCTGGGGCGAGAGATATATCACCGGAACGGTCGCTGGCGCGCTTACGACTCTGAAAAGCCAGCCGGGCGAATAAGGGAAGGCTACCGAATTAGCGGTGACACCATGACCGTTCAAGGTTGTGGACGCCGTAATAGTTCGGTATCGGGGGATGCTGCCGTTAGTTCTCGGTCATTGCACCCATGGCGCGGTGCTTGATGGGTATTCAGGTTCTGGTGTCAGCAATCACTCTCCTTCACCAACAGGTTTTAACGTGTTCGTCACAAGATGGCCGGTGTGATTTAGCGTATTGTATAGGAGATGAACCGAGCGCTCATGCCGCAACATTGAGAGGATATCCTGGAACCGACTTAGTGGGTAATGAATCAGTGGTATCTGGTCGATGCACTCATTCTGCATTGGCGGCTGTTTGTCCTCAAAGAATGCAACCTTCCCAACAAGATTGCCGCGATGATAGCAACGAATGATGGCCTCATATGGATAGCGACTGTTGTACCAGATCTTATATGAATCGAAATCACACCTGACCCAGTCCTGCTCGGCGGGTTCACCTTCTGGCGTCTCGATCTGTGGCCGAAGTTCTTGGTTCATTTGACGGTACCTCGCGTTGATACACTATTCCGCCCCGTGGCAGGACGATAGAATTACACATACGCTGTGCCCTTGGTTTCCATCGACAAAGCCCGGATGGGAGGCACACACCCAAAAATCAAACACACGAATCAGCACGCGCATATTTTACTAACATCCATTTCCGTGAGGGAACATGAAGGAAACGGCGACGCAACATCGCGTCGCCGTCCGAGGCACCGACGTTCCGCCCTCAGTGGGCGGGTCTCGCCGCCTTCAGAACCTCTTCCGGCGAGCTCGTGCGAGTGCCGCGCCAGATCATCCACGGAGAGGAATCCCGCCATGGTCTTGTCGCGATTCAAAACCGCCAGACGGCGGATGTGTTTATCTTCCATGAGGTGCGCCGCATCGGCGACATCCTGATCGTTGAAGCAGTAGGTGACATCACTTGTAGCGGGAATACGTACAAGTAAAAGCGGCTGTAAGGATATGCGGTCCAACAACCACCCGCGAGAAAGTGGACATTCCGCCCGTTCCGCTCGACTTCTTTCGCCCATTTGATTCACCGCAGCGATCACGGTGTGCGGTACACATACGCGGCGCCTGAGTGCCTTGCTGTCGGAACTCTTTACACTAGCTCGCGGCGTGACCCGTTGCATGTAAGCCTCTGGGCGGAAAGAAAATTTTTTGACTATTGCCCACAACTCGGGCTGATTGCGCTACAAGACCGACCTTAAGCCTGTCGGAAAGCTTTACAGTTTTCCAGAAGAACATCCGTCCTTCCCGACTTTCCTCTCAACGAATCAGAGACTTACAGAACCGGAACAAATGCTGCATACCTTTTGCTGGGGCCCTTCCGCTCCAGCGCACTATTAGGAGGAGCCAACTAAAGGAAAAACCGTCCGTCTGGTCGCGGGCCTTGGCCTGCGCCCGGCATGGCGTCGTAGCCAATCCCGATCGAGTGCGATGTAACGGGGTGTGGTATCTGCGCCGACCATGGCCACGCGAGGTCACACCGTGACCTACGCACTTTGGACTTGCACACCGACGGTTCCGCGGAACTGCCCCCGCAGATATCTCAATGCCGGCAGGACGCAGGTATTGAAGAAGTCGCGTGATTAGCGCGTATTAACGAATAGCAGGGGGTACAAAATGAAAGCGCTATTTCTTCCCTCATTGTTCGGACTACTTGCGACAAGTGTTTGTTTTAGTTTGTTGCAGTACCAACACGTCCAGCGTCTCGAACGGCAGCTCTATGTGACTGAGTACGGCGCCCGCACCTTTCACTACATACTAGATCAGGAAGAAGAATACCTACAGGCAGTGACCGAACAGCTGGCGGAGCTTTCCGACATCACCAATAAGTTCAAAGCTCGATATTACGCCAAAACATACATCGCCGCTGCACGGCGATATGGCGTCGATCCATACTTACTGCTTCTGTTAACTCGCGTGGAGAGCGGCTTTGATGCACAGGCGAAGTCGAACAAAGGCGCCCTCGGCATGATGCAGATCATGCCGAACGTTTGGCTGGACAGGATTAGCTTTATCTCTACGGATAAGGATCTGTTGGATCCGTACCTGAATATCCATGCGGGTGCGCGTGTGCTGAGGCACTACTTAGACCGCGCTGACGGTGACGTGAGGCTCGCATTGCTCATGTATAACAGGGGCGAGCAGTCAGTCAATCGAGACATCGTGGAGGGCCGTGACCCTCACAACGGTTTTGTGCAGAAGGTGTTGTTTAACAAAAAACCGTCCGCCCGACTGGGTTCGTTCTGCTGCGTCAGCGGAAAAGGCACGAGAGGTTAAGTGCTCACAACTACCAATTCGCGTCAGTCCGGTCGACCCATGGCAGCTTGCCGGGTGTCCACCCAAGCAGCGTATTGAGCTCTTATTCATAGGCGGGTTGCCGAAACTGTTCGCCTGCCGGTTCGGCCCGTTGCTAGCACCGTGGCCACTGTGACTAAGCTAATGAGACCGACCGCCCAAAAAAGCAGGCTCGGGTCGGCGTGGTCGAGCAGGTAGCCGAACATCACGGGTGCAAGAATGCCGCCGACATTGTAGCCGGTTGACACGAAGCCAAACACCTTGCCCATTTCGCCGGGCGGCGTGACCGCGCGGATCATCATGTCGCGAGAGGGAGCGACCAAACCATCGAAGAGCCCAGCAACGGCGAACAGGATCGCGATGGCCCCGAGCGGCAGTTTGATAGCAGCGACAACAAAGATCGCCGCGGCGACGATCACGAAGCAGAGTGCGGCGATGAGATCGTGTCGCCGAGTGCGATCGGCGACCCAGCCGCCAATCAGCACACCCACGGGAGACGTAAAAAGGAAGGCGCTCAACACAGCACCAGCTTCCGTCAGCGGCGCGTCGTAGATCAGGTGAAGCGCCGAGACACTGAAGTCACTGATCCCATGACCTATTACAGAAAGCCCGCTGAAAAACAGCAGGCCCAGCAAGATCGGAAGGCTAAACAGAAGTCTCAATCCGGCACGCGTGCGGCTCTTCTCTGATGTAGGGTCAACACCTCGCGCGTCAGTCGCGTCGAGCAATACATCGGAATTGAGCGCCATGAGCACGGCGGCGATGCCGCCACTGAGCGCGCAAATGACGAGTGCCGTGCGCCAGTCAGTCAACGTGATGAGGAAGATCATCGTCACCGGTGCCACCGCCGTACCCAGATAGCCCGCAAACGTGTGGATGGAGAAGGCCCTGCCCATGCGCGCCTTGTGAACAGATGCGTTCAGAATGGCGTAGTTGGCCGGGTGATAGACGGCGTTGCCGAGGCCCGCGAGGACCATCAGCGCAACCAGGGCACCGTAGAAGGGAAACAGACCGATCAAGCCAATCGCCAAGGACTCCAACATCAATCCGGCAATCAGAATGCTGCGGGCACCGAAACGGTCAACGAGAAATCCAACCGGCGCCTGCGTCAAGCCGGTTGTGACGCTGAAGGCAGCGATCGCGAATCCGAGTTCGGTGAATCCGACCCCATAAACGTCCCGCAGCATCGGAAACAGCGGCGGCAGCAGCAACATGTAAAAGTGACTGAAAAAATGCCCCGTGCTGACAAGGCCGATCACCTTTGCATTGCCTGCCGGCACGGTGATGCTGGTGTCGATTTCCATTCTGTTGACTGTTTGGCTTGAGCGCTTTATTCGACAAGAAACTCCTAATTTGCCATCGCCGCCAAGACATATTTCGCTTGGCGACGCGCCGTCCGGGAAATACGTGCACTAAGCAGGCACGGATTCGGGATCAGGTTGGGCTAATCATGCTGACGCATTCCGACGGCAAACGCCGCTTTGAATACAACCATGCTGTGCGTCTGCCCAGGTTCTTTTATCTCACACGCGGCTATTCGTCTGTGAGTACAACTCCCTGCTTTAGGAGCTTCGCTTTTTGTGCGATGGCACCTAACGCCCGCGCATTGAACCGTCCTAGCTCAAGAGCTAGGTGGGGCCGCCACACCGACTCGTCGGCACACTTGCGCAACACCTTTACAAGCTCACTTTCGATGAATTCCGCGTACGTGGCGACTTCTTCAAAGACGGTCTGAACGAGATCCATATTCTTAGTGCCCGCAGCCGCCCAAAATGTAGGCATCCTTGCGATCACTGCGTCGAGCACGTTTGTTAAGGACTTGATGCCAGTACGGACGAGCACACGAACTGTCCCCTCGCTGTGCAGCCCTTCCGCCGCCTGAGCGCTCGCGAACTCTGCTTTCAGTCTTATTGCAAACTTATGCCTTTCCCGAGCTTCGTCTATTTCAATGAAGCTGCGAAAAGGTGTCCTGGCCATGTGTATTATGGTATCTCCAACCCGAGTGATGTTGCTGTCGATTATCTTGTCTAGCACGATCCTTTGCCAGAGCGATCGATTTTCAATAACTGGATGGCGTTTACAGGCGGCTCATTCTGGCGAGGTCGCGGTCCGTATGGTCTCGCACATCCTGCAGGGTCAACGCCGTCGCTATCGGTGAGCAGCGCGGTGAAACCGGTACCAGATGGACGTGCTCATCGACGGACGGCGCGACACGCTTTGACATCCGATAGACAGCAAACACCCCGATAGCGGCGTGCACGATGGCGAGCCACCAAAAGAAGCCGTTTGGGCCCACGAGCGACATCATCACCGCGGCCGTGGTTGGCCCAAAGATCGCACCGACCCCCATGACGAGGACAAGCGTGCCGCTCGCTGCGACCATCTGACTCGGCTCGAGGTGGTCGTTGGTGTGCGCGAGGCAGAGCGTGTACATCGGCAGCGACAATCCACCGAACAAGCACACCAGCGCAAAAAGCCCCCATACGGAAACGCCCGAGACCGCAATGGCACCTAGCGCCATCACGGCGGCGAGAAAGGTTACAACGGTAATGACCTGCCTGCGATCAAGCCTGTCGGACAAATTTCCGATCGGCCACTGAAAGGCCACACCCCCGGCGACCGCAATTGCCATAAAGATGGAGATCTGGGCAAGCGAAAGCCCAATGCTCGCCGCGTAAACGGCGCCCATGCCGACGAGTGCCCCGTTGGATACGCCGACAGCCATGCAGCCGAGCACACCGAGGGGAGACATGTCGTAGAGCTGCCTCAGGCCAACGTGCGACGGCGCCTCAAAGCTCGGCGCTGCGCCGGCGGTCAGTGAGATCGGTACGAGCGCAACCGAGACCAGCACCGAAACGAGAATGAAGAGCACGTACCCGCCGGGATCACCCAGGTTCAGCAGCAGCTGGCCGCTAGCGAAGCCGCCAAGCTGGATGATCATGTAGACGGACAGGAGCTGGCCGCGCGTTTCGTTGGTGGCGCGATCATTAAGCCAACTCTCGGAAACGACATAGAGGCCGGCGTAGCAGAATCCGGTGACAAACCGTATGAGGCCCCACATGCTGGGACTGATGAAGATGGTGTGGAGCAATACCGATGCTGACGCCAACGACGCAAGCGCAGTGAATACCCTGATGTGGCCGACGCGTTTAACGAGGATAGGGGTCAGGGTCGAACCGGCCAGGAAACCAACGAAGTAGCCTGACATGACAAGCCCCGTGACCGGCGTGGAAAATCCCTCCAGCGACGCACGCAGGCCGAGCAAGGACCCTTGCAGCCCGTTGCCGAGCATGATCAGGCCAATGCCTAATAGGAGCGCCCAGGAGGCGGCGACTACCGTGAGCATGTCATTGATTCGTTATGTATTGATCGAACGGACCGTATACATGAGAATTGTCGTCTAATCCATCAGAATTTAAGGGCCAGGTAAGCAACCGAGTTTGGCTCGCCGGTACACTAAATCAACAACTTAAGGGTTTCCCTGAGCACGATATAGACAGTGAGGCGTCGGCGCTTATAAAGTGGGGGGTGCGCCCGATAGAACTTGGAGTTGGCGCTGATGCAGAACTCGATCCCGACTAACATCGAGGAACCACCGGTCTTCGGATGGGACCTGATCGCGTGGTCCTTAGCCGAATGGGCGTTCCTTGCATTTGGAGTGCTGGCGGCTATCGCGGTGATCGGTACCGCTTACTATCTGGAACGTCACGACCGCGAGAGAGAACGCGAAACCGTTGAGCGTGAGGTCAGGGAGTGGGTAAACGCGATCATCGGCCATCTGGATTCGGACACCCGGCGCCGCCATTAGCACTGCCCTTTGTCAACCCGGAACAAGTCCGCGCTATCCACCCCTCCCATGAGGCTGGCACACACGGGTGTGTATGGGGCGCTGCCGCCAGATTTCGTTCATGTATCTGCGCGTATCGACCGCTTGTCGCCTCCGCATTTCGCTGCATTGAATACCTTATATATCATGTCGGGGTCCTCGCGGAGCGGGGGGTCGGTATGCAAGTGCCGCCGGCTGTAGGACAAGTGACGGGGAAATCACGATGAAAGCAATCAATCGAACCAGCGTCTATGCGGTCGCTATCTCCTTACTGCTGTGTTTTGCTGACGCGACGGCCGCTCAGGTCATCAAGGAACAACTCTTTGCGGAAGCCACGCAAGCCCTCAAGGCAGCGCAAGCGGCCAAAGCAGAATCGCTGGCACCAAAAAACTACGCCAAAGCAATAAAACTCTACCGCGGCGCCGAACAGAAATTCGATAGAGGAAAAAATCTCGATACGATCCGCGCCGATCTGCAGGCGGCGACTGCGCATTTTAGGAACGCTGTGCAAGTCAGCAAACAGGCCGAAACCAAGCTGGGTGGACTTATGAAAACCCGCACCGATGCGCGGAAGGTCAAGGCTGCCACATATTCCACGGATGCTTGGCAACGCGCCGAGGAAAAATTTTCGAAAGCAATCGTTGAGCTGGAACGCGGTACGCTGAAGTCGGCCGAGCGGAACGCCAAAGAGGCGGAGAAGTTGTACCGTAGTGCTGAACTCACCGCCATCAAGAGTAGTTATCTTAGTGAAACGCGTCTTTTGCTTGCGCGTGCCGATGAAACCAAGGTAGACAAGTACGCGCCCAAGACCCTGACGAAGGCGAAGGACCTCCTGCAGCAGGCTGAGAAGGCACTGAACCAAAACCGCTATGATGCTGATTTACCGCGGAGCTTAGCGCAACAGGCGAAGTACGAAGCCAAGCACGCCATTCGCCTGGCTCAAGTCATCAAGATTGCAAGAGAGAAAAAACTGACCACCGAGGACGTGATTCTCGACTGGGAGACGCCTGTTGAACAGATTGCTGCCGCCGCCGACATGGTCGCCAAACTCGACAACGGTTATCGCGAACCTACAACCAAAATCATCAATTTTATCGAAGACCAGCAGATGCAGTCGCAGAAACTAAAACAAGATATCAATGATCTTCAGGGCCAGGTAAACGGGCTGCAGGCGGAAGTTGATCAGTTGCAACGCATGCTCGGTAGTACTTCCGAGGAACGCGTCGCGCTTGCGGAGCGTCTAGAGAGCCAGGCGCGGATTCGCAAGCAGTTCCAACAGGTGGAAAAAATGTTTTCGCGCGAAGAAGCCCGGGTTCTACGCGAGGCGAACGACATTATTATCCGTCTTGTGGGCCTAAATTTTGCTGTCGGCCGGGCAACTATCGATCCCGACAACTACTATCTGCTGTCAAAATTGAAAAACGTGATCGGGGCGTTCCCTGGAAGCAGACTCATTGTTGAAGGCCACACCGATTCCCACGGTAGCGACGCGGCAAACTATGCGCTTTCGCAAAGACGTGCGGACGCGGTGAAGCAGTACCTGCTTGCCAATATGCGTCTCGACGCGTCAAACCTCACCGCCATCGGCTATGGTGAGACCAAACCAGTGGCCAATAACGAAACGCGAGTAGGGCGAGCGAAAAACCGTCGTATCGACGTCGTCATCAGCCCAAAACTGAAGACCGCCAACTAAACGTAGAGGGATGGTTGCCGGGCAACCTTCACTTGCTTGCCGTCCGCTGTTAAGCGCCGCTGCTTAAACAGCCGTGACGGGTCGTTCAGCTGATAGTTCACATTGAGCCTGCCGCACGCAGAGCGCAGTGGGGTAGACTCAGTCCTCACGCTCCGCCGCGGTGCGTAGTTTCCTAAACAGGCGCGCCAGATCGTTCAGCTGATAGTTGGCATTGAGCCCGCTCGGATTCGGCAACACCCAAAGCATCGCATCGGCCAGGGCCTCTTGCTGCTTGCCAAGCGTCGCTTTGCGGCGATCGAAGGCGGCACGATAGGCCCCAATCCCGAGCACCGCCACCATGCATGGTCGATAGCGTCGCACCTTGGCCGTGAGTCGCCGTGCCCCTGTCATCAGTTCCGCCGCCGACAACTCCGCGGCCGAGGCCGTGGCGCGCGCCACGACGTTGGTGATCCCATAGCCCCGCTGCAGGAGTTGACGTTCTTCGAACGGCGAGAGCAATCGGTTGGTGAAACCGGCGCGATGTAGCACTGGCCAGAAGCGGTTTCCCGGCCGCGCGAAGTGGTGACGCACCGCTGCCGAGTAGAGGCTCGGGTTGATGCCGACGAATAACACCTCGAGATCCGGTGCAATGACATCAGGTACGGTCTTGCCCTGTGCCGCAAGCAGGTCTTGCTTGCTCGGCCTGTGCGGCTTCATACAGCTATGCCCGTCGAATGCATGTCGTCCAATCTAACCGACAAACCAGAAGATAATGACAAGAAAAACAAACAACACCAGTGCCGTTAGAATGGCATAGCGTTCTTTCGTCCTCCTTTCCGCGATGAGTTGCTTTTTGGTGTTCTCGTCAATCGTTACGCGGCAATGGCGGCATACGCGATCAGTATAAGGAAAAAGCTTCCCACAGTACGGGCATGTTATTAGATTTCGATGTCGAAGCGGTGGCAAGAGTGTTGTAATGTCCATAGTGGTCGTAAAAATACCGCAATCGGAGCGACTTTTATAGAAAACATTGGCACCCATTCTCGATGGTAATCAGGCGTCCGACTAGGACACCGCCGAACGAGCCGGACGGTTCTGTATCCGTCTCGTCTCCGATTGGTCCGTGTTACACTCTTGGCTGCTACGCACCCATCTCTCTGGTCCAAGGAGGAACACAATGAAGATATGGCTCCCTCTACTGCTCGTAGCAATATCGCCGTTGCTGATTGGGGCAAGCACACCCAGTGATTCCGCACCAGCACCAGCGAAGCACGTGAAGTACTACAACCAAGGCGTCAAGGCACAGAATAAGGGCGACTACGAGCGCGCGATAAGACTCTACCAGAAGGCGTTGCGGGCCAAACCTGACTATGCTGATGCGTTGAACAACTTAGGCTTTAGCTTCCGCAGCATCGCCAAACAGTACATGGAACAAGCGATGCAACACTACAACAAGGCGTTAAGCGTGCAACAGAATCACGCCGAGGCATTGGAGTATCAGGGTGAACTGTACTTGTGGCGTGGCCAGCTCCTGAAGGCCAACCAGAACTACCAGCGACTGCGGGGACTGAACTCGCCCGAGGCCACCGAGCTCAAGCAACATATCGATAGGGTGGTGGCCGAGGCGAAACAAATCCGGTAAGCCGGTGCCACCGGCTCCGCCGCAATGGAGATTCTGTTAGTCGTTGGCGACTACTGGGAGTCTTTTAGCGCCTTCGCTCTGTTCGGCGCGCTTCACTCCATCTGTGCACATGAGCCCTTCAAAAACGCGCTAGGGCGTTGGACCACACCGTTTTTCGTCGAGCACTTCTGGCGTTTCATCTACAACGCCTTGAGCTACACGGCGCTGTATTACTGGATCGCCGTGTTGCACTGGGGTAAGCATCCGGAGAGTAACGTATGGATAATTGATTATCCCGAACCGTTCTGGCGAATTTTGGTTGTCCTGCATTTGTTTTCCATCTTTTTGTTTTATGTATCGTTCTTGCAAAGCGACTACCTGGAATTCCTAGGTCTTAAGCAGATGTGGCGCGGCTTACGGCACTTATTCGACTCTTCGCTAGCCGTGCCGGAACTCAAGCTTTTCGGCACACACCGGCTGGAAGTGAAAGGTGTTTACGCGTGGATTCGGCATCCGATGTTGATAGCAGGATTTCTGTTTCTCGCGACCAGTGGGCCGTCGCGAAATAATCTTGTATTCCTGTTCATGTATACAACGTACATGCTGATCGGTGCCTACTACGAGGAACGTCGTCTGGTTCGAATATTCGGTGAACAATACATGGAATATCGTAGGCAGGTCGGCGCCTTCCTACCGCGGCTGCGTCGCGCCCGCGCCGTTGCTGGGCAGTAGCGTCTAGCGAAAATGGATAGCTTTGACCCCGAAGTCGTCTGGGAACTCCTGGAATCGCTTTCCCGCTTTTTCTACGACCCTGTAATGTTCTGGGGCATCCCGTTGGTACTGGCGATATTGTGGGCGATCTTTCGTAAGTACTGCTAGTCAGCCTGCCCGCCATGATGCCGGCGGCGGACGCAAGATATCCCTCGCGCCTCCATGAGCCTGGCGCTCATCAAAGTGAGTGCACCCCGGGCGTAAGCTGCTGTTCGTAAAACTCAAACCCATGATAGAGCCCTGCCAATCCGTGTTATAACATGGATGTTAGTGCGTCTATATCTAGTTAGGCGGCTATGTGTCAAATGGGGCAGTAGGATGACATTATGTTTAGAGCTTGGATCGCCTTTGTTACCGCCCTGACTACATGGCTGGCTTCGCTTTGGGCGAACGGGTAAATTCCCGATTCTATGCCCGACGAGCAATCCTGGGTGCAAGGCGGCGCATATCGCCTCAAGACAAGCGTCTTCAAGAGCCAAGAAATCAGCGAAAAACCCGTTCTGGTGGTTGTCCTTCACGGCGATGCGCCTTTCCACAAACCCGATTACCAAAATGCCTTTGCGGCCACGGTTGCAGCAAACAACCGGGACGTAGTAGCCGTGGGCTTGCTGCGGCCTGGCTATACCGACCCGCAAGGAAACACGTCCGACGGGGAGCGTGGGCAAGCAACAGGAGACAATTGGAACGCCTCGAACACCGAGGCGATTGCCCACGCCATCGGCGAACTCAGGCGCCGCTGGCATGCCCGCAAAGTGGTGGTCGCCGGCCATTCGGGAGGAGCCGCCCTCGCGGCGAACATCCTCGGTCGGCATCCTGCGTTGATCGACGCGGCGCTGTTGGTGTCGTGCCCGGGTGACGCGGAGAAGTGGCGTCAGCACATGTTCGAGGTCACGGGCCAGCCAGTGTTTCAGGGCAAGATCGACACGCTTTCGCCCGTCGAGCAGATCAAAGGGGTGTCGGATCAGGCCATCGTCACCATGATCGTTGGCAGCCAAGATGAGGTGGTGCCCCCCACTCTCAGCGAGCGCTATCAAGCCGTGGCCGCAAAGCTCGGCAAGAAAGTCAGGTTAATTCAACTGCGGGGCAAGAAGCACGAGATCTTCCTTGACCCAGCTGTCTTCGCTGAGCTTGCAGTGATGCTAAGATGACACATCATCGCCGCTTTAACCCGGCTGCCCAGTCAGCCCCTGCACCCCTGCTCAGCCCTCCCCCAACAAGTGGGGAAGGGGTTTTCGCCCCTTTCGTCAAGCCGAGTACGACCCCTCCCCGGCCCTCCCCGACCAGCGGGGAGGGTGTTTTAGTCTTTCGCGCCTTTACTCAAGCCGAGCCACCCCCTCCCCAGCCCTCCCCCATAAAGGGGGAGGGTGTTTTCGTTTTTCACCCCTTGGTCAAGCCGAACGCCAAGGGAAGCCGAAGGGCAGGCCCGAAGGGGAGTGGGAAGGACACCACTCGTTCGCCCCAAGCACACGGATGTGCTTTGGGCGAACCCTCTGAGGCGAGCGCAGGCGTGAGGGTAGCCGCGAAGTTTGCGGCCGCAGACCCAGGGCGTCCTTTCTTTCCGTCCCCTTTCTTTGGACGAGCAAAGAAAGGGGACCCGTCG
>JBHIDJ010000066.1:0-16250 GCA_046760105.1 Acidiferrobacterales bacterium | reverse complement strand
ATAGGGCTTTGCTTTCTTTTTCGCTTTTGCATAATGTCTCGCGATATAGCTCTGTGCCTTGGCGCTGGCTCTTGTAGTGGGAGTCACATATTTACATTTGTTAAGAAACTGCTGGGCCTGTGGCTGGTCTATTACCGCTAACTTTGTCCTCGCTTGGGCCATGCCTACCCTCATCTTTTGCTGCAGATAGTAGACTTTTCCCGCTTCCACCATCATCCTGATCGCGCTGATATTTGTGTTATCCATACCTTCCGATATCGACCAGAAAACCTGCTCCCCAGGATCCACCAACGCATAGGTGTAGTGTTTTGCATCCGTAATGCCGAGAAAACGCTCATCGGCAAAGGTCCAGGAGTGGACAATCATTCCATACGATGCCGGTCGTATGATGTAGATCAGGGCCTTGTCAGCCGGCACCTGACTGACTTTTTTCTCCGTGTGCGCGGCAATATAGCCATATTCGATTACCACCCTGTCCGCCGCGAGGATGCCGGGCGTGACAACGAACAAGAGACAAAGCGAAAGCAGGGCTGTAAGCCCTCTAGCTATTTGCATCGGATTTCCTCTAAAGTCCGCTTGAGCTTGTTGATAGCAGGATCACACCCAGTCTCTAGGCGACGCCTAAAAGCCGTCCAGTGCAAATATTAGAGACCTGGATGCAAATTTTGGACCAGTTTTTGTTGGTAGGGCCTGGACTTGCCGAAGGTTGCACAGTCTTGCCCGAATCAGAAATCGCACGTTCCCGGCGTGAACTGGGGGTGTCTTTCGGAGAACATCTGATACCCCTCTAGCGAGTCCGGCATACATTGAAGATGTCAGAAGCGAAAGATTAAGCCCGCCATCATCTGCCACTGCCAGAGCAGATCTCCCTCCACGCGAACCGCGCAGAAGTTCGTGTCGAAGCCCGTCCGACAAAGGATTTCACTGTCGCTGTCCACCACCGTCGCGAGAAAGCGCCCTTCGAGCCGCAACCCGAATCGCTTATCGGGAAACAACTTCACGCCGCCCCCAAAGGAGAAGGAGAAGAACGTCTCTGAGTCGAAACCCGACGGCTCTGGGTCAAAACGCGACACGCCGATGGTGGCGACGATGTATGGTCTCCCCAGCTCGCTATCAAACGCGTAGGTCCCGCCGAACTGAAGATAATCTACATCTAGATCTAAGACGGGCTCATTGACAAACAGGCCCTCGGTGTCGAGTTCGGTCTCCTGCCGAGAGTAGAAAATCTCCCACTGCCTATCCGCATCAACGCGTCTGTTGAACACCAGGCCGAAGCTCCCGCTTTCATCCAGTTCCAGCTCAGACCCTGTACCAACCTGCTCGAACTCGCCGCCGCCCTGATAAGCGCCAAATGGCGTCAACTCGTAGCGTGGCGGCTTCTCCTGCGCGAGAACCGAAGTCACCGTCAGGAAAGGCAGCAGAAACCATAGGATTACGGATTTGCGCATGTGTCGTGTGCCAGCACCACGTTCGGAACGTGGCCGTGCGTCCTACCTACTGCATCTCCGAAGCCCTGTAGTCTACGTCGTGTTGAGTAGCCACATAGAGCGCCTCGACGATGCAGACTTGCAGTTCGGGGATTTTGTTGAAGTCGTCTTGTTTGGGGTTGAGGTAAAGTAAGGCGCTTTGTACACCGGGCGGCCTTACTTCTCACTGACCTAGGTCAACAATCATCACTTGATCAGAAACCGCGAGTTTCCAGCATGAGTTGGAACATGTCTTTCGGAAAACGTCTGCTACGTTTATGGAGCTCAGGCTCGCCCGTGTCGTGCTCGGTTCTGCGCACCTTTTCTCCCGCTACACCCTTTACAGCGCCTTGAGCTTGTCGGCGCCGCATAAGTCACACGCAGACAGCACGTCCGTCTCCACGGCCACGGCGATGCGCGCGCCGCAACCGGCGCACTCGTACAGGCCGGCTGGGTATTTTTTGGGGGGCGGGGGTTTGATTTTCGTGACCGTGGGCTCGCTGCCTTCGTATTCGCGACTGCCGCAATTATCGCACGCGGGCAATTCCCGCGTCGGTTCCGTAAACAGGACACTCTGTCCGCAGCTCTTGCAGTCATAGCGCCCGGACGGATACTCAACAATGGTGCGGGCCGCTTCGGCCTCCGCCTTGGCCTCGGTCAAGACCTGCATCAGCTCTTCGCCGAGCTGCTTGACCCGGGCCTCGGCGGCCTTCGCCTCCTTCATGGCCTTCATCATCTCGCGGGCAAGCGCCTGGGCCCGCTCTTGCGTCGATGGCATCGTGTCTTCCAAACCGTCCTAAATATGGAAACGTGGAGCGACTAAGCGTAACTGCCTCTTAAGGCGAAGACAATTACCCCTGCAATCGATAGGCCCTTCCTTATTCGATGCACGCCCCAGGTCGGCGGCAATCTCACGAAATTGCTCCAGCGCCGCTTCTAAGCCCTCGACGATGTCCTGAGCAATCAACACCTGATCCGCATTCGTACGGGGTATACCCCACCATGTTGGAATGTGATACCAAACTCCGTTTTTGCTGTTTGTTGGCCCTCGATGAGTTTGCACTCCACCACCAAGTCCACATGATAGTGCTCGTCATGGCGTACCCATGACCGCCGTTTTGGTATTTGCATGTTTCGTTCTAAGTACCCGCCATAGCAGACCTTGTACAGATATGGCTGAAGCCTCGGATCGAACAAGACACGGCAGATGTTAATTTCGTGATTTCTTGCCGCCTTGTGTAAAGCTACGATATGCGCACCCATAGCTTCGTAATCTATGCGATAGCCGTCACGGGCCATCAGATCGCTAGAAGATTTGTTTGAGGGCGAGGAAGTGGTTTTTCTGAGATCGAAAAAGACTTTCGACGCCATTTCTCCGAACGATCTTTTCGGGCATCTTTCTAAGACCGCTTTTCGAAAAAGTCGTTGACGGCATTGTGGCCAGAATCGACTAGCGATTGTTTAGTCTTGTCATCGAGACCGAAATCCGTGGCCTTCACGCCCAGTGTGTCGATGTATACGGTGCGCTTCCAATCCTCACCCCGCAAGTGCCGATTGTTTTGGATGTTAATGCAGGCGGTCTGCATAAGATGCCAGACGTAGTCGAAGAAGTCGTTAATGTCGTGCGTCGGGGGCGGCTCGCGATCGCGAAACATCGCTATCTCCGTCTCGCTGTCGAGCCTGAAACCGAGTGTCTGCTCATTGATTACTCTTTCTTTATCGTCGCTCGTGGTCTCACTGATGTATTTCGTGTGATCAAATATTTCTATCGCATAGTTATTAAGCGCACCCCCATCGACGTAGACGTGACCGTCCTCGCCCCTTACTGCCGCGAAAAAGAACGGGATCGACATCGAGATACGCACGGCGTCTACCAGTTTCGCGTCCGGCGTGTGTTCAGCCGAAAATCTCACGGAGGTGTGCGTTGAGAGATCGGCGCCGATAATATAAGTGTCGCGGAAAGCCATCGCCTCAAGCTCTTTGAATGTGACGTCGCGGTCATCGGCTTTGTCTAGGATCAGGTCGCCCATCCACTGCTTGAACTTCTCACCCTTGTACCATCCGAAATCGTTGACTAGTCTGTGCGCGTCGCGCACCTTGCCAAAATCGTCGTCCATGAACGATTGAAAATCGGTATCCCACAATACCTCGAGGCATTCCTTTGGTGTATATCGAAGCCCGACGAGCGCCGCGATAATCGCACCGGCGGACGTGCCGACTACGCGCTGAACGCCGTCGAACATGCCTTTCTTTTCGAGTGCGTCTAGTGCCCCGCAATAGGCGATACCTTTAACACCACCGCCCTCGAAGACCAGGTTTCTCAACTGTCTCATGGTAATACTCCTTGTTAAAAGTTTCAGCGATATGGTCGTCGCAACGCCCCTGGCTTATGCCCGAGGCGCAAGAGGAATAGAGGAATACGACACTATGGTGAGCAAAATAAGAAAGGTCCAACGCACTTCCTCCCAGAGGGTCGTCGCAAAAGGGGCTTGGGCCCGGGGCGCGGCTAATCGACCTTGGCATAACAGTGACGCTAAAGCTGATGGAACTAGGGGCGGGATTTGCTCATGGCTCGCTCCTCCTTCGTTGTTCTGAACATGCTCGTTAAAGCCGAACCGCTACTGCAAAGAACCAAATCAGTATGCGCCTTTGTGATAGAAAGTCCAGCAGCAAAATCGGTGGCGGGAAGCAAATTTTAGACCAGCTTTTGCTAATCGAGCTCGACTTGCCAAAGATTGCGCAGCTGTATTCAAAGCAGAAATCGCCAGCTTCCAGCGTGAGCTGGGACGTGTCTCTCGGAAAACGTCTGCTACGCTTCTCTGGTTTATGGGGCTCAGAGTAGCCCATTTCGCGCTCCGACTTATTCCCTTTTCATAACTAGAAGAATTGCTTGAGGGGTTGCTCCAAATCAACGATAGCACCCTCAATCAGTGACAATATTATTGTGTACTGCAAATTGCGAATCATTCACAGTGTGAAGGGTCTGCCAAATGTCAAGACCGTCGAGACAAATCCATCTTTACCGTAAATCACGCCATTGGGTAAATAGGAAATCGGGGCTTGACGTTTTTGTAGTAAACTTTCAACGATCAAACAAGAGGCTGACTCCGGTCAATGTCTGTAGATGTTTTCCGATCTCTTATCTGACTTCGTCAAAAGAAACGCGGATACGCTGTGCAAACAATGATCTACGTCCGCTTTTACGAAGAGCTGAATGACTATCTCCCGCCTGATCGAAGAAAGGTGTTCTTCGCACACGCGGTGGAAAACGGCAGCACCGTTAAGGATGTCTTGCGGACATTCGGTGTACCGATCGATGAGATTGACTTGATCCTGGTAAATAGCGAGTCAGTTGATCTCGCCCATCGCCTGCGGGACGGTGATCGCGTGAGCATCTACCCTGTATTCGAATCCCTCGACATCACCTCTGAGCTGCGGCTACGGTCCCGTCCGCTTCGCGAGATCCGCTTTATCGTCGATAGCCACTTGGGCAAACTGGCGAAATATCTGCGTATGCTAGGCTTCGACACGCTATACAAAAGCGACTGTGAAGACGATGATCTCATCGCACTGTCCCGGAATGAGAAACGCATCCTGTTGAGTCGAGACGGCGATCTACTGGAACGCCGCGGCTTGACCCACGTCTACCGGGTAGGCGCCACCACACCGCGTGAGCAGCTAGTCGAAGTCCTCACCCGTTTTGATCTGTTCGCCATGGTGAAACCCTTTGACCGCTGTCTGCGCTGCAATCAGCAGCTAGAACCAGTGCGCAAACAGGATGTCATCGACCGTCTGCCCCCTCGGACGAGTGCGCACTACGATGAATTCTGGCTCTGCCCAATCTGCGGAAGGCTCTATTGGGAAGGCTCACACCTCCACAACATGGACCGTTTTATTCAGGTGATCTTGGCACAGGGCCAAGCCAGGCGCTAACTTGTACTTATTCCCCGAAAGCGAGACGTCGGGGGCAGCTTGTACCCGCTCCTAAATATCTAATTTCAAGACTTGAACATTCTTCTTTTTGTTTCCACTCGAGCTACCCAATTTCTCACGCGGCCCCTTTTCTGCCTCGTCGGGTCCCGAAAGAACCCCCCACCGCTTTCTTGCCGCGGGGGAGTGATCGCACCTTGGGCGGTTTTGCTATCTCCCAATCCGCCGGGCACTGCTTCTTTAGGCCATCAGTGCGTTTGGAGATTAGGGTGATTGAGGGGGAATCCGATGCCTTGACAGGAAAGCTCCTACGGCATTCCGGACAGTAATAGTTTTCCGGTCCATCCTGGCCTGTTTGTCCCGGTACATCAACGCGGAATACGCATCCGCAAAAGCCACACGTTTGCTGGAAGGTTCCCCTCAAGTACCGCATTCTCTCTTCTTCACTACTCACTCTTGACTACTCATTCAGATAGCTGCTTAGGACATAAAATAATATGGAAGCGGACACCGAGACGAACCTCGCCCGCTGCCCGCAGCCATACCTGCAACCAACTGTGTTAGCGCTCGACGGCGACGCTCACCGCCTGTAGACCCTTCGGTCCCTGCTGGATGCTAAACGTCACGCGTTGCCCCTCAGCCAGGGTCTTGAAACCCGTGCCCGTAATGGCGGAGTGGTGTACGAACACATCCTTGCTGCCATCCTGTGGCGTGATAAAGCCATAACCTTTGTTCTCGTTGAACCACTTTACAGTCCCCGTAGTCATAATTTAAAGATCCTCAAAATGAATTAATATTAGTGATTTTCGTGCAGATTACAAAAAAGGATTGCGGGCGAACCTTAGGAGGATTTCCGAAAAGACCGTCATTTATAAGCTGCGGGCGAAATATACACCATCCCTGACCAGGACGCTACTTGTCCATCAGGGCCGTCCGGACGCCGTGGTCCTCGACCCACTTTTTCGCAACTCGATGACGTTACGGTCGGGATCGTGTATGAACAGCGATACCTCGTCGCCGAGCTAACTTCCTTTACGATGGTTAATGTTCAGCGCACATTATTGCGCACCCAAAGGCTCTGGGTCGGCACCCCTCTTGCGCAGCCCATCCTCACAGCTCGTCATTTTCGAAACTACAAAAATAAGAATGTGTTCCTTTACGTCTCACACACAAGCACAACTCCGTACTGCCAAACTACAAGCATCACCTATTTCATGATCCCATCCCACCACCGGGCAGATAGGAAACAGCGGTTAAGGCTTGCTAAGTCGACTGTCAGCGATCAAACAGAAACTAGCCTTGTTAACAACGACGCTCGGGCAGTTGTTTCTCGTACCGCCCACCTTGAGGGGACCGTAAACTGGTGCCGCACAGGTGCCTACACGCAACCTACAGGCGACCTACCTCCTTCATCATTGTCTCCTATTGACGTGTCCGTACAATGCAGGTTAGCTCACTCTGACCCCATTTACTCAGGAGATCTCTGATGGATGCGAATGACGCCATAAGGCTAAGCCGCCGCACGTTTCTCCGCACTGCCGCGGCAGGCCTGGGGCTGGCCGGTCTGCCGCTCGTGGCACGCGCCGGCAGCGTGGAGAGGCGAAGCCTGAAGATCGGCATTATCGGTGCAGGCCGGATCGGCGGCACGCTGGGCGCGCTGTGGGTGAAGGCGGGTCATGAAGTACTGCTGTCATCGCGCCATCCCGAGCGGCTCAAGGACCTGGCGCAGCGTCTCGGTCCGAGAGCGCGCGCCGGTACGGTGCGCGAGGCAGCCGTTTTCGGCGAAGTCGTCCTGATCTCGGTGCCCTACGGCGCACTTCCGCAAGTGGGCCGCGACTTCGCCACCGAGCTCAAGGGCAAGGTGGTGCTGGAGACCGGTAATCCCTTTCCGTCGCGCGACGGGGACATGGCCATCGCCGCGCGCGCCAAGGGCACGGGCGTAGCCTCGCCCGAGTTTCTCCCGGGCGTGCGCCTGGTCCGCGCCTTCAACACCGTACCCTACTTTGATCTGCGCAGCGAAGCACACCGCGCTGGCGAGCGCGTGGCGGTCCCGCTTGCAAGCGATGACGAAGCGGCCCTCAAAATTGCCTTGCGCCTGGTGCAAGACGCCGGCTTCGAGCCAGTCGTGGTCGGGCCGCTTGCCCGCGCCAAGGAGTTTGACGTCGGCACGACGGTCTTCGGCCAGTCGCTCACGGCGCGCGAGCTGCGCCGGAGGCTTGGCCTTGGTCCCTGACGGGATGACAAACAATAGTTAAGGAACAAAGCCCAGCATGCGAATGTCAAGATTCAAGACTTGGCCCTGCTGCCACGCAGTTAGCTGCTAATAGTAAAAACTAGCACCTATGGTTGTATGTTCTCTATCATGATTGCGATATACCTCGAATGAAGTAACCTCCTCATGATATAAAACATAATGTGCGCTTTCTTCTTGTTTAGTATCTAATTGTTTAGTATCTAACCATTTTTTATCCTTAATCGTTCTCTCTAACTTCTTAGGATCTACTAATTCCTGGCCATACTCCGTTACAAGATCCAATATCTTTGAAAAGAAGATGTCTTCATTTTCATATTCTTCGGTTCTAGGAATATGGAGCTACTTTGCGGGACACAACCACGTAAAGCGCAAATTTCTCGTGTATTCTCTCTTGTCGATATAGCGTCCGAGGGTCTTTTCCAACCCCGCTAAAGAGTCAGCTCCAAACTCCATTTGTTAAACTTGCCGATGTCCTGCCCGAGCAGATCGGCAACCCGCAGGATCCAGTTCCCCTGTATTGGCTGACCAATCAAGGTTGCCAGAGTCGCGTTTGAGATCGAGTCATAGCTGGTAATCAAGTTGTCCTCGCTGCCACCGAGTTGGTTATGCAGCAGCGCCCGCTGGCCCGACGGAGACTCTAGTTCCACCCGCAGATCACCGATATACGTGTGGGTGATGTCCACCTTGACCTGGATACCTTGAGCCGTACCCGATTGAACGATCTCTATGCTGCTGCTTACCCCAGTGGGATCATTGTCGGGAATCGTCACTTCGGGGACAGCTTCCTCGTAGATTGACTGGCTGGCCGCTTCGAAATCAATTTCGAGACCCCAACGGTGCAGTGTGCCGATGTCCACGGCGGCCCAGTCGACCACGTGAAGGGTCCAGTCGCCTTGAACCTGTTCTCCCACAATCGCGGCTAGGGCTGGGATATCTTCGCTTGCGTACGATGCGACTAGATTATCTGCGCTCGCCCCGCTTCGGTCGTGAAGAACCGCTGCGCTCCCTGAGGGGGCCATGAGGCTTACCCGGAGATCGCCTCGGTAAGTGTGTTCGATTTCCACCGAAACCCTCAAACGTGAGATCCGCCCCGTTTGTGGTACTGTCAGTACACTGCTGACACCGACTAGCTCGTTATCCGGGATGGCCAAATTGGGTGTGGTCTCCACTCGCACACCAAGCTCTGGTTGCTCCGGCTCCTCGACCGGCGGTGTGTTGAAGTCCGCAACGATACCCGACAACGAAGCCCCATTGGATTGAGCATCGGGTCCCATCCCGAACCGGGCAAAGGCCTCCCAGATCCCGCCGCGGGCCGCTTGGTGCTCGTTTGCGCTCAGTCGGCCGGCAGTGAACATATCGCCGAGCGCTGCCAGAATAGCATCGCGCGCGTCGAGAAAACTCGGATTTGCTGGCGTTAGCTTCAGAGCGTCTACAACCAACTGGACGCCCAGCTCGGCCCCGATGTTCCTGTTCATCTCCATGAGCGTGGCGCACCAGATCTCACCGATGGGATGGGGCCAACGCCTTCCGCTAGGCAGGAACCCACTGTACCGACCTGCCCCCAGATCACCGAAGTTGTCGGGGAAGTTGCTATCGTAGGGGAAGCCTCGGATGCCACTGGGATCATCGACGACCCAGTCACCAACCACTATCGTGTTGTTGACCGTGCAGGCGATATAGTCGCTCCAGCCCTCACCCATTCCGCCACTCTGGTGGGCCTCCAAGGCGCGTGCGTCGGCCGGCCCGCCGACGAGCCGGTTAGTTACCCCGTGAGTGAACTCATGAAAAACCACGCTGGAGTCAAACGCGGTATGTCGACCAGTGTTCACCACCAAGCCCATGTTCATGATCGGGTTGAGGCCATCCACAGGCGTGCCCATATTGGCCGTTCCATTGACTGCCCCACTGTGGGCGCGCGCATCTACCCGATCAAATGGAAGCCCACCCCGGCCAAGGTTGTCCCGCTGGAAGTTACCGTCAGCTTCACGAAAATCAAGCAAGTAAAAGTAGTCATGCATGAAGCAGTTGTAGTAGAAGATGTTGAGGACCTTCTGGTCGTCGCCCGCCGAATCGGGTGGATCAAAGGTGAGTACCCCATTCTGAACCGACCCTTCGCTTGGCGGTCCGCTAGTCCCCAGGTGGGCGTTCACACAGTTCCCGACCGTCCCGCTCGTCGCGACCCAATCATCTGGAAAGCCTGGCGGCAGATCACCGGGGACGAGCGGCCCGAAGTCCGCGAGCGGCCTTGGGAAGTCGGTCATCTGGCGTGCGTTCCCACCGTGAACGTGAAAGACGTTTCCCCGCGCCACCACAAAGTGCATCAACTGGCGACAATAAAGGACCTCGCCGCTTTCGGCGTCCACCAGTGTGCGGAACTGCTCGTCGTAGTCTGGCATCGCTGTCACCACTTCCCAAGCGAGCCGTGAGTCATCACCCAGCGGAAACCAGATCAAGCTCGCCTTGATCTTATCGCCGAACGGACCGGCTTCGAGTACCGTTGGACGCTCGGGCTTCTCCGGGTAGGCCGTAATAACTTGTGGTTCGAAACCGGTCAGATCAACGCTTGTCAGCTTGAGGGGCTGCCCGAATGGATCCGTGCCCCCCTGCTCATCCGCATCCGGAACAGCGATATGCTGAGCCGCTATGAGCACTGCCTGGCGCACAGAGAGAATGGGTGAAACAGTCAAGTCCTGAGTAACGGTGACACTGCTCCCGACGGTTTCCTTGATCGCGCCATCCGGCGCAAAGCGTACGGTTTCCGCCGCCTGAAAGATGGGGATACCTTTATAGTGTTGCTGCAAATGAACCGCCATCGCGCCGCTACTCGTTTGTTGGATATCGGGATCCGCTACGAACTCCGCGGGTTGCGTTGCCATCAGGCCAAGTGCCCTACTGATCGTGCGCACGTGATCAAGCGCCCGCTGGATGTAGTTACCAGACTCCGCTGCGGCGGATTCTGAACTAACCGCGGCAGGATTTCCCGTCGTGGCGTCGAGGCGCGTGATCCTGACGCGATGGGTGCCGGGGAGACGGTCTGAAAGGGTTGATGCCAGCGACCTCAGTTCTGTCTCGCGGGCGGGTGTAACTTTGTTGACGCTATAATCGCGACGATCAAGTTCTCGGCTCACAATAGCACCTCCTATGGTGGTCAAGTAACGGCGAAAGCCCACCGTCAATATTTGGCATTAATCCGAGCGAGGAGACCGGGGACATTTACAGTTGCACTCGCAGCATGACGTGGCAAAGCGCGCCTGCATAGTGCAAGCGCGGTTTTCCGGCTATGTTCGCCCTTTAACTGTCGAATCGCCCCCTTTTTTCGTCTTTGCCAAGACATCAATGTCTAACCCCCGTAAACGGGGAGATCTTTCGGAAAACGTCTGATACCCCTCTTCTGGTTTACGGAGCGCAGAGTAATCCGTGTCGCGCTCGGGAGTCGCTAGGCCGGCTGAATCCAGATGGCGGTGTCGTGAAATACCGCGCCGCCGTCGGGCGGACCGGGATCGGCGCTTACTAAGGCGTTGATCCCGATACCCTCTTCAAAGGCACGATTGGGCCAAATGCTTTCCACCACGACAACGCCCCGTTGCACGCCATCGAAAGGTTTGGCGTGCACCACGACACTGGCGAGGCGATTACCGAGCCGCACGCGATCGCCCGTGTCGATCCCCAGCGCCTCGCAATCCTGGGGATGGATAAGCACCGTAGGGCGGTCCTCGTATTTGATGGACGTCGGCGTTTCCGTGAAGGTCGTGTTCAGGTAGTTGCGTGCGGGTGCCGCCACGAGACGAAACGCATGCTCGTCATCGGATTCATCGATCCTCGCGACGTGGTCAGGTAACGTTGGCATCGGCGCGTGGGCTTTTCCCACCCGCGCCCAGTCGGGTTTGAAATGGAACCGTTTGTCCGGCGTCTCAAAGCCGTTCAGAAAATGCGCGGTTTCGAAATCCAACGCGCAGTCGTTCCAGTGATTGCGGTAAAGAGTCTCGGCATCGGGCCAGCCGGAGCGCTTGAGGGTTTCGCCGATGAGCTCCCATGCGGTCATTTCGAAACCGGGGTGTTGCGCGCCTAGGCGTTTCGCGAGCTCACAAATGACCCAGTGATTGGAGCGGGATTCGGCGTAGGGCTCGATCACTTTGCGTGTGACCTGGAGGTATGTATGCCCGCCGCCCTTGTAGATGTCATCGTGCTCGAGGAAAGTGGTCGCCGGTAGCACGATGTCAGCCATCGCCGCCGTTTCCGTCATAAACTGCTCGTGGACACAAACAAACAGATCTTCTCTTAGGAAGCCTTCACGTACTTTCAGCGACTCGGGAGATACGACCATGGGATTGGTGTTCTGAATGAAAAGCGCTGCCACCGGCGGGCCGCCCTGCAGGTCGTCTGCGTTGTCACAGAGAATTGGGCCGATGCGAGACTGATCAAATATGCGCACGCCCTGGTCCAGCGCATCGGTGCCCTTGATGAGCGTGTCGTCGATGCGGTAGAAGCTGTGGTTGCTGTAAAGGGCGCCGCCGCCGCGGTATTGCCACGCCCCGGTTACTGCCGGCAAGCAAGTCACCGCGTGTACGTTGGCGGCGCCGTTTCGGGATCGGGAAAAACCGTAACCCAGCCGAATGAAGGAGCGCTTGGTACGGCCGTACAGTCGGGCAAACTCTTCGATGTCGTCAACGCTCAGTCCGGTAATGGCGGCTGCCCATTGAGGGGTGCGGGTAGCGAGATGGCGTTCGAGCTCTTCAGGGACGTCGGTGTAGGCACTCAGATAGTCGCGATCCGCATAGCCTTCCCGGAACAACACATGCATCACCGCGCAGGCGAGCGCCCCGTCTGTGCCGGGACGAAGCATGAGGTGTACGTGCGCCTTCTCCGCCGTTCCCGTGCGGTAGGGGTCCACCACCACTAGCTTTGCATCGCGGTTACGCTTGGCCTGGGCGATGTGGTGCATGACGTTTACCTGAGTGTTCACGGGATTGCAGCCCCACACCACGATCAGATCGCTTTCTGCCATCTCCCGCGGATCCACACCACGCTTCATGCCGGTCCCCGCGTTCCACCCCGCGTCTACCAGGGTAATGCAGATGGTCGAGTGCTGACGCGAGTACTTCATGACATGGCGCAAACGCTCGATGCCGTCGCGTTGCACAAGCCCCATCGTGCCGGCGTAAAAGTGTGGCCACACCGCCTCCCCGCCGTACTTGTCTGTCGTCCGGATCAGATGATCGGCGACCTCGTCCAGGGCATCGTCCCAAGAAAGGGGTTGAAAAGCGCGGATCCCCTCGCCCTTGGGACCCACCCGGCGCAGCGGTACGCGCAGGCGGTCCGAGTGATGTACGCGCTCGGCATAACGCGCCACTTTGGCGCAGATAATCCCCGCCGTGTAATCGTTGTCCGCAGCGCCGTAGACCCATCCGATGGTGTGAGCGTCGAGGCGCTCCACCTCGAGCGCACACGTGCTCGGGCAGTCATGAGGACAGGCCGAGTGGACCCTGGGGATGTTTTTGGCACGCGCCATAGACAGGATCAACAGTTACTCACATTATCGCACCAACAGGCGGCGGACGGGAAAAACCGAGGAATTTCCGCGACCTGTCCGGGTCTGATAAACAGCGGCGCTTCGCGGGTCGTCTAAATAGGTAGGACGTGAGACTTTGAATCTCAAAATCCAGGTTCGAATCCTGGCCCGCGAGCCAGAAAGTAGCATGGCCGTTTTCGGAAAGCTCGCCTTCGGGGCGTTACTCACTTTGCTACTCGAAACTCGCTACTCGCCATTGCATCCAAGAAAAACGCCCGACCCATTTTCGTTCCCAGTAGAGCAAGAATAGCCAGACGCGGACATGGGCAGGTTTCTGCTGAAACCGCGCTTGACTTTTGGTGCGGCGAGACCAACCCGCAGGTAGTTTGGTAGTGGCCAAAAGCCTGAGGATTCCAAATTACAAAAACAAGCGCGAGCCTTCCCTACCCCTCGGTTCTCTCATGTCTGGGCCGCGCCGTTGGCCGCGATCATTTGCCCCGAGATGAACCCGCCCTCCTCGGAAGCAAGAAAGCCGCACAGCGCCGCAATGTCTTGCGGCTCCCCCAAGCGGCCAAGCGGGATCTTGCCAAGCTGCGACTCGATATGTTGGGTCATGGCCGGGTCCGGATGCTGTGAGCGGATTGGACCGGGTGAGATCGCGTTCACCGTAATACCGCTCGCTCCGAACTCTTTGGCGAGCGCCTTGGTGAGACCCCACAGGCCGTGCTTGGCGGCGGACACCGGAGCGCGCCCCGCATAGCCGTGTATGGCATTCATGCCGGTGAGGTTAATGATGCGGCCCCAGCGCTGCGCCACCATGCCCGGCAGAAACGCCTTGGCGGTGTAGAAGGCGGCATGCAAATCAACGTCGATGACACCGTGCCAGTCCGCTTCGCTCAGTTCAAGAAACGGTGTTGACGGGCGAATGGCGGCATTATTAACGAGAATGTCTATCTGCTCGAAGCGCGCGAGCGCCTCCGCTGCCAGACGCCCTACGTCTTCGGCACGACCGACATCGCCAAGGAGCACGATGGCATCGACGCCGAGCACACGTAGCTCCGTGCAAACCGCTTCGGCCTCTGCACGGTTCGTGCGCACATTAACGATCACATTGCAACCTCGGCGCGCTAGCTCGAGCGCGATCGTCCGGCCGATGTTACGCCCGGCACCGGTGACCAGCGCGGTTCGCCCTTTGACGTTCACTGTGCTTCCTCCTATGGGCCAAGCGAGCAACAACGGAAACCACTATCAGCATACACTAAATTACAAGAATACAAACCTGACCCCCACTGACGCGACGTGGATCGTGCTTCATCCCAGCCCTCCCCACCCCACGCCCAACCCTTCTCCAACGAGTGGGGGAATTGTGGAGGAAGCAAGGCGTGAAGCGTTATTGGTACAGAGGCGCAGCGTGTATCGTTTATAGGGCATGTCTTTCGAAAACGTCTGATACCCGTCTACGGGTTTATGGGGTCAGGCTAGCCCGTTTCGCGCTTAGTTCTGCTTGCTGTAGCTGCAACGCTGACCCTGAACCCGTTGTTGGCTGTACGCAACGCTAAAAGTATAAAGTAAAGTAAAGACTTGATCCCATCACTCCAGCCCTGCTCTACACCGCCCCCGACTTCCTCAGTAGTTCCGCGATCGCTTCCGCTATCTTGCGGTAGCCCTGGGCGTTGGGATGTATCGCATCGGACTTGTACTCGGACTTATAAAGTACGCTGGTGACGATCTTGCCCTCGTAGGGAATACCGAATTCGGCGGCGAGCTCGGCGTACAACTCGGGCGCGCTGGTGAGGAGCGCGGGCTTGGGCACGCCTACTAGCACCACCGCGATGTCGTGGCGGCGGATGCCGGCGATGATCGCGCGCAGGTTGTGCTTGATCTCAGCCTCGTCCAGCCGGCGCAGCATATCGTTGCCGCCAAGGCACACGATCATCAGCCGCGGGGCGTGCTCCTCGATCACGGAAGACAAGCGTGCGAGTCCCTGCTCGGTCACTTCACCGGGCACGCCGGCGCGCACCACCTTCCGACCGATGAGCTCCGCAAGCACCGCGGGATAGCTCTGTTCCGCCTTGGCGCCGGTGCCGTAGGTGAGACTGTCCCCGAAGGCAACGATGACATCGTCCGCAGCAAGCGGCGGGAGCTTCGGCGCCTTGCCGCTGCAGCCGGCGAGCACGACGGCAAGAAGCGCAGCGGCAAGCGATCGCAACAACAACTCAGGGGTCACGGGTCTCTAGTATCTAGCGTTCTGTTGCGGGGTCAGTCTATCTTCCACACCTTCGATGGGCTCATCAGCGCTTTCATATAACTGCGCTCTTGGCTTTGTGCAATGTACTCATCCTCTGTGAGTCGGCCCTTAGCCCGCGCCTCGCCCAGCTCTGCCTGCCAGGTGTAGTGCAACATTTTGGCTTGCCACAGATACGTGGATCCAACCGCCCCCAGCGCTACAAAGAATATCGCGACACTAAAGCATGCAACGCCTTTCATTGCTCGCGTCACGAACGAAACTAATCTGTTGCCCTGTTCCATGGTGAGTTGTCGTCCTGGGTCTCCCGGATGAGGATACCGGATCGCGCTTCCGCGACAATCGGGCCGCCCATAAAAGTATAGCCAAACGAATTAATGCGGGAATTCAGGGTCGGGGAGATCTTCCAATCGTGGAATCTTTGTGATGGACCTGGGTCTGACGGACAGTGCTTCGCGGGTCGTCTAATTGGCAGGTCGTTAGACTTTGAATCTCAAGACCCAGGTTCGAGTCCGGGAGGTATCTGCCCTCCCTTCTGGACATATTTATGTAGTTTCTTCCTCATCCCGAGACTGATCGGGATCCTCTTTGGGCTGTCTATTGTTCTTATCCATTTTACGTTGTCTTTTTTCTTCTTTCTTTTTTTTCCTTGCTAATTCCTTCCTGCGCTTTTCATATTGATAATTAGCTTTTGCCAATTTGTCATCCTTTTAATCAAAAAAATGGGAAAAACCTGTTCTAGTCGACGATCGGCGAGTTCTCGTTGTCCCTCGTCGCCCATCGCGCATAACACCACTGAAGGGCGGGAAAATCAACCCATAAGTCGTTTCCGCGGGGCATATCTCG
>JBHIDJ010000065.1:0-16258 GCA_046760105.1 Acidiferrobacterales bacterium | reverse complement strand
GCCGAAATGAGGTAGGGTCGATTGCGATCGTTTGTGCGAGTCAGTAGGTTGATGCCTTCGGAGAAATGTTTGCTTTCTCCTCTTCGAGACTGTAAGACTTCACGCCGCGCCTGACTGCGCGCCAGCCGCCATTCCTTTTGATCGATCTTGCCATCCTCATTGAGGTCAAAGCGTTGCTTGAGTGTCGCCTGATTCTGCTTCCACTCGCGCAATAGCTGACGAACCTCCTCATCTACGGTGGGACCGCCGACATGGCTGCCCAGGTTTTTCAGAAGACCTAGTGCATACACGGTATCGCCGGGATTGATGCGTTCCTCCGTAAACCGATAGGAGTTGCCGCTTGGGTGCGTCGTCAGGAACTTCACGATAGACGCGGGTCGTGTAGCGAAACCACGCAACCCCCCGGCCGATCGCCAGACATCTTTGTGTTTGGGAGTCACCTCGGCGCCCTCGGGGTCGATGGCGACACGTCCAGTGTCGTCCTCGAACCAGAACACTTCGGTGCTCTCGCCTTTTTCGACTGTCACCCAGCGACGCCGGGTGCGGCCCTTGAGGTATGTGGTCCTGAGTTCCTCGATCCGATAGCGGTACCAGACGGAGGGTAGACCTGACAGCGGTGCCAGAATAGGTGGTCCGTCCATGAGTTTGCCCACACCCTCGAGTTCTACGTAACCTTGGTGTGCGGAGCGCGCTTTGGCGGTGGGAATATCTTCAATCGTGCGCGCGTTATGAAGATTGTGCCAGCTGCGCCAAGTCGCGAATACGGCGCCGAAAGTGAGCAGCGCGATGCTGATGCCGATGACTGTCGGATCAGTCTGACTGATCGTGCGAGTGAATTCGGTAAACCACCAGCTCACAGTACTGGCAATGCCATCTCAGCTGTTAAACAAGGCTTTAACGTCGACGTCCTTGATCTCAGCCTCTTTGAATTTCAATAGTCTACGCGGACCGAAGTTGAAAAAACGGGCGATCATGGTGTCAGGAAACTGCTCGATCCTGATGTTGTTGGCATTGACACTGTCGTTATAGAATTCACGTCGGTCGGCGATCTGGGCTTCAAGCTGCGAGATCCGATTTTGCAGGTGCTGGAACTGTTCGTTCGCGCGCAGTTCTGGGTAGTTCTCGGCGACGGCGAAAAGATTTCCCAAACCTAGCCGCAGTTGCGTCTCGGCCGCCCCCAGTGCGTCCACATCACCGGCCTCCCGTGCCTTGGCCACCGAAGCACGCGCCTGCGTGACCCTCTCCAGGACGTCCTTCTCATATTTCATGTACTGCTTACAGGTCTCGACAAGCTTGGGCAGCTCATCGTGGCGCTGCTTCATGAGCACGTCGATATTCGACCAAGATTGGGAAACGTTGTGTTTGAGTCGCACCAGGTTGTTATAGATCAGAATAACATATAGAACCACGGCGATGATGACGCCCCATGTGATGAATGTGCTGATATCCATGTTTAGCCTCTAGAAAGGGATCAGTTGGCGACGCTGCCTCATTTCTAGGATTAACTATAGCCTACTAATATCGCGAGTAGGTCAATGACCAGAGGCTAGGCGCAAACGCGTGTCAGCCACAGACAGGGCGGCAGGATCAGTCTAGTTAAGTATGCTGTCTTATGGCGCTTGACATCTGGTGACCCGCTCACGGTCGGCCAGATCTTGGTGAGTAGTAATATTAATGTACCTGCTTTGACGCATGATCCGGGTGACCGACGCTCCTTGATCGTAGCCGTGTTCCAGTAACAGCCATCCGCGCATACGCAGACACGATTGCGCGTGGGTGACGATGTGGCGAATGGCATCAAGGCCGTCCGCTCCCGCGGCAAGCGCGTCTACGGGCTCAAAACGAACGTCGCCGGACGTCAGATGCGGGTCGCCGGTGCGAACATATGGCGGGTTGCTGACAATCACGTCCATGGTCTCTCCGGCAAGTGGCTCCAGCCAGCTGCCGTGTCGGAATGTCACAGTCGATAACCTGTGCCTCGCCGCGTTCTCGCGCGCGATATCCAGCGCGTCCTGTACCTGATCAGTGGCGATGACCCGACAGCTGGGACGCTCGCTCGCTAGTGCAAGCGCGATAGCGCCACAACCGGTGCCGATGTCGGCAATCGTCCAGTCGGCACCGGCTGGAATGCATGCGAGTGCCTGCTCTACGAGCACTTCTGTCTCCGGGCGTGGGATCAGGGTCGCTGGCGAGACCGCCAACTCCATCGACCAGAACTCGCGCGTGCGCGTCAGGTAGGCGATAGGCTCGCCCTTCTTACGACGCGATACGAGCTCGTACAGCTGTCGCACTTGCACCTCCGTCAGCGCATTTTCCTGACGGGTTATCAACTCCGTGCGGCTGACGCCGCAAACACTCATCACTAGCAGCTCTGCATCCAGCCGTGCATTCGCGCTTTGGTTAGCGATCTGTGTGGTTACTAACCTTAACGCTGCCCCTAGGCTCAGATATCCGCCGTATTTTGCACGGGAGTCCAGGTTCTGCATTTCGGATTCGGTTTTGAGATACGGACACATTGAAACTAACTACTTACAACTTGACACTTGTTACGGCGTTTAAGCACTCAACGCCGCAAGCTGATCAGCCTGATGGACCGCAATCAGTGGGTCAATGAGCTCGTCGAGCTCGCCAGTGAGGGTCTGTTCAAGTTTGTAAAGCGTAAGGTTGATGCGGTGATCGGTAACGCGCCCCTGAGGGAAATTATAGGTGCGTATGCGCTCGGAGCGGTCGCCACTGCCGATGAGACTCTTACGCGTGGCGGCTTCTTGTTCTCTTTGTTTGCGGCGTTCCATCTCAAGCAACCGCGCGCGTAGCACCGACATTGCCCGCGCCTTATTTTTGTGTTGCGAACGCTCGTCTTGGCATTCCACCACCATCCCCGACGGCAGGTGTGTGATGCGCACAGCCGAATCGGTGCGGTTGACGTGTTGACCGCCCGCTCCCGAGGCGCGGTAGGTATCGATCTTCAACTCCGCCGGATTGATTTCGATTTCGTCGACTTCTTCTGCCTCCGGCATAACCGCCACCGTGCATGCCGAGGTGTGAATGCGTCCCTGTGCCTCAGTCACTGGAACCCGCTGCACACGATGACCGCCGGATTCAAACTTAAGCCGCGAATAGGCACCCTGACCGACGATGCGCGCGATGATCTCTTTGTAACCACTGAGTTCGCTCGGGCTCTGGCTTATTATTTCGACCTTCCAACCATGTTTCTCAGCGTAATAGCTGTACATGCGGAATAGATCCGCGGCGAACAACGCCGCTTCCTCGCCGCCCGTGCCCGCGCGAATCTCCAGAAAGATATTGCGACTGTCGCTCGGATCGCTCGGCAGCAGCAGCCTCTGTAGCTCCTGTTGCAAATGGTCGATGTGCGCTTGAATTCGATTTATCTCCTCTTGCGCCATATCGCGAATGGCGCTATCCGGGTCTTTGAGCATGGAACGCGCGGCCGTGAGCTCGTCGGAGGCGCGCCGGTAGTTCTGATACTGCTGAACTACGGGGCTAATCTCAGCGTATTCTCTTGACAGACGGCGAAACTGTTGCTGGTCGCTGATCACCTCGGGGTCGGCGAGCAACGCGCTGATTTCTTCATCGCGTTCGATAAGCTTCTTGAGTTTGTTCTCGACCGAGGGGTTCATGTTTATTCGTCCTCGTTCAGACTGAAAAGCCTGTGGAGCACCTCGATCAACAGGGCTCGATCATCATGACTGGCGCGGGTTAACGCAACGGTCGGGGAATGGGTGAATTTGTTCGTCAATGCATGTGCCAGACGCTCTATCACCTTGTCTGGATCCTCCCCCTGGGCCAGCCGCCGCCGCGCGCGTTGCAGCTCGGCCATGCGCGCAGCCTCCACCGTCTCTCGCAGCGCACGAATGCTGGGAACGGCGTCAAGCGACTTCACCCAACTCATGAACGCAGCGACCTGGGTATCGATGATCTTCTCTGCTTCTCTCGCTGCTTGCAGACGCGACAGCAGGTTGTCCTGCACTATGTCCTGTAGATCGTCGATGCTGTAGAGGTAGACGTCGTTGAGTTGGGCGACCTCGGCTTCGATGTCCCGCGGTACCGCTATATCAACCATGAACATCGGCCGGTGCCTGCGCACCTTCAAGGCCCGTTCAACCGTTCCTTTACCGAGGATAGGCAACTGGCTCGCGGTCGAGGAGATAACGATGTCGGCATCGCTCAGCCGCGTCGGCATATCCGCCAGCGGAATCGCCTCGGCACCGAGCGGGTCGCCAATCGTACGTGCACGCTCGAGCGTACGGTTCGCAACAATCATGTGCCTTATACCTTGCTCATTTAAATGGCGCGCACATAACTCCACCATGTCGCCGGCACCGATCAGCAGCACTGTTTGTTCTGAGAGCTGATCGAAGATCTGCTTGGCAAGGCTGACAGCGGCATAGGCGACGGAGACCGCGCTCGCGCCGATGGCGGTGTCGCTGCGCACTCTCTTGGCGACGGAGAATGTGTGTTGGAACAAGCGATTCAGGATCTTGCCGGTCGTACCAGCCTTGTGTGCAGTTTCGAACGCATCTTTCATCTGGCCGAGTATTTGTGGCTCCCCTAGCACCATCGAATCCAGCCCCGACGCTACGCGGAAGGCGTGTTTTGCCGCGGCGGCGCCGCGATATTCGTAAAGATACGGTAGGATGTCTGCGGCGCGCAGCCGGTAACTGTCAGAAAACCAGCGAATAGCCCTTTCACTGTGGGCTCGTTCCAAACCACAATAAAGCTCCGTGCGGTTACACGTGGACAGAATGGTGGCTTCGCTGGCTGCACCGCTAGCGGTGATATCGCGAAGCGCTTCCACCACATCTTCCGGGGCTATCGCGGTTTGCTCACGAATCTCCACCGGTGCGGTTTTGTGATTGATTCCGAAAGCAAGGAGATGCATATGCAAAAAACCAGCCCGGGCCACTCTAGCCAGGGATTTTGAACACTGTAGGCAGACTGTCAAGCACCAGGCGGTGCCGCTACGGGCTGTCTTAGTGCCCGCAGGGCTTCGCGCGCAAGCCAGATTTCCAGCGCCAGTAACACTATCCCACCTGCGAAGTGCAGCCAGTTACCCGCACTCCACCAAAGCACCAGTTTGGCCAACAGCGCCCACGTGACGACGATGAGCAGAAACAACATTGGGGCGACGACACAGAGTGCCGGTTGCTGTTGGCGTCGCAGTGTCAGCCCGACGAGCAAGAGGCCCACGACTGCGAGTACTTGATTCCATATACCGAACAGCGGCCAGAATCGCAATCCGCCGCTACCGCGACCGTCGTAAAGGGCTAAGGCCGCGGCTAGGCCGACCGTAACCAGCAAGAGCACCTTCTCGTCCTGCAACCGCTTAATGCCAAAACAGTCGCCGACTTCGGCTAAGAGCTGTTTTTGCACTCGTACGCCCGCATCTAGCGTGACCGCAATCAGCCCCGCGACCACGGCCGCCGCGAACGTGTGGGCGAGCCCTCGGTCGATCCCCAGCGCCGCTACGAAATTGGCGCATCCGGCTAGGTATAAATCCACAAGCCGGGGCAGACTCTGCACGCCTTCCCAGGACCCATAGAATTCGACCCACTTATCCTTATCACCGAATCCAGCAGTGCAAACCAAGATCACGCTTAACGCAAGGATACCCTCGACGAGCGCGGTGCCGTAGCCGACGTAGCGCGCATCGGTTTCCCGCGAGAGCTGTTTGGCGGTTATGCCCCCGGCAACGAGCAGGTAAAACCCGGCGATCGCACCGGAGGTGAGCGTGACAAAGATCCAGGGGATCGCACCGGGCGCTTGAAGGTCGGTGTTGAAGTGGGGAGCTACTATCGGCGGGCGCATGATTGCCACACCCACAAATAGCAGGAGTATAAGGATCCCCGCATGAATGGCCGTGAGATACCCTCTCGGCTGGACGAGCTTCCAGACCGGCGCGCTCGTTGCGTAGTACGCAAACACGAAAAGCAAAACGATCCAGACAACCGTGGCGTCGAGCGACACCCAAGAATAGCCGTGGATGTCGATATTGATTGCGCCGGAGAACGCAAACGTGGTTCTGTGAAGCACCCAGACGGCGATCAACGACGCGGCAACCGCGATCACAGTCGCTAGAACAAGACCGCGGTTGCCACGATTGTGCAGATAAACACCAAAGGCAAGTGCTAGCCCGACTTGAAGCCAGAACGGCAGTGCGGCGGCTGGGTATGCCGTCAGCAGCTCTGCTGTCAGCCACGCGAACACCGCATTCATGACAAGCAATAATGCAATGGCCAACACGAAGAACGGTAGCTGTGCGCGCGGACCGGCGACGTCACGAACAGCACCCGCCAGTCCGAGGCCGCCATAACGCGTCATCAGCCACAGGGTTCCAAGCCCATAGACACCTGCGGCTACTGTCGTTCCCACCAGCACCCATAGAAATGCCGGTATCCAACCCCAAATCACGGCGACGGCAGTGCCGGTGAGGGTCGTTGCACCGGCAACGGCAGCGAAATAGTGTCCGAACACCACATGCCGGCTGCCGGCCACAAAGTCCTTGTCATCTGCGCGGCTATGCGCTGGCGTACTATAATCTACGTCAAGGCGGAACGCCGAAAGCGCTAGCAGCTTGGCGTAGAAACGATAGCCCAGGGCGAACACCACGATCCCTATCACCAACAAAAACAGCGAGTTCATTTCTATTCCAATATAGTGCCCGGTTGTGGCTGCGTCATTTGATCAGACATAAATACGCTACCACAGAGTTTGGGGCGGGGTGGTTGAAAGTACCTCGGAGATGTAAGACACTCAATCGTATATTGCAGTTTTTGTCGACGGAACATTTTCGTACGCACAGGAACCAATTGTATTAGATCAGGCAAACTAGCGCCCCGGTGGCCACCCCCGACCTTATGAAACCGATGAACAAAATGTGTGCACTGCTTGGCGCCGCCCCGCTGATGATTCTGCTGGCGGCCTGTACCGTTACTAAGCCGGCGGTGATGAGCGAGCCCACTCGTGTACCGGCAGCGGAGCGTCCAGCGTTGTCCAGCGTGGAATTAACGGAGGATGTGATGTATGACATTCTGCTAGGTGAGATTGCTGGCCACCGCGGGCAGTTTGACACTGCTATTACAAGCCTCGCCCGTGTCGCGCAAAAAACGCGCGACCCGCGGCTCGCCGAACGGGCCACCCTCGCCGCCGTCTACGCCAAGCGTTACGATGACGCACTGAACACCGCCAACCTGTGGGTCGAGCTCGAGCCGGTGAGCAACAAGGCGCACGAGCAGCTCGCTTCCGTATTGTTAGAACTAGGCAGACCGCATGAGGCCCAGCTTAACTTTAAGAAAATGTTGTCGATTGCGGCTAAGGGGCAGCCCAAAGGCCACACCTATCGGCGCATCGCGTCCGTCCTCGCGCGTCACCAAAATCGCAAGGTCGCGATGGAGATCATGCAAGCGCTGGTTGACCTGGACCGAGCAAGCCCGAGTGCCTACTTTGCATTGGCCCATCTGGCGGTGCGCACCGACAACCTGGATACGGCTACCGAGGCCGCGAGCCGCGCCCTCGAGCTCAAGCCCGATTGGGAGGAAGCGGCACTATTCAAGGCGGGTATCCTCGTTTCGCGCAAGGATAGCGTGAAAGCGCAGGCGTTCTACGAGGACTACCTCGCGAGCCATCCGCAGGCAACACAGCTCAGGCTGAACTATGCGCGCTATCTGGTCGACCTCAAGCAATGGGAGAAGGCGCGCGAGCAGTTCATGGGGGTGCTCAAGACATCTCCAGACGATGCGGACACAATGTACGCGCTTGGGCTGTTGTCGTTGCAGACCAACCGCATCGATGAGGCTGAGCGCTATTTTAAGTCCGTATTGGAGTTGCGGCCAGACGATCAGCAGATGCTCCTCTATCTCGGACAGGTTGGCGAGGACCGCAAGGACTATGCGCAAGCGGAGCGCTGGTATCGGCAAGTGGTGCTTGGTGAGCACTACTTCGAAGCGCAAACACGGCTTGGCGTTGTGATAGCGAAACAAGGGGATCTGGAAGGGGCGCGCAAACATCTGCAAGGCATACAGTCGCAGTCCGAGGAGCAACGCGTACAGCTGGTGTTGGCGGAGGAACAGATACTACGGGAGGCCAAGCAGTATCCCGAGGCGCTCGAGATACTCAACGGCGCGCTCGAGGGTTTGCCGGATAATAAGGATCTCCTCTATGCGCGCGCCCTCATCGGGGAAAAACTTGATCGCGTCGATCTGACCGAGCGTGATTTGCGGGTCATCCTGAAACAGGAACCTGATAACGCGCAGGCACTTAACGCGCTTGGATACACGCTCGCCGACCGCACGACGCGCTATGAGGAGGCCTTGGAGTTCATTGAGCGAGCCCTCGCATTGAAGCCGGATGATCCTTTCATTCTCGACAGCATGGGCTGGATCCAGTATCGGCTTGGAAACACCAGCGAAGCCATCAAATTCCTTAAACGCGCGCTATCGATCCGCAACGATGCCGAGATTTCGGCCCACCTCGGCGAAGTGCTATGGGTAACGGGTGACCGCACGCAGGCTAGATCAGTCTGGAACAAGGCACTAGAAGACACCCCGGACAGCGAAGCCCTCCACGGTGTGATCAAGAAGTTCAATCCGTGAAAAGGCTCTTCGTCGTGCTCGTTGTCGTGTTGGCAGCGAGCTGCGCTACGGTTGAGCGCCGGCTCCCTCTCGAAGATGCCACCGCCGCGTGGGAGTTGCGGCAGTCAAGACTCAACACAGTCAAGGTTTGGGATATCCAGGGTCGCCTGTCCGCGCGCACGCCGAATGAGGGCTGGCAGGCGTCATTACGCTGGGTGCGCGACAACGAGCGACACCATATAGATCTGTGGGGACCTCTTGGCCGGGGGCACGTTCGGTTGATCCAGGATCACAGCGGCGCGACCTTGCAAGATGCCGATCTAAACACCTACTGGGCGGAAAACGGGCAACAGCTATTGTTCGACACCACCGGCTATTGGCTGCCGCTGGATGGCCTGAATTACTGGGTCCTCGGTGTGCCTGTCCCCGAGCTACCGGGGCAACACGCCCTCGATGAGTTGGGTCGGCTCAAGACACTACAACAGTTGGGATGGGACATCCGTTTTCTGCGTTACAAGCGCGCAGGCGTGCATGAGTTTCCGAGCAAGGTGTTCATTCGCCGACGACTGAATGAAAGGGGTCGCGAGTTACGGCGTGACGGAAATTCAAATGCGCCAACACTGGAAGTGCGCCTGATAATAGAGCGTTGGACGTTGAAACCCTAAGCGATGCAGGTCTGGCCCGCCCCCGCGAAGCTCAACCTATTTCTCCATGTAACGGGACGCCGAGACGACGGGTATCATCTGTTACAGACGGTATTTCAATTCCTCGATTTCGCCGATGAGCTAAGATTCCGTGTTACCGACGATGGTGCAATCACACGGGCGATGCCGCTACCGCGCGTCGCCGAGGAGACCGATATCACACTGCGTGCCGCCCGTCTGTTAAAAACCGTATCCGGAACGGACAAAGGTGTCGAAATACACCTTAATAAACGCATTCCACTTGGTGGCGGCTTGGGCGGCGGTAGCTCCGATGCGGCGACCACGCTGTTAGCGCTGAACCACTTATGGGGCGTCGACCTACAGCGCACCCAGCTGATCGAGCTTGGCCTGCAGCTGGGCGCCGATGTACCCGTATTCATCGGTGGGCGTGCCGCGTGGGCGGAGGGCGTCGGCGAGGTGCTTATGCCCATCGAACCCGAAGAGGTGTGGTACGTTGTGCTTGTTCCGCCGGTGCAGGTCTCGACCGCGCAAGTATTTCGCGATCTTGGTCTTGCAGGTTTCAGCCCCCCGATCACAATAAGCGACTTCCAGGCAGGACGGGTGCGTAACGATTTGGAGCACGCGGTACGTGAACGCTATCCCGAGGTCGATAAAACGTTGCAGTGGTTGGCGAGATTCGGCCAGCCGCGCATGACCGGGTCAGGCGCTTGTGTTTATTTGCCAGTCAAGGACGAGCCCGAAGGACGTTGGATTCTCGGGCAGCACCCGCAGTCGCTTAGCGGTTTTGTTGCGCGCGGGGTCAACATACACCCACTTTTTGCGATACATCACGAATCATCGTCTTGGGGTGTGGGCCCGCCGTAAGGCGACGATTTGCATTCTTGTCGTCCCTAACGAGATCACCGAAAAGTAGCCATTTAAGCACCGTTTGCCTCAGATTAATCAAGCATGCTGAGGCGTTTCACCTCAGACGGTGCCACCATGTTCCCGCGTTCCCCCTGTTTGAACGGGTGGACATGGCACCGTTCCGTAAGAACAAAACACGCAACAGTCCCCTTGCTTTGGTTTTAAGACGCTTCCGCATTTCTGACACTCATAGAAGAACATACAGGCATGCATCGGCATTTCCTCACTTTTTTCAAACCCGCAGTGCGGACAAGTGACGACCGAGACTCTTTGAATCGTGGCCATGGATACCCGCGTCACGTGGACGTATGTTCGTGCCGGCTCGATCTCGGCAACCGCTGGATTAGCGCGGCGACCGTAATGGCCGCAAAGAGGACCAACAGCGGCAACAGCACGTAATCAAGCCAGCTCAACCAGGCAGACAAGCCCACGGCTCCAAGCAGGACGACGAGCGCATGGCTGCCCCATTTGACGTTCACGATATACTATAAGACCTGTAGTAACTACAGGTTCAACATCTGGGTCCACACGCATTACGAATCACTATTGGGACGCTGTCGGAACGCACGGGATGCAACATAGAGACGATCCGTTACTACGAGCGTATCGGTGTAATGCCGGAGCCCCCGCGCACGCAAGGCGGACACCGGCTCTACGGTGAAGAGCACCTGAAGCGACTGAACTTCGTTTGCCGAAGCCGGGCTCTTGGGTTCACTCTGGATCAAGTGCGCGGGCTCTTGTGTTTTGTTGATCGCGGTGATTACACGTGCGCGGATGTCAAGGCGATGACTTTGGAGCACCTGGAAGGCGTACGGCGGCGGATCGCGGACCTCAGAAGACTGGAGAAGGTGCTAAAGGATATGGCAGCACAATGCGAAGGCGGTAAGGTGCCGGATTGCCCAATGATCGAGGTCTTATCTCGGCCTGCGCAGCTATCTTTGTAGAAGCACTGCGAGGAATAGGGCTACTTGAGACTTATCTGGGAGATGGCGCGGCCTGGCTAATCAAGGCGGGCGACATTGAGCCATTCCGACAGGACAGAGGGCACGGCAGATTGACAGGCTTCCACCTTGAAGCCTCCACCGGTTAACAGTATCCTCGCCCCGGCCAAGATTCTGATTTAGCGAGCGAAAGATGTAGTCTATTGGGGTGTAGCCAAGCGGTAAGGCACCGGATTTTGATTCCGGCATTCCCAGGTTCGAATCCTGGCACCCCAGCCATTTTGCAGATGAAGCGGTCGACGCACACCTGCTTCGTATCGCGTTACTAACGACTACGAGTAGTCGTTGGGGAGACCAGCCGTGCCCGTTGACAACATGACCGTGTTTACCGGGAACGCCAACCCGGCGCTGGCGGAGTCGGTCACACGCCGACTCGGCATCCCGCTGGGAAAGGCGGTCGTTTCGCGCTTCAGTGATGGCGAAACGATGGTAGAGATCATGGAGCACGTGCGTGGCAAGGATGTCTTTATTATGCAATCTACCTGCGGCCCCAGTAACGACAACCTGATGGAGTTGCTTATCATGATGGACGCCATCAGGCGTTCTTCCGCGGCGCGTATCACCGCAGTCATCCCCTACTACGGGTATGCACGCCAGGACCGACGGCCACGCACGGCGCGCGTGGCGATCTCGGCCAAGCTGGTCGCAAAGATGATTACGGCCGCCGGCGCTGACCGGGTTTTGACCATGGACCTGCACGCCGACCAGATTCAGGGATTCTTTGATATCCCAACTGACAACATCTACGCAGCGCCGGTTTTGCTCGGAGATATCTGGAAGCACGAGTATGAGAATCTGTTGGTAGTATCGCCGGACGTTGGAGGCGTAGTGCGCGCACGCGCGATGGCGAAACAGCTGGAAACCGAGCTTGCCATTATCGATAAAAGACGGCCGCGACCCAACGAAGCCAAGATCATGCATATTATCGGCGACGTTAAGGATCGCAGTTGTATACTCATGGACGACATGGTGGATACCGGCAATACGCTGTGTGAGGCGGCGACCGCGTTGAAAGAGAACGGCGCCAGACGGGTCGTGTCCTATTGTACCCACCCGGTGTTATCGGGTAGCGCGGTAAAGACGATCGCAAACTCGGAGTTGGACGAAATCGTCGTGACGGACACGATACCGTTACATAACGCGGCTCAGGCCTGTAAGCGAATCAGACAACTCAGTATCGCCGAACTGCTCGCTGAAACTATACGTCGCATCGCGGAGGAGGAATCGGTGACGTCGCTGTTTATGGAGTGACTTCAGGTGCAAGATACAAGTTGCAAGATAGAAGTGGTTGTGGGAGAAGATCAATGACTACGAAGTTCGAGCTAACGGGTGAAAGACGTGAGAGTAAGGGCACCGCTGTGAACCGTCGGCTTCGCCGGGCCGGCAAGGTTCCTGCTGTGCTTTACGGTGGCAGCAAAGATCCGCTCATGCTTACTTTGGACCACGACGCGATCTACCATCACCTCGAGAACGAAGCATTTCACACGTCCATCCTGACGGTGAAGGTGGATGGCGAAGCTGACCAGGCGATACTGCGTGATGTGCAGATGCATCCTTTCAGGCCGCGGGTCGTGCATATCGATCTGCAGCGCATTAGTGCAACGGAAAAGCTGCACATGCTAGTACCGATCCATGTCGAGGGCGAGGACGTGGCTCCCGGTGTGAAGCAGCAAGGCGGAATCGTGTCTCGCTTGATGACGGAAGTCGACATATCCTGTCTCCCACACCAGCTGCCCGAGTTCCTCACAGCTGATATTTCGCATTTGCATATCGGTGAGTCGGTTCATCTATCCGATATGGCGTTGCCGGAAGGTGTAACGATCACGAGCCTGGCTCACGGCGGCGAGGACTTGGCGGTCGCTACGATCGTCGTGGTCCGGGTGGTCGAGGAGGAAGTCCCAGAAGAGGAGGTAGCCGAGGAAGAGATCGAGGGCGAGGCCGCGCCCGAAGCGGAGGTCCCAGCAGCAGCGACGGAAGAGCCGAAAGAAGGATAGTGAACGCCCGTGTTGCCGCCTGAGCGATGACCCAGGAGATCACCCTCATCGTTGGCGTGGGCAATCCCGGCGCCGAATATACGGAGACCCGGCACAACGCCGGGTTCCGTTTTCTTGATGCCCTGTTAGAAGACGTCGGCGGTGCGCTACGGCAGAACAATCGCTTTCACGCCCAGGTCGGCAGAGTAACGATTGGCGGCAGCAGTGTGTGGCTGCTGGCGCCGACGACATTCATGAATCACAGCGGCGACGCGGTCGTCCGGTTCGCTTATTACTACAAGATTCCCCCAGAGCAGATCCTGGTGGTACACGACGATTTAGACCTAGCGCCCGGCACCGTGAGGCTGAAACAAGGCGGAGGCGACGGTGGACACAATGGGCTGCGCGACATTGGCGAGAAGCTCGCATCAAAGAATTTTGTGCGGCTGCGCATCGGGATCGGACGCCCGGAGCTCGGCGAAGACGCGGTCGACTACGTCTTGAAACGGGCGCCAGCTGCTGAGCAGACCCTCGTCGACGAGGCTGTTCGAAACGCCCTCGATCTCATCAGCGACATCATACATGGGCGCTATCAACACGCCATGAACATCCTGCACACGCATTCTTAGACTGGAGTCCGCAGGCTCGAGTCTGGAGTGCGGAGTGGTGTCGGGATGGAGGCGTTGATGCTGGTTTGAGGACCCAAAGAGAAAGTCCTAGACTCAACCCTTTAGACTCAAGACTCCAGACTCGAGACTACGTTCCATGGGTTTCAAATGTGGAATTGTCGGTCTGCCTAACGTCGGCAAGTCGACGCTTTTTAACGCACTTACGCGCGCGTCTATCCCGGCCGAGAACTACCCGTTCTGTACGATCGAGCCAAACGTCGGCATTGTGACCGTGCCCGACGAACGTCTTGAGCGCGTCGCTGATATCGCCACACCTGAAAAAGTGGTGCCGACGACGATAGAGTTCGTGGACATCGCCGGGCTGGTTGCCGGTGCGTCGAAGGGTGAAGGCTTAGGGAATCAGTTCCTCGCACATATACGGGAGGTGGACGCCATCGCCCACGTCGTGCGCTGCTTCGAGGAGGAGAACGTGACGCACGTAACCGGCCGTCTAGACCCTCGGTCTGATATAGAGATTGTCAACACGGAACTGGCGTTAGCAGATCTAGCGACGGTGGCCAAGGGGCGCGAGCGGGCGGAGAAGGCAGCCAGGGCGGGCGACAAGGATTCCATCCGGTTGGGCGACCTACTCGGTCGCGTGCATGAGCATTTAAACAACGCGCGCCCTGCACGCGCTATGGAGCGCGATAAGGAAAGCACGCAGTTGTTAAAGCCGCTGAACCTGCTTACCGCCAAGCCCACGCTCTACATCGCTAATGTGAGCGAAGAAGGTCTTAGCGAAAACCCTTATCTAGACGCTGTGCGACAGATTGCTAAAGCGGAGGGCGCTGAGGTGGTTGCGTTGTGTGCGGGCGTGGAAGCAGAGCTCGCGGATATGAGCACCGAGGACAAGCGTCTGTTTTTGGCCGATATGGGGCTGAAGGAGCCAGGTTTGGATCGCGTCATCCAGGCAGGTTACCGGCTACTTGGATTGCTTACGTTCTTCAGTACGCAATCTAACGAAGTACGCGCGTGGACCGTGCGTGCGGGCACGCTTGCCCCCGGGGCAGCCGGCGTGATTCACTCCGACTTTGAGCGTGGATTCATACGGGCCGAGGTCATCAGCTATGGAGACTACGTGAAGTTTAACGGTGAACACGGCGCCAAGGAGGCCGGCCACCTAAAGCTCGAGGGGAAAGACTATGTCGTGCAGGACGGCGACGTCATTCATTTCCGGTTTAATGTTTAAAATCAGATGCAAGATACAAGTTACAAGATACAAGGGTAAATGCAGATACAAGGTCCAAGATCCAAGATACAAGTAAATCCTTAATTGAAGAGCGTTCTCCTCTTGTCACTTGTATCTTGAATCTTGTATCTTGCACCTGATTTTTGGCTACGTAGCTCAGGCGGTTAGAGCACGGCACTCATAATGCCGGTGTCGGTGGTTCGAGTCCACCCGTAGCCACCAACTCGATTTTTCGTTCATTCGTTCATGCAACTTTAAGAGGGACGCAACAAAAACCTGGTTGGGTGGACTCGAACCACCTTCGGGGTTCGCCTTGGCGCTGCGCTATCATGCTACGCGCCAAGGTCCGGGGCGCACATCCGTGTGCGCCCGCTCGCTGGGCTGCGAATGTTCACTGGACATTCGTTTCCAGCTCGCCCACCCGTAGCCACCAACTCATCAACGCGTTACCGCACCCTGTCTAACCCGCACGATGGTCAGTGCGGGACTTTTCGCAGACACGCTCGGCCGCCTTGAGTTAGTTCTCCGATCTCGGGCGCCGAGTAATGTGTGGTGATATCGCTGTTCTTGTGAGGAGACTCATGAAAGCAATTGTATACACAAAATACGGACCACCGGATGTTCTTCAGCTCAAAGAGGTCCAAAAACCTACTCCCAAGGACAATGAAGTACTGATAGAAGTTCGTGCAGCAACAGTAACAGCAGGGGACTGTGAAATTCGAAGTCCCAAAATCCCAAATCTAATATGGCTCCTTATTCGACTATATTTTGGTCTCATAAGACCAAGAAAAAAAATACTAGGGGCGTATCTAGCCGGGGAAATTGAAGCAGTAGGCAAAGATGTAAAATTATTTAAAAAAGGTGACCAGGTTTTTGCATGCACGGGTGCTCGTTTTGGTGCTTACGCTGAGTACATATGTCTGCCTGAAGGGGTGGTGGCAAAAAAACCGGCCAATATGACCTATGAGGAATCTGCTGCTGTTCCTTTAGGGCTTGATGCATTGCATTTTCTTAGAAAAGGAAAGATCCAGAGCGGAGAAAAAGTTCTTGTCAATGGAGCTGGTGGAAGTATAGGTACTTTTGCGGTACAGCTTGCCAGGTACTTTGGGGCTGAAGTGACTGGCGTGGACAGCACCAAGAAATTGGACATGCTGCGCTCGATTGGTGCAGACCATGTCATTGATTACACTCAAGAAGATTTCACCAAAAACGCTGAGACCTATGATGTTATTTTTGACGTGGTATGCAAGAGTTCGTTTTCACGTCGT
>JBHIDJ010000064.1:0-16288 GCA_046760105.1 Acidiferrobacterales bacterium | reverse complement strand
ACATACGTCTTCAACTTCCTATCCCTTTCATGCCTTTCCAACGCCAACTGAATCAGCCTGTCGATAAGCTCCATATAGGAAATACCACTCGCCTCCCACAGCTTGGGATACATACTGATCTTGGTGAAACCTGGGATCGAGTTCAACTCGTTGACGTAAACCTTACTGCCCTCTGCGACAAAGAAATCCACGCGTGCCATGCCTTCACAGCACAAGGCCTTGAATGCCTTGATCGCCAACTCTTGCACTTCTTTGACAACATCTTCGGATAGCTCCGCTGGAATACGTAACTCGGCACCCTTCTCATCGATGTACTTGGCATCGTATGAATAAAATGCATGTGTCGGAACAACCTCCCCAGGCACGGACGCAATCGGATCTTCATTGCCGAGCACCGAACATTCGATCTCGCGGCCGCCGATGAACTCCTCAATCACTATCTTGTTGTCATATTGAAAGGCATCACCGACAGCAGCCTTGAATTGCCTTTCGTTTTCCACCTTCGACACACCCACGGAGGAGCCCAGGTTGGCCGGTTTGACAAAGCAAGGTAAACCAAGGCTGTCACTTACCTGACTATAAGAGATGCTCTCTCCTGAGGTCTTATCGACGGCTATACACCTAGCCGTGGGGATATCCGCGCTTCGCAGTAGACGTTTCATCACGTCCTTGTCCATACTGACTGCCGCCCCCAAAACCGCCGATCCCACAAACGCGATATCCGCCAGCTTAAAAAGCCCCTGTATCGCCCCATCCTCCCCATACGGCCCATGCAACACCGGGAAGACCACATCTACCGCGCCGACCGTGCCCGTCCCTGACAAACTCATTAAGTTGTTTCCACTTGTCGCACCGGGTATCAACGTCACACCTTCATTGCCTTTGTTTAAGGCTATGAGCTTGGGGTTATCGGCGTGCAACAGGAAGGTTGAGGCGTCGTTCAAGTACCACTGACCCGCCTTATCTATACCGATCAAGGTCACATCGTATTTCGACCTGTCGATAGCATCGACAATGCTTTTCGCTGACTGCAGTGAAACTTCGTGCTCAGCCGATTTACCGCCGAAAAGGATGCCCACCCGGATCTTACGCGCCATCGTCTAGCTATCCTTGTCGCGTTGGCTTGTGTAAAGACTGAATCATATAGGACGTGCCATACACTATTTCACGCATGTCACCCATATAGTATGGCAGAGTCAGAACTTATACCGAGCAAAACGCTTTTTCTATTTTGATTTTTTGGCCCCTTAGTCAAGCCGAACCACCCCTCCCCGGCCCTCCCCGACCAGCGGGGAGGGGGAACATCACGAACTTCATTCCCTCCCCATTTACTGGGGAGGGTTAGGGAGGGGATATAATCGTCGCCGCAGGCAACACATAGCCTTCAAGCTCCCTTCCGTAAGGCCTCAATCACCGAGGCGGTGTCCGGCCGTACACCGTGCCAGATGAAAAAGGATTCGGCCGCCTGCTCCACTAACATACCAAGACCGTCTGACACCCTGGCAGCACCATGGCTTTGCGCCCAAACCATAAACGCAGTGGGTTTTTCTCCATACATAAGATCATAGGCGAGCGCCCCCGCCTCAAAAAGGCTATCAGGCAAATGCGGCACTTGGTCCTGCAGGCTTGCAGCCGTACCGTTGATGACCACCTGGTAACGTTCTCCCCGAAGATCATCAAAGCCACAACCGTTGACAGCCCCGTGTCCTGCAAACATCTTTTCAAGCTCTTGTGCCTTGCTTACCGTGCGGTTCGCGATGACCACGCTGTGAGGGTGCTCTTCCAATAACGGGCCCAGAATGCCGCGCACCGCACCGCCTGCACCCATAACCAAGATTTTTTGCCCTTGCAACGGAGTTTTTTGATTGGCCGTAACGTCGCGAATCAATCCAATGCCGTCCGTGTTATCTCCAAACAGTGCACCGTTTTCGAATTTCAGCGTATTGACTGCCCCAGCGATTTCGGCCCGTGAGCTCTTTTTACTCGCCAACTCATAGGCCTCAAGTTTGAACGGAACAGTAATATTTAAGCCCCTCCCACCAGCTGCACGAAACTCCTGCACGGCCTGCACAAACTTGCCGGCGGCGACCTCAATCGCGCGGTATTCCATCGCGATCCCAAGTTGCTGCGCGAACTCACTGTGGATCGTGGGCGACTTGCTGTGACGGATGGGATTTCCCATCACCGCATAGAGTTCACGCGAAGCAGGGTAATCTGGCATACGGTTGCAGCACTGACCTAGTTCAACGATTCCGGATCATCTTATGCATCAGGGAACCTACATGTCTACTGCGGGAAAGCGAAGCACAGCAGTCTAAAGCGTTATCACTAAGCAGTACGCACCGTAACACAGCCCGTTCACAACCAGGTGGTACGGCCGCAGGGCGTGGCGACGCTTCAGCACGAGCAGGTAGGCACTGGCCAGCAACGTTAACGCGACGGCCGCCACGACCTCAATACAGGGTTCCCAGGGTGTAAGCACAATGCCCAAGGCGGGAAGTAGACTCCCCTGAAATACCATTGCACCGGTAATGTTGCCGAAGGCCAGGGTATCGCGCCGACGCCGGATCCACAGGATGCTATTGACTTTCTCCGGCAATTCCGTCGCCACCGGTATGATCAGCAAGGAGAGGACCAGAGCAGACACGCCGATCGCGGCAGAAAGTGTTTCAATCCCATGAACAAATCCCTTCGCACCGATAATAATTAGACCAAAGCCTGCAGCAAGCTGAATGACGATAGTGACCATATTTTCAGGTAACCCAGAAAGTCCGATGTGTCGCGGATAAGTGACGATATAAAGGGGATGGTCCGCCTCGGTTGCGTGGCCGTTCTGCACCAGGCGCGCCGACGCCCGTATCGTCAGCATCAAATAGATGAAATACATCATGATCAAGGTGAGCACTAAGGTCGCCCGTATCAAAGCCGCTGAAGGCGGGATAAACAGTGCGACGGTAGCCAACGAGAAGACCATCAGGAACCACTTTAGATCACGCGTTAAGCCCGTCCGTTCAGGTCTTAGATGATCTTTCCAACCTCGTGCTCGACCCGCAAAGACCGCCATCAAGAACAATGCAATTGTCGATAACATCAGTGGCGCACCGAGGATTGCGCCGATGGCGACATCTTCGCGAACCTCTTGCGCCGCGGTAGCTCCGAGAATGGCAACGATGGGCACCATCGTCTCCGGCAGTGCAGTCGCAATCGCAGCGAATACGGACCCGGTTACCCCTTCAGATATCTTCAGACGTTTCCCCAAATGCTCTAGGGCATTGGTAAAAGCCTCGGCGCCCAAAAATATAGCAAAGAGCGCGATCGCAAGGATTAACGTGGTCATTGCGGTTAATCTTTGGCTAGACGGCCCTTACTCTCGTTACCGTTTTTCGCGCGACGAGCCCGCTGTCGCCTCCATGCCGGGGGGCTGGGTCTCGGCAAACGATGTGCGTTTGTCTATCCCCTCAAACCAGTGGGTGAGCCGTTGGTGGTGCGCGCGCCAATCGTGGGGATATCGGAAATCGGTGTATGCCAACGCCACACCGACGGCCACGTCCGCCATTGTCAAACGTGGACTCAGGAGATAAGTCTCGTCCGTGTGCGCGTTTTCCGCAAACTCCATGGCGCACGCAACCTTACTTTCCTGACGCGCAATCGTTTCGTCGGACTGTTGTTCCACCGGCCGCCGTGTCTCGAGCAGTCGCGTAACTACGGCATCCAGTATCCCGTCCGCCAAAGCCTGCCAACGCAGCACCTGCCAGCGCGAGTCGCCGGTGGCTGGAATCAAGAGCTCTCCTTTCAATTGATCCAGATATTCGACGATTACCGGGGAATCAAATAACGTGCTGCCATTATCCAGTTCGAGCACCGGTACCTTACCCAACGGATTACGGCTGGGGATATTACTTTGTGCATCCCATGGATCACTCACAACAAACTCACACGGAATGTCTTTCTCTTGCAACACAATCCGCACCTTACGCACATACGGTGAAGTGAGAGAGCCATATAGTTTCATAATGTCCTCGCCAATAGATAATCAAGAAGCAGACCGGAAAACACGGCAGCCCCAAACCAGTTATTATTCATAAACGCCCGGAAACATTCGTCGCGTTCCCTGCTTCGTATCAGTTGTTGTTGGTAGACGGCCAAGCCTGCTGCGAACACCAGCCCTGCATAGTACAGGGTACCTAGACCGGCAAGAACGCCGGTCACTACCAGCAAACCGAGCGTTAGTGCGTGCGCGACTGCAATCATCAATCTGTCATAGGTGCCAAAAAGTATTGCCGTCGACTTCATGCCGATCCTAATGTCGTCATCCCGATCAACCATGGAGTATTCAGTGTCGTAGGCAACCGCCCAAAATACGTTCGCCGAAAACATAACCCACGCCACGGCCGGCACAGTGTTGGTTTGGGCGGCGAACCCCATCGGAATAGCCCATCCGAAGGCAGCACCGAGATAAAACTGTGGAAGATGTGTATAACGCTTCAGGAATGGATAAGTAGTGGCCAGAAGGATCGCGACCAGCGACATAGCAATCGTCAGACGATTTAACTGCAACACCAGCACAAAGGCCATCAGTGAAAGCACCGTGAAAAGGGCGAGCGCTTCCCTCGCTGTAACCCTGCCAGCGGCGACCGGCCGATCACGCGTTCGTTTAACCTGAGGATCGAAGTCCCGATCAGCGTAATCGTTGATGACGCAACCCGCCGAGCGCATAAGCACGACACCCAATACAAATATAATGAGTATAAGTGGGTCGGGTTTACCGCTGGCCGCTACCCATAACCCCCAAAGGGCGGGCCACAGCAGAAGCAGAATGCCAATCGGTCGATGCAGGCGCACCAGCAGCGCATATTCCTTTAGGCGGGCGGTGATTGTCATAACCGTAAACTCTATTGGTCCCCGGATATTGTGCGCAGTAGTCAGTGAAAGATAATACTAACAGAATCGCGCCAGTTGCGTTGACTGAAGAATGTGATACGGTCCGAGCGCACCGCACAACTCAGTGCGCGATATAAAGTGGCGCGCAAAAAAAGACTCCTGGAGCGATCGCGAGTGCAGGCTTGGCGCCAACCGCTGTGATATGTCATGATCTTGACAGCGTAAAACCGCGAGCACGACAGTAACTACGGGAAAGCATTAGTCAACGGCGATAGCTGGCTGATGAAGATTAGGGAGGGGGAAAAATCAGAACCGATAATCATGGAATGGTGGGTCAGGCCCTTTTTGCCTTCTTTTTGATTTTGTTTCACGCCCTACCGCTTTACGCAGACTCTAAAACAAAGCAACTGTGGATTGACGTCGGAACGGGATTTTCCATCGGCGGCACGGGTGCGAAGAACAGCGATATCGATGTAGCGCTCTTTGCCCGCTACCGCATCAATCGCTGGGAGATCCACGGCGGCGGCTGGCATAGCGACGAGGATGACGTAAGCAACCTGACCGTGGGCGGCGGTTATGTCTTTACCATTTGGCGCGGCTTGAATTTCACAGCGGGTTTGGCCGTGGCCGACGAGAGTGCCAACATCGGTACCCACGGTCGTTTCTATTTCGCCGGGCGTTACGATTTTGAATGCTGGTCCATCGGTTATATTCACTACAGCAACGGCATGAGCACTTTCAACCACGATCGCGGGCCAAATGAGGGTGTTAACCTGATTGTCGGCGGGCGCAAGTTAAAATGTTAGACGGTGCTATACCTGGGCATAGTCCTCGCGCTCTACCAACCATCGTCCAATGATCGCATCGACTGCCTTAGGGTAATCGCGCAACAGTACACTGGCCGCCCGCTGCACCTTGGGGAGCAAAACCTGGTCGCGCACCAGATCAGCGACTCGGAATTGCACCAGACCCGTCTGGCGCGTGCCCAGGAGCTCGCCGGGCCCACGCATCTCGAGATCCCGACGTGCAATCTCAAAACCGTCGCTGGTCTCCCGTAGCGCGCCAAGGCGTTGTCGTGCCTGTGCAGAGAGCGGCGGCTGATACATCAGTACACAACTGCTCTTGTCGACACCGCGCCCGACCCGACCGCGCAGCTGGTGCAGTTGCGAAAGTCCCAGGCGTTCTGCATTCTCAATAATCATCAAGCTCGCATTAGGGACATCGACGCCAACCTCGATTACGGTGGTTGCAACGAGTAAATCGATTCGCCCGGCCTTGAAGTCCGCCATGATCTCGTCCTTCGCGCTCGGCTTCATGCGCCCATGGACGAGTCGTATGCGAAACTCCGGCAATGCTTCGCACAGTTGCGCTTCGGTCTCGGTGGCGGTTTGCAATTGCAAATGGTCGGATTCGTCGATCAACGGACATACCCAATACGCTTGTCGCCCCTGCAGAAAAGCGGTGTGGATCCGCTGCACGACCTCTGCTCGGCGGGTGCTGGGGATGACGACTGTGTCCACTGGCCGTCTGCCCGGCGGCAGTTCATCAATCACGGAAACGTCGAGATCCGCGTAGACCGTCTGCGCGAGCGTCCGTGGGATCGGTGTAGCTGTCATGATGAGCTGGTGCGGGCGCGTGTCGCCGTGCGCACCTTTTTCGCGTAAGGCGAGACGCTGGTGGACGCCAAAGCGGTGCTGTTCGTCGACGACTATGAGACCGAGCCCAGCGAAATCCACGCCCTCCTGGAAAAGCGCCTGCGTGCCGACGATCACTACAGGTCGGTTGGATTGGATAACCTCCAGTGCTGTCTCCCGCATTTTGGGGTTGAGTTTGCCGACTAAACTCCAGACCTCGACGCCGAGCGGCGTCAGCCATTCACTAAAGTTCTGTGTGTGCTGTTCGGCCAGTAACTCTGTGGGTGCCATGATGGCAACCTGATATCCGGCCTCCACTGCGCACACACTCCCTGCCGCGGCCACAATGGTCTTACCTGACCCAACGTCCCCCTGCAGTAAGCGTTGCATCGGAAATCCCGCTTGTAGATCCCGCCTGATCTCCTTGATCACCCGACGCTGAGCGGCCGTCAAAGCGAAAGGCAAGCGTGAAAGCAGCTTATTCAATAACGAGCCCTCCGTGCGCATCTTCGGTGCCGTATAGGATTGCTGTTGCGCTCGCAAGCGTCTAAGGCTTAGGTGCTGCGCTAGGAGCTCTTCGAATGCCAGACGCTGTTGTTCTGCATGGTATCCCTGTTCAAGCGCGTGTGCCTGCTCCGTCGTCGACGGTCGGTGTACACCAGCCAACGCTTGCCTCAATGTCGGCATATTTAGATCAGCCAGCACGTCCGCCGGCAGCCATTCCTCGACTGCGTCGAGATAGCGTTCCAAAGCCTGTTCGACGAGCTTGCGGATCGCAATCTGGTGGACACCTTCTGTCGCCGGATACACGGGTGTTAGATGAGGCTCGGGCTGCGGTGTGGTCGTATCTTGGAATACCCCGTATTCGGGGTGCACCATTTCGAGACCGGCCGGACCGAAGCGTACCTCGCCAAACGCACGCACTATATAACCCTGCTGTAGGTTGCCCCGTTGCGCGGCAGAGAAATGAAAAAACCGCAACGTGAGAAAGCCAGTGCCATCACTTATCCGGCACAACAGACTGCGTCGGCCTTTGAACACAACATCGGCCAGCTCTATCTCGCCGAGTACCAGCGCCTCGTCACCCGCCTTGAGGCTGCCAATGGGTGCAATATGGGTACGGTCCTGGTAGCGAAATGGAAGGTGAAACAGCACATCCTGCACGGTATACAGTCCCAATCGGGCCAGCTTCTCGGCAAGCTTCGGACCGACACCCCTGAGCGACATGACAGGTATGGAAGCTATGTCCATGCTCAAAAGTAGCAAGGGGAAAGTTTCAAGTAGCGAGGAAAAACCTCGTCTTTAAGTTAGTACTTGCTACTTGTAACTTATTATTCTAATTGCATTATTGCATCTATTTCGATGGGAACACCTTTGGGAAGCGCAGCGACACCGACAGCAGCGCGCGCAGGGAAGGGTTCTTGAAAGTATGAAGCCATAACCTCGTTTACAATCGCGAAATGAGAAAGGTCCGTCAAATACACCGTCAGTTTCACGACATGCGCAAGTGTCCCGCCGCTGGCCTCGGCGACGGCCTTGACGTTTTCAAACACGCGCTCGATCTGTGCGCGCACATCCCCCTGAACGAGCTCCATGGTCTCGGGGACCAACGGGATTTGTCCGGAAAGATAGACTGTGGAGTCGACTCTGATGGCCTGCGAATACGTGCCAATCGCCTGTGGTGCGTTGTCCGTCTTTATCACTTGTCTTTTCATCTTGAACATTCCCGCTGTTAGACTCAAACACCCAACGTAAAGACGCCAAGGCGCAAACAGTTTCGACTCAGGAATTCTGGACGATTAAGAACTTTGCGCCCTTTGCGCCTTTGCGTTGCTATTGGTTTCTTGCATGAGATAAAAGTCGCTAGCCTTTGCGGCGACTGAGGCGAATCACTTCATCTTGCAAGCGGATTCGCCGCACGATCTGCGCCAAATGAGCGCGATCGCGGACTTCGATGGTAAAATTCATAGCCCGGTACTCACCGTCGTGTGGATCATCGAACGACAGGGTATCGATGTTAGCTTCCATGTCAGCGATCGCAGCAGCCACAGATGCCAGCACGCCTCGTTTGTTCCTCACTTCCACCCGGATATTCACCGGGAACGATTGTTTGATGTCGCGCTCCCACTGCATATCGACCCATTTCTCGGGATGCTTGCGATACGCCGCGACATTAGGGCAATCCTCAGTGTGCACCACAATGCCTCGTCCCGCTGACAAGAAACCAAGGATCGGGTCACCAGGTATCGGGCGGCAACATCGCGCATACGTTACTACCAGGCCCTCGGTCCCGCGGATAGTGAGCGCCGGTCGCTTGCTGGTCTTTTTTGCCCTGCGTGAACTCGCAGTGTCAGCATTCGGCCCCAGCTGACGCGCCACCACCGCCGCCAGGCGGTTCCCCAATCCGATCTCGTTCAGCAAGTCGTCCCAGGTCTTCAACTTAAGCTTTTTAAGCAACATTCGTTTCTGCGCGTCGTCTACTTTAGACAAGTTCAAACCGATGGCTTGCAGTGCCCGGCTGATTAGGCGCTCGCCCAACCTGATCGCTTCTTCGTATTTTTGATTTCTCAGGAAACTGCGAATGTGTGCCCGGGCCTTACCGGTAACAACGAAGTCAAGCCAAACTGGATTTGGTGTCCCCCATTCGGCGGTAAGAACTTCTACGTGATCGCCGTTGCGCAGTGCCGTTCGGGGCGGCACCAGTTCGTGATTGACCTTCGCACCAATGCAATGGTGACCTACGTCGGTGTGCACGGCGTAAGCGAAATCGATTACCGTCGCACGCTGCGGTAGCTTCTTAATCTCGCCATTAGGGGTAAACACATACACTTCGTCCGAAAACAGATCGACCTTTATATTCTCTAGGAACTCGCGTGGGTTACCTGCCTTTTGCTGAATGTCGAGCAAGTCCTTCAACCAATGAAGCGTTCGTTGCGGCACCGCGTTGCCAGACGCGTCACCGCTTTTGTAAAGCCAGTGAGACGCCACACCAACATCTGCTACACGATGCATCTCTTCCGTGCGTATCTGTAGCTCAACTGACACGCCAAACGGGCCAAACACGACCGTGTGTAAGGACTGATAGCCGTTTGCCTTCGGTATGGCGATGTAATCCCTAAAGCGTCCGGGTATGGGCTTGTATAAATTGTGGATTACGCCCAATACGCGATAACAAGTATCCACTTTGTCAACGACAGTGCGGAATCCATAGACATCATATACCTGTTCAAACGATAGCCCCTTTTGCCGCATCTTCCTGTAGATGCTGTATAAATTCTTCTCGCGGCCTGTTATCTCTCCTTTTAATTCTTCCTGTTCGAGCTGCCTGACGATCGCGCGCCGAATTTTTTCTACAACCGCCTTGCGATTACCGTGTCGCTTTCTTACGGCCTCTGCTAACACGCGGTAGCGCGCGGGATATAAGAAAGAAAAGCCAAGATCTTCAAGCTCATGCAGCCACTGGCGCATGCCGAGGCGATTGGCGATTGGGCCATAGATGTCGAGGGTTTCGCGCGCAATTTCTCTTTGGCGGTCTCTTGGCAAGGCGTCCAGTGTTCGCATGTTGTGGAGGCGATCCGCGAGTTTTATCAAGATCACGCGGATGTCGCGACCCATGGCAAGAAGCATTTTGCGAAAGTTCTCCGCTTGTTCTTCTTCCTTGGTCTTGAACTTAATCTGGCTGATCTTGCTGACACCATCGACCAGCTCCGCGACTTCTTTACCGAAGTCGGTGGCAATCTGCTCTTTGGCGGTTTTCGTGTCTTCGATTACATCGTGCAAGATCGCGGCCGTGATGCTTTGCGCATCAAGGTGCATACCCGCGAGAATACGGGCGACTTCGATGGGGTGGTGGATGTACGGCTCGCCGCTGCGCCGCAGCTGCCCTTCGTGCGCCTCCGCCCCGAACACGTAGGCGCGGTAAACGTCAGCTACCTGATTCGGCTCGAGATAAGTCTCCAGTGTTTCGCATAGATCGTCGACTAGAAACCGACGGCCAGGGCGGGTAGTGGCATCACGCGGAGTCGTTGACTTGCTGCTCGTCGGACGACTCAGGTTGGATCTCGGCTGTCTGGATCTGCTCGGCTGTGTAGTCATCGCCTTCTAGATCGGGTTGCGCGGCGGTCTCATCCAGAATGGCGCTGGTCACAAATCCACCGGCAATCTCGCGAAGCGCAAGCACGGTGGGTTTGTCATTTTCCTTAGGTACACAGGACTCTGCACCGGTCATCAACTGCCGCGCGCGCTTACTCGCGACCAGCACCAACTGAAAACGGTTATCCACGTTTCTCAAACAATCTTCCACGGTAATACGGGCCATTCCTCACCTCAAACTGAGTTAGCTGTCATCGGAACATGCGAGCTTCCGCCGCGAACGACCTATTTTACATATTAAGTATAGGCTTTTCTAGCAATCGTGCAAAAGCGCTCTAATAACATCCGCGTCTACCGGTCGCACGCGGCCGAGCTCTCCCTGCACAATGGCTTTGAGATCCGCCAACGCCGCGTCAAAGTTGTCGTTGAGCACGACGTAATCGAACTCGGTATAGTGCTGCATCTCAGACACAGCATCGTGCATGCGCCGATCAATTACCGCTTGTGAGTCTTGCCCCCGGCGACCAAGTCGATCCTCGAGCGCAGCGCGAGACGGCGGCAAGATAAAGACACCCCGTGCCTGCGGCATGTGCTTCTTGATGGCACGCGCGCCTTGCCAGTCGATATCTAAGGCGACGTCCTTACCTTGTTGGAGCAGCTGCTCGACGGTATCGCGCGAGGTACCGTAATAGTTGCCAAAAACATGAGCGTGCTCGAGGAAACGTCCCGCCTTGACCATCGCCTCAAATTCCTGTTGGTCGACGAAATAGTAATCGACACCGTGCTGCTCGCCGGGACGCCGCTGCCGTGTTGTGTGCGACACCGATACCGCTAGGTTTGGCATTGACTCGACCAAAGCCTTGGCAAGAGAGGTTTTGCCAGCGCCGGATGGTGCTGAGAGGATAAACAGTTTTCCAGGTTTCATAGTAATTCAGTAGCGAGTAGCTAGTAGCGAGGAAAAGCGCTTCGCTTACACAAAAAACGGCTGCCTGCTACTAGCTACTGCCGTTATTCAATATTCTGAACCTGTTCGCGCATTTGTTCGACCAACACCTTCAACTCGATTGCGCCGTTGGTAGCACGCAGATCCGCAGCCTTCGCAGCAAGGGTATTGGCCTCGCGGTTGAGCTCCTGCATCAAAAAATCCAGACGTCGGCCGATCTGCCCGTCGGTTCGCAGCACACGTTGGACTTCCTCGGTGTGCGTCTGCAGACGGTCTAATTCCTCCTCAACATCGGTTTTTTGTGCGAACAGCACAATCTCCTGTTCGAGCCTCGCGGGATCCAGTTCCTGCTTGACCTCCGCCAGTCGTTCAAGCAAACGCTGGCGGAAATTCTCTCGCACATCCGGCAATGCATTCCTGATCTCTGCTACGCGCTCCCGCGTGGCATCGAGGCGCTGCTCGATGATTGCCCCCGTGCGTTCGCCCTCACGGCATCGAGTCTGCACAAGCTCGTTCAACGCCTGTGCAAGCAGCTCCAAGGCGACCTGGCCCAACGTGTCCACATCCACTTCCGCGGTTCTCAATACCCCTGGCCAACGCAGCACATCGATTACCCGCAGCGCAGACGCGCTGACCGCTGTCTCGCGGATCTGTTCGGCGATCTCCACGATCCTCTCAATGAGACTTTGGTTCAGCTCAGGCTCCACCGCGGCGAGATCCTTAGGGTAAAACCTAAGAGTGCAATCGACTTTTCCACGTGAAAGGTGCTGATTTATAAGGTTGCGAACCTGTGGTTCGAGGGTGCGCAACTCATCGGGAAGTCTCGGTGTAACTTCCAGATAACGGTGATTAACGGACCGCAGCTCCCACGTGAGGCTGCCCCATTGGGTGTCCGCGTCTCGGCGAGCGAATGCGGTCATACTACGTGCCATAGCGTCCTCCCGGCGGATAATTGGGCCCAGCAGCGCCCGCGAACCCGTCGACCGGGGCCGCGGTCTATCGCCAGTTTCTTCATTTTAAGCTATGTTTCATAATGGTAATAAGGAATTACGCGTCGGCACCGCCACGATAGGTCCCAGAAGCTGAGCGCGTGATGGCCACTCCGCGGGTGACCGCAAGGGTGTGGTTGATACCTGATTAAAAAATAGCACAGACGGATTTTGCTCGTTTTGAGTCTATCTTGGGCGGGACACCCCTCGATCGAGGGTCAAACACGATAACCATGGTTACGAGTACTCACGAACCCCTGAAGGAAGCCGCTGCTCTTCCCAAGGGCTTCGAGCTGCACGGCTATCGCATCGAAAAAACGATCGCTGGTGGCGGCTTCAGCATCGTGTATCTCGCAACCGATGTAAACACCGAGCAGAAGGTCGCCATTAAGGAATATCTGCCGCTCGATCAAGCCAAGCGACTCGAGGATGCGAGTGTCGAGAGCATATCGGGGGAGTCGTCGACGACGTTTCGCAAGGGCATTAAGCGCTTTTTCGACGAGGCGGCGGCGCTTGCCAAGGTCAATCATCCCAATATCGTGCATGTGACCGATTTCTTTCGTGCTAACAACACCGTCTATCTGGTCATGGATTATGAGCGCGGAAAAGACCTGCGCTCTTATATCAAACGGCACTCAGGAAAACTTAGCGAAAAATTTATCCGCAGGGTATTCCCACAGCTCCTGCTCGGTCTATGGGAACTTCATAAGAACAACCTGCTACATCTCGACATCAAACCGGCAAACATCTATCTGCGCCCTGGGGGCAGACCGCTGTTGCTCGATTTCGGTGCAGCCAGAATGGCGTTGGAAGGGGAGCGACTGGTCGGGCCGCACACGCTGACGCTCGGGTTTGCACCTGTTGAGCAGCACCGGCAGGGAGAGGTCGGACCCTGGACCGATCTTTACGCGATCGGTGCGTCCATGTGGGCGTGCATGAGCGGGCGTGCACCGCCACCGTCTCCCGAGCGTGCAGTGAAGGATACGCTGAAGCCTGCGGTGCGAACGTTTGCACGGCGTTATTCGAAGGAGCTCCTGCAAGCGGTCGATTGGTGCTTGCAGATGAATTATGCAGACCGTCCGCAGAGCGTTCAGGAGTTATTGGACTTCCTCAACCGCAGTTGGGTTGCAGGCATGGAAGACGAACGCGAGGGATACCTCGAACGACTGCGTACGATGCTACCTTGGAATCGGTAACGCATTAATATGAAATACGAACTCGCGCGACATAGCTCACCGGGCTCGCGCCGGACAAATGAGGATCGGATTGCGTATTCCGAGCGTGAAAACGCCGTGCTGATGGCTGTGGCCGACGGCCTCGGCGGGCACGCCGGCGGGGAGCTTGCGGCTCAGGTATTGACGCAAACAGCAATTCGTGCCTTCGAGCGAATAAAGCAACCGGCCATCGAGCAGCCGTCCGCATTTCTCGCGCTGACCATCTTGCAGGCCCACAATGCAATCCTTCTGGAGGCCAAGGCGCACGATCCGCCGATTGAGCCACGCACTACCTGCGTGCTGTGCCTCGTACAAGACGGTTACGCCTATTGGGCACACGTTGGCGACAGCCGACTCTACCTTTTTCGAAACGACCAAGTAGTCACGCGCACGCTTGACCACACCGCCACCGAGCGCCTGCGGGCGGATGGCGTACTTACGGAAGAGGAGATGTTAAGCCACCCGGAAAAAAGCCGCCTATTAAAATGCGTCGGGGGCCCGGTCAAACCGACCATCAGCATTGGCGAGGAAACGGCGTTACAACATGGTGACGTCCTGCTCTTGTGTACCGATGGTCTCTGGGAGGCATTTTCGACGGAAGAGCTGGCGGACTACCTGGACTTCGATTCTTTGGACGAAGCCCTCGAGGAAATGGCGATGGAAGCTGAGGACAGACGGCGTGGCGTGTGTGACAACGTGAGTGCGATCGGCCTGCGCTGGAGAGACTCTGCGCCAACGACCATGCCGTTGCAGGCCAACCAGATGATGAACGTTGATCAGGATGCGCTCTGGGAAATCGCCAAAAACAAGATGCTTGTTAAGAAAGCGCGTAAGAAAAGAAAAAGCTCACGGCCTAAAGAGCCGGTGGTGAAAGCAACGACACCAGCGCCGAAGCCGAGAACCAAGAAAAAATCATATGAAGCCGAGCTGGAAGAACTGGAAAACTATATGAAAAAGCTCGAACGAAAATAGGGGCGATTTCCGGTAGCGCGATCTCCTGAACAACCACGACCACGGGTTCGCCTGAGCAGTCTTTGCCTTTTTGCTAGAATCAGGTTGCGGACTCCACCAAACCCACGTCACACACGCCCAATAGATAAACTGCAAACTTTGACCAATGCGGCCCAGCGGACGTCGGCATGACCAGTTACGTGAAATCCGGATAACCCGCGGCTACACGCGCCATGCGGAAGGCTCGGTGCTGATCGAGTTCGGCGATACGCGAGCCGTTTGTACAGTCAGCGTGGAAGATAGGGTGCCCAATTTCTTGAAGGGCACGGGCAGGGGCTGGATCACAGCGGAGTACGGAATGCTGCCGCGGTCCACGTCTGAGCGCATGCCGCGCGAGGCCGCGCGGGGAAGGCAGGGCGGACGCACCATGGAGATCCAACGCCTTATCGGCCGCGCACTGCGCGCGGCCGTGGACCTCCACCTGCTCGGTGAACGTACGTTCACGGTCGACTGTGATGTCATACAGGCGGACGGCGGCACTCGCACCGCCTCGGTGACCGGCGGCTGCGTGGCGCTCGTAGATGCTATTAACTCTTTGCGAGAAGAGGGACTCATGGAGGCCGACCCGTTTCGCCATCTCGTCGCGTCGGTATCCACGGGCATCTACAATGGTGAGGCAATACTGGACCTCGACTACGCAGAAGACTCCAATGCGGAAACCGACATGAACTTTGTCATGGAAGATAACGGCCGCTTTATTGAGATTCAGGGCACGGCGGAGGGTACAGCCTTCAGCATTGAGCAGATGCTTGCCATGACAGAGCTGGCGCAAAGTGGAATAAATGAGCTCTTTCAGCACCAGCGCCAAGCGCTTGGCATGAGCGGATGAGCACGCGAATCGTCCTTGCCAGCAACAACCCCGGCAAGGTGCGTGAGATTGCCCAACTTCTAGGCGACTTAAGGCTGACAGTAGTACCACAGAGCGAGTTTAACGTCAGCGATATCGAGGAAACGGGGCTTACGTTTGTAGAAAACGCCATCTTCAAGGCGCGGAACGCCTCGCACCAGACCAGACTCCCCGCCATCGCCGATGACTCCGGTCTCGAGGTTGATGCGCTGAATGGTGCACCCGGTATCCACTCCGCTCGGTATGCCGGCAGCGGCAGCTCTGACAAGGCCAATGTAGATAAGCTGCTAACAGAGCTTGCTGAGGTTCCGGAAGAACGGCGCACGGCCCGTTTTCAATGTGTAGCGATCTACCTTCGGCACACGCACGACCCCACGCCGATTATCTGCCAGGGTACCTGGGAAGGCTGCATCCTGTTCGAACCCAAAGGCAAAAGCGGTTTCGGCTACGATCCTGTCTTCTTCGTCCCGACACACAATTGCTCCGCCGCGGAGCTACCGCCGGAAGTCAAGAATCAACTAAGCCACCGCGGTCAGGCACTGCGAAAGTTAGTCAACGCATTGCGGTCAAGCCGAGGTTAAAAGTCTGCATCTCTAAGGTGTCCCCTTGCGCGATCATCTAATAGCGGGGTTTCGCCCCCGCACGACGAGGAACTTTGGTTTCGGCCAAAGTTCCCA
>JBHIDJ010000063.1:0-16518 GCA_046760105.1 Acidiferrobacterales bacterium | reverse complement strand
ACCCCCAACCTTCGGTTTTGGAGACCGACGCTCTGCCAATTGAGCTACTGGCCTAATTCTGTCAAGCGTGAATCGTGAAATACGAAGATCTTTCAAAGGGTTATAAACGCCGATTGTTCCGACTCACGATTCACTCCAGTATTTTAGACACCACCCCCGCGCCTACGGTGCGGCCGCCCTCGCGGATGGCAAAGCGCAGGCCCTCCTCCATGGCGATGGGGCTGATGAGCGAGACCATCATGCGCACGTTATCGCCCGGCATCACCATCTCGGTGCCCTGGGGCAGCTCCACCGACCCCGTGACATCGGTGGTGCGAAAGTAGAATTGGGGCCGGTAGCCGTTGAAAAAGGGCGTATGACGCCCGCCTTCCTCCTTGGAGAGCACATAGACCTCGGCCTCGAACTTGGTGTGCGGGGTGATGGAGCCAGGCTTTGCCAGCACCTGGCCGCGCTCGATCTCATCGCGCTTGACGCCCCGGAGCAGCGCCCCGATGTTATCCCCCGCCTGGCCTTGATCGAGGAGTTTGCGAAACATCTCGACCCCGGTCACGGTGGTCTTCTCGGTGTCGCGAAGCCCCACGATCTCCACCTCGTCACCGACCTTGACGATGCCGCGCTCCACGCGCCCCGTGGCCACGGTGCCGCGCCCGGAGATGGAGAAGACATCTTCCACCGGCATGAGAAAGGCCCCATCGATGGCGCGCTCCGGCTCGGGGATGTAGCCATCCAAGGCCTCGGCGAGCTTCATGACCGAGGGCTCGCCGAGCTCGCTGGTATCGCCCTCCAGGGCCTTCAACGCACTGCCCACGATGATCGGGGTGTCATCGCCGGGGAATTCGTATTTGGTCAGGAGGTCGCGTACCTCAAGCTCCACGAGCTCCAAGAGCTCTGCGTCATCGACCATGTCGGCTTTGTTGAGGTAGACCACGATGTAGGGCACGCCCACCTGGCGGGCGAGCAGGATGTGCTCGCGCGTCTGCGGCATGGGGCCGTCGGCGGCCGAGACCACCAAGATCGCCCCGTCCATCTGGGCGGCGCCGGTGATCATGTTCTTGACATAATCGGCATGGCCTGGGCAGTCCACATGGGCGTAGTGGCGATTGTCGGTCTGGTACTCCACGTGCGCGGTGGCGATGGTGATCCCGCGTTCGCGCTCCTCGGGGGCGTTGTCGATCTGGTCAAAGGTCATGATCTCGCCGCCGTGTTGCGCAGCCAGGATCTTGGTCATCGCCGCGGTCAGCGTGGTCTTGCCATGATCCACATGGCCGATCGTGCCCACGTTGACGTGGGGTTTGGTGCGTTCGAATTTTTGCTTGGACACGGTTGTTTACCCCTTCTTGAGTCTTGAGTCCTGAGTTTTCACCATTACCTTCACTATTGTCTTTGACTCAAGACTCCAGCCTCCAGACTAATCTATCTACGATGCCTTCTTTATCACCTCATCGGTAATGTTGGTGGGTGCCGCGGCATACTTCTTAAATTCCATAGTATAAGTCGCGCGCCCCTGGGTGGCTGAACGTAACGCCGTGGCATAACCGAACATTTCCGCCAACGGTACCTCGGCACGGATAATCTTGCCTGCAGGAGCATCCGCCATGCCAAGGATTGCGCCGCGCCGGGCGCTGAGATCGCCGTTAACAGCGCCCATGTATTCTTCCGGTGTGACCACGTCCACGGCCATAATAGGCTCAAGTAATACAGGATTGGCTTTTAACGCCGCACCACGGAAACACTGACTCGCCGCCATCCTGAAGGCGGCCTCGGACGAATCCACCTCGTGATAAGAGCCATCAAAGAGCGTCACTGCTACATCTACCATCGGGTAACCGGCCAACACACCACGTTCTATCGCATCTTGGACACCTTTTCGAACTGCGGGTATATACTCACGCGGTATAGCACCACCCTTGATGGCATCGACAAACTCAAAGCCGTTGCCAGGGGGCCGCGGTTCCAAGCGCAAGAATACGTGCCCGTATTGTCCCCGTCCGCCGGTCTGTTTGATGTACCTGGCTTCCTGCTCCACCATTTTGCCAATCGTCTCGCGATAGGCCACTTGCGGCCTACCAACGTTGGCATCCACGCTGAACTCTCGCTTCATGCGGTCGATAATAATCTCCAGATGAAGCTCACCCATGCCGGAGATGATGGTCTGCCCGGATTCGCTATCAGTCGCGACCCGAAAGGACGGATCTTCTTGGGCGAGCCGTGAGAGCGCCAAACTCATCTTCTCCTGATCCGCCTTGGTCTTGGGTTCTACTGCCTGGGAGATCACCGGTTCCGGAAACTCGATACGCTCGAGCGTGATAACATGGTTGACATCACATAAGGTGTCGCCTGTAGTGACCTGCTTGATACCGACTGCGGCCGCGATATCGCCGGCGCGCACCTCTTTGATTTCCTCGCGACTGTTTGCGTGCATCTGCAGCAAGCGTCCGATACGTTCCTTTTTATCTTTCACGGGATTGAAAACGCTATCGCCGGATTTCAGCACGCCGGAGTAAACACGAAAGAATACGAGCTGTCCGACATACGGGTCGGTTGCGATCTTGAATGCTAGCGCGGCAAACGGCTCGGCATCATCGGCACGCCGCTCGGCGACAGTCCCGCCTTTATCATCTAGCACGCCTTTGATCGGTGGCACATCAGCCGGCGACGGCATATAGTCGATTACCGCGTCCAGCAACGCCTGTACACCCTTGTTCTTAAACGCAGAGCCACACAGTACGCAGATAATCTTGTTAGCAAGAGTGCGTATGCGCAAACCCTTCTTTATCTCATCGACAGATAAGTCGCCTTCGCCGAGATACTTCTCCATTATCGTCTCATTGGCCTCGGCTGCCGCTTCCACCATATGTTCGTGCCACTTCTTGCATTCGCCCAGCATGTGTGCCGGAATATCGCGCTCCTCGAAGTTAATACCGAGAGTGGAGTCATCCCAGTAGAGCGCCTTCATCTTGACGAGATCGACAACGCCCTCGAACTTGTCCTCGGTGCCAATAGGTAACTGGACAGGAATCGCGTTAGCGCCGAGACGGCCTCTGATCTGATCGACTACGCGGTGAAAATCGGCTCCCGCGCGGTCCATCTTGTTCACGAACGCTATGCGCGGTACCTTATATTTATTGGCCTGACGCCAAACGGTCTCCGACTGCGGCTCGACACCGCCGACGCCGCAGAACACAGCTACCGCACCATCCAGTACCCGCAGCGCGCGTTCCACCTCGATCGTGAAATCCACGTGCCCAGGCGTATCAATGATGTTGATACGGTGCTCGGGCAGTTTCTGGTCCATGCCCTTCCAGAAACAGGTGGTCGCTGCCGACGTGATCGTGATGCCGCGCTCCTGCTCCTGTTCCATCCAATCCATGACCGCCGTGCCGTCGTGCACCTCGCCCAGCTTGTACAGAATACCGGTGTAGAAGAGGACGCGCTCGGTCGTGGTCGTCTTACCGGCATCAATATGTGCCATGATGCCGATATTGCGATATCGTTCTATGGACGTTTTGCGGGCCATAATCGGCTGTCCCTGTTCAATCCTAGCTCTGCCTACCAGCGGTAATGCGAAAAGGCCTTGTTGGCCTCTGCCATACGGTGCGCGTCTTCGCGCTTCTTCACGGCATTGCCACGTTTTTCCGCCGCATCCAAAAATTCCGCCGCAAGACGCTCACGCGCTGATCTTCCGGAACGGGCGCGCGCCGCCTCTACCATCCAGCGCATGGCCAGCGCGGACTGTCGTACTGGGCGCACCTCCACCGGTACCTGGTAAGTGGCGCCGCCAACCCGCCGGCTTTTGACCTCTACGATCGGACGCACATTGTCAAGCGCCTGATTGAAGACCTCCAAAGGATCCGCCTTAGTACGTTCGGCGACCCTGTCTAGCGCCCCGTAGACGATTCTCTCGGCCACGGACTTCTTGCCGCGGCGCATCACCACGTTAATAAACTTGGCGAGCGTTTCACTCCCGTACTTGGGATCCGGGGTGATCTCGCGCTTTGCAACCTCTCTCCGTCTTGGCATCTCTGCTCACTATATATATATAGAATAAAACGCCGCGCAGGCTCTGCACGGCGAACGTCAAACCACTGCGACCATTTCAGGCCTTCGGCCGCTTGGTCCCGTACTTGGAACGGCCTTGATGGCGGTCGCTGACACCGGCCGTGTCCAAGGCCCCCCGTACGGTGTGATAGCGTACCCCCGGGAGGTCCTTTACGCGCCCGCCCTTGATTAACACCACCGAATGCTCCTGCAAATTATGGCCCTCGCCGCCGATATAGGTAATAACCTCGTAGCCGTTGGTCAGACGCACTTTGGCCACTTTCCTCAGCGCCGAGTTCGGCTTTTTCGGTGTTGTGGTGTACACACGCGTACACACACCGCGCTTCTGCGGACAGCCCTCCAACGCGGGCACTGCTGACTTTTTGGTCTGGCGTCGCCGCGCCTTTCGCACCAATTGGTTGATTGTTGGCATCGAACTCGTCAACGCGCAAAAAAAACAAAACGACAGGCCGGAACCTCCCGGCCTGTCAGGTGGGGCGCGATTCTAGGCACACACCCGCTGTGTGTCAAGCGAAACCGGTCCGCACCGGGTTAAGCGCGCGCGGGACCCGGCTATGCCCCCACAGCCTCCTCCCCGCTTTCCAGACTGCCGGGGTGTAGCTGGCTGGTCGATAGCGACTGCTCAAGTTCCAGTGCCTCCTGCTTTGCCTGCGTCCGTTTCCGGCGGCGCTCTTCATGATAGGCGAGCCCGGTGCCGGCCGGAATGAGACGCCCCACGATCACGTTCTCCTTGAGCCCGCGGAGCATGTCGCGTTTGCCGTTGATCGCCGCTTCCGTCAACACGCGGGTGGTCTCCTGGAACGAAGCGGCAGAGATGAACGACTCTGTGGACAAAGATGCCTTCGTTATGCCGAGCAACATGCGCTCATAGGTAGCAGGCTTCTTGCGATCGGCCACCATCAGCTCGTTCGCCTCGAGCAATCGCGCCCGTTCCACCTGTTCACCCGGCAGGAACCGGGTGTCACCGGGCTCGACGATTTGCACCTTACGGAGCATCTGTCGGACTATAACGTCGATGTGTTTGTCATTAATCTTGACACCCTGCAGCCGGTATACATCTTGAACCTCGTCAACGATGTAATTGCTGAGCGCCTCGACACCGAGCAGGCGCAGGATATCCGTGGACACCGGTGCACCCTCGACGATGACGTCTCCCTGTTCAACCGTCTCGCCCTCGAACACGGTGATATGTCGTCCTTTCGGAATCAGATACTCGTTGTCTACGCCTTCCTTATCGGTAATGACAAGACGCCGTTTTCCTTTGGTGTCCTTGCCGAACGACACCACACCGGTGATCTCTGCCAAGATGGCACAGTCCTTTGGCTTGCGCGCCTCGAACAACTCCGCCACCCGCGGCAGACCGCCGGTGATGTCCCGGGTCTTTTGCGTCTCCTGCGGGATGCGCGCAAGTACGTCACCCACACCCACTTTGGCGCTGTCTTCCACCGTTATGATCGCCCCCGGCGGAAGCATGTACTTCGCCGGAATATCCGTGCCAGCGATCGTGAGTTCCTTGCCCTTCGCATCCACGAGGCCGATCATGGGACGAACCTCTTTGGGACCACCCCGCTGGGCGGGATCGAGCACGACGTAGGTAGACAGTCCCGTGATATCGTCCGTCTGTTTATTGACACTGACACCCTCGATGAGATCGGTGAACGTGGCCCGGCCCGCGACCTCCGTCAGGATCGGATGCGTATGAGGCTCCCATTGCGCCACAACCGAGCCCGCCGTCACCTTGTCACCGTCGTGCACGCTTAGCACCGCTCCATACGGGACCTTATAGCGCTCGCGGTCGCGCCCCTGTGCGTCCTGGATCACCAACTCGCCCGATCGTGACACGGCTACATAGTTGCCACTAGCGTGTTTGACGATCTTGAGGTTCTTTAGCTTCGCTGTGCCGCTGGTCTTGACCTCGATTTTGCTCTCCATGATTGCACCGGAGGCCGCGCCCCCGATGTGAAAGGTGCGCATGGTCAGCTGTGTACCCGGCTCGCCAATACTCTGGGCGGCGATGACGCCCACCGCCTCACCGAGATTGACGAGGTGCCCGCGCCCCAGGTCGCGTCCGTAGCACTTTGCACAAACACCATAGCGAGTCTGGCAGGTAACCGGTGAACGCACGAGCACCATGTCTATATTTTTCTGATCGAGCAGTGCTACAGCTCGTTCATCTAGCATCGTACCGTTCTCGATAAGCACCGTCCGGTCATCAGGATCGCCAATGTCGCCGATAACAATGCGCCCAAGGATGCGATCGCGAAGCGGGACAACGACCTCGCCTCCCTCCACCAGCGCGTATTTTGTAATCCCTCGGGTGGCTTCGCAGTCGTGCTCAGTGACTACGAGGTCCTGACACACGTCTACCAGACGCCGCGTGAGGTAACCTGAATTCGCCGTCTTCAACGCAGTGTCAGCCAGACCCTTGCGCGCGCCGTGTGTGGAAATAAAGTATTGCAGGACGTTTAGTCCCTCACGGAAATTCGCCGTTATGGGGGTCTCGATAATAGACCCATCCGGCTTAGCCATCAGACCACGCATGCCGGCCAGCTGGCGGATCTGCGCGGCGCTACCGCGGGCGCCGGAGTCGGCCATCATATAGATGGGGTTAAATGAGTCCTGTCTAACGTGTTTGCCCTCTGCGTCGACGACTTCCTCGCTACCGAGCTGCTCCATCATGGAGTTGGCCACTTTTTCGCTGGTGCGACTCCAGATATCGACGACCTTGTTGTAGCGCTCGCCGTCGGTGAGCAGCCCTGACGCGTACTGCTTCTGAATGCTTTTCACCTCAGTCTCGGACTGTCGCAGTATCTCCGGCTTCTCCGCGGGCGTAACCATGTCCTCCACACCGATGGAGATACCGGCACGGGTTGCGTAGGAAAAGCCGGTATACATAAGCTGGTCAGCGAAAATCACGGTCTCTTTCAGCCCCACGTGTCGGTAGCAGGCATTGACCAGCTCCGAAATGGCCCTCTTGTTTAGATCTCGATTGACCAGTTCGAAGGACAGGCCCTCCGGCAACAGCTCGGACAACAAGGCTCGGCCGACGGTGGTCGCGTACAGCTTGCGCGTTTCCGTGCGATTGCCGTCGTCGTATAGAATCTCACTGATACGCACCTTGATGCGTGCGTGCAGCGAAACCTGTCCGCTCTCAAATGCGCGGTGCACTTCCGAGACATCGGCGAAGACGTGGCCCTCGCCTGGTGCGTTTATCTTTTCGCGCGCCATATAGTTGAGTCCTAACACGATATCCTGCGTCGGCACGATGATAGGCTCCCCATTAGCAGCCGAGAGAATATTGTTCGTCGACATCATCAGCGCACGCCCCTCCAGCTGCGCCTCGATGGACAGCGGGATGTGGACCGCCATTTGGTCGCCGTCGAAGTCGGCGTTAAAGGCCGCACACACGAGTGGATGCAACTGAATCGCCTTACCTTCGATGAGCACGGGCTCGAATGCTTGGATGCCTAAACGATGTAGTGTGGGTGCACGATTTAGCAAAACCGGGTGCTCACGGATCACCTCTTCCAGGATATCCCAGACCTCAGGGCTGGCCTGCTCTACCATCTTTTTGGCCGCCTTGATCGTGGTGGCAAGCCCTTTCAATTCGAGCTTACTAAAGATAAACGGCTTATACAGCTCCAGCGCCATCTTCTTCGGCAGTCCACACTGATGCAGCTTCAGCGTTGGCCCGACAACGATCACCGATCGTCCGGAGTAATCGACACGCTTGCCCAGTAGGTTCTGCCGGAAACGGCCCTGTTTACCCTTGATCATGTCAGCCAACGACTTCAATTGGCGCTTGTTAGCACCGGTAATGGCCTTGCCACGACGGCCGTTATCGAGAAGTGCGTCCGCCGCTTCTTGCAGCATGCGCTTCTCATTGCGAACAATGATGTCTGGCGCATTCAGGTCCAGCAATCGTTTTAAACGATTGTTGCGGTTAATGACACGCCGGTAGAGATCGTTCAGGTCGCTGGTAGCGAAACGTCCACCGTCGAGCGGGACTAATGGGCGCAGTTCCGGCGGCAGCACCGGGAGAATCTCCATGACCATCCACTCAGGTCGGTTCCCCGAGTGGATAAAGGCCTCGATCACCTTTAGGCGCTTAGTAATCTTCTTGATCTTGGTCTCCGAACTAGTCGCTGCTAGCTCTTCACGCAGTCGCGCCGCTTCTTCTTCGAGATTAATGCTTTTCAGCAGGTCGCGAATCGCTTCCGCCCCCATGCGAGCATCGAACTCATCACCATACTGCTCGATCGCGTTGAGATAGGCGTCTTCGGACATCAGCGTACTGCGCTCAAGCGGCGTCAGACCCGGATCAACAATTACATACGCCTCGAAATAGAGCACGCGTTCGATATCCCGCAGCGTCATGTCGAGGATAAGTCCCATGCGTGAGGGCAGCGACTTTAGGAACCAGATGTGCGCCACGGGACTAGCCAGTTCGATGTGACCCATGCGTTCGCGCCGCACCTTAGAAAGCGTAACCTCCACGCCGCACTTCTCACAGATCACACCGCGGTGTTTGAGGCGTTTGTACTTACCGCACAGGCATTCGTAGTCCTTTACCGGGCCGAAGATCTTGGCACAGAACAAGCCGTCCCGTTCGGGTTTGAACGTGCGGTAATTGATGGTCTCGGGTTTCTTGACCTCACCGTACGACCACGACCGGATCTTTTCGGGGGAAGCGAGCCCGATGCGGATGACATCAAAGTCCTCGCTTTTGCCATGCTGCTTGAAAAGATTGAATAAGTCTTTCAATGTTTTGTCTCCCGCGGTATCTGATTGCTTACGCGTTTTACTCTCGGGTTGCGGATGCGAACACGCCCGAGTACCTGCGTACTAAAATCTACGTCTGCTCCAATCCGATATCGATGCCGAGCGCGCGGATCTCCTTAACCAAGACGTTAAATGACTCTGGCATACCTGCCTCCATACGATAATCGCCCTTGACGATGTTTTCGAACATTTTCGTACGTCCGGAAACATCATCTGACTTTACCGTAAGCATTTCCTGCAACGTGTAAGCGGCGCCGTACGCTTCAAGCGCCCATACCTCCATTTCACCAAAGCGCTGCCCGCCGAACTGTGCCTTTCCGCCAAGTGGTTGCTGAGTCACCAGGCTGTAGGGACCGGTCGAACGGGCATGCATCTTGTCATCTACAAGATGATTTAGCTTTAGCATGTACATATAACCCACGGTGATGGGGTGGTCGAAAGGCTCGCCGGTACGTCCGTCACAGAGCGTCGCCTGGCCGCTGCGAGGTAGACCAGCAAGTTCCAACATGCGTTTGATCTCGTCTTCGGTTGCGCCGTCAAAAACTGGTGTCGCCACCGGCGTGCCATTGCGTAAGTTGTGCGCAAGCTCATAAATCTCCTCGTCACCGAAGGACTTGATATCTTCCTTGTTACCGCCAGTTTTTGGATCGTTGTAGATCGTTTCAATGAATTTGCGTAATCCCGCAGCGCTACGCTGTTGATCAAGCATTTGGCTGATTTGTCGCCCGAGCTCATGCGACGCCCAACCCATATGTGTTTCGAGCACCTGCCCCACGTTCATGCGCGACGGCACACCGAGTGGATTCAAAACGATGTCGATGGGTGTACCGTCTTCCATGTACGGCATATCTTCTACCGGCACGATACGCGAAATCACACCTTTATTGCCGTGCCGCCCAGCCATCTTATCGCCCGGCTGTAGCTGCCTCTTCACGGCGACGTACACCTTGACCATCTTCAGGACACCAGGTGCCAGATCGTCGCCGGAGATGAGGTTCGCGCGCTTCTCTGCGAATTTGGTATCGAAGTATTCCTTTTGTTTTGCCAACTGCGTGCGGATCTGCTCGAGTGCCTTGCTCGCCTCCTCGTTACGCAAACGAATGTCAAACCATTTTTCGCGCGAAAGCTCGGCGAGATAGGTCTTGGTGATCTTATCACCGGCATTAAGTTCTGCTGGTCCACCGTCCGCAGTCTTGCCAGTTAACAGACGCTCGATACGAGCAAACGCGTCGTCTTCGACGATGCGGTACTGATCGTTAAGATCCTTCTGAATGCGCTCGAGCTCCTGCTGCTCGTTGGCCTTGGCCCTGGCGTCCTTCTCTACTCCCTCACGAGTAAACACCTGCACATCGATGACTGTGCCGGACATGCCGGATGGCATACGCAGCGAGGTGTCTTTCACGTCCGAGGCCTTCTCGCCAAAGATCGCACGCAAAAGCTTCTCTTCTGGCGTAAGCTGGGTCTCTCCCTTCGGTGTAACCTTGCCCACTAAGATGTCACCCGTCGTCACTTCCGCGCCGATGTAAACGATCCCGGACTCATCGAGCTTGGAAAGCGCCGCCTCACCCACATTCGGAATGTCGCGCGTGATATCTTCAGGTCCTAGCTTGGTATCCCTTGCGACGGTGTTGAGTTCCTCGATGTGAATGGTCGTAAAGTAGTCGCGCTCGACGACGCGCTCTGAGATGAGGATCGAGTCCTCGAAGTTGTACCCACTCCATGGCATAAACGCGACGAGAATGTTCCGGCCAAGCGCGAGTTCGCCCACGTGCGTGGATGGTCCGTCAGCGAGTACGTCACCCCTGGCTATTCTGTCACCGACCTTCACCAGCGGCTTCTGGTTGATGTTGGTGTTCTGATTGGAGCGCTGGTATTTAACCAAGGTATAGATATCGACGCCCACTTCGCCTGGTTTGGTCTCATCATCACTCACACGAACAACGATACGACTCGCATCGACCGAATCGACAACACCACCGCGGCGAGCGACGACGGTTGCACCCGAGTCGACCGCCACGATGCTCTCCATGCCGGTACCCACTAACGGTTTCTCGGTGCGCAGAGTGGGCACCGCTTGGCGCTGCATGTTCGAACCCATCAACGCACGGTTGGCATCGTCGTGCTCGAGAAAGGGGATCAACGATGCCGCTACCGATACGATTTGCGATGGCGCTACGTCGATGTAGTTCACCCTATCTATCGTCGACAGTGCGAACTCGTTCTTATGGCGGCACGACACGAGCTCATCGACTAGATTACCCTTGCTGTCTATCGCCGCATTGGCCTGCGCGATGGTGTATTCGCCTTCCTCAATGGCCGACAGATACTGGATGTCATCCCCCACCTTAGCGCTTTCGACCTTGCGGTACGGCGTCTCCAGAAAGCCGTACTCGTTGGTGCGCGCGTAAACCGCCAGCGAATTAATCAAACCAATGTTTGGGCCCTCCGGTGTCTCGATCGGGCACACACGACCGTAGTGCGTGGGGTGTACGTCACGCACCTCGAATCCGGCGCGTTCGCGCGTGAGTCCACCCGGACCCAGCGCGGAGACACGGCGTTTGTGAGTAACCTCCGACAGCGGGTTGGTCTGGTCCATGAACTGCGAGAGCTGGCTGGAGCCGAAGAACTCCTTAATGACGGCTGACACCGGCTTCGCGTTGATTAACTCCTGTGGCATCAAACTCGCACTGTCAGCCAGGTTCAGCCGTTCCTTGACTGCTCGTTCGACACGCACTAGACCAACACGAAACTGGTTTTCGACCAGCTCGCCCACAGAGCGCACACGTCGATTACCGAGATGGTCGATGTCATCGATAACGCCCTCGCCGTTCTTGAGCCCGATCAGCACTTTCATGACGTCGACGATATCTTCCTTGCTCAGGATGCCTGGACCTTCGTCGGTATCGCGGCCGAGGCGTCGGTTAAACTTCATGCGGCCGACGGCAGACAGATCGTAGCGGTCGGGACTGAAGAATAGATTGTTGAACAAGGCTTGTGCTGCATCCTTTGTGGGCGGCTCGCCCGGGCGCATCATGCGGTAGATCTCGATCTGTGCTTCTAGCGGATCGCGAGTCGGATCGAGCCGCAGCGTCTCCGCGATATAGGGCCCGCGGTCGATTTCATTCGTATATATCGTGCGAACTTCAGTCACACCGGTTTCAAGAAACTTATCTATGTGCTCCTCGGTCACCACGTCATTGGCCTGGGCAAGCAATTCCCCACTCGTCTGGTCAATCACATCTTCGGCGAGCGCCAGCCCAACGAGCAAGCTCCGGGCCACAGATAATTGCTTCATTCTTGTCTTCTCGAGCTCCCTTACGTGGCGTCCCGAGATCCTTCCTCCCGCCTTTACAACGACATCACCCCTGGAAGTCTTGATATCAAAGTCGAGTTGCATGCCACGTAGACGCCTGGCTATGAGCTCCAGCTTGATCTCGTTCTTCGATAGGTGAAAGACATCCGTCTCGAAAAAGGTCCCGAGAATTTCCTGCGTGGCCATGCCCAACGCACGCAAGACAATTGTCGCCGGCAGCTTACGCCGCCGGTCTATTCGCACATACAGATAGTCCTTGGGGTCAAACTCTAAATCCAACCACGACCCACGATAAGGTATCACTCTGGCAGAGAACAGCAGCTTTCCAGAAGAATGCGTCTTGCCGTAATCGTGTTCAAAGAACACGCCCGGCGAACGATGCAACTGGGAGACGATGACGCGTTCCGTCCCATTGATGACGAATGTGCCGTTTTCCGTCATCAACGGAATTTCGCCCAGATAGACCTCTTGCTCCTTGATATCGCGTACCGTCTTGGTACCGGTGACCTCATCCTTTTCAAAGACAACCAGCCGTACGAGCACACGCAGGGGCGCAGAATAAATTAACCCGCGCTGCTGACACTCTTTCACATCAAACGGAGGGCCGCCCAGTCGATAGCTGACAAATTCAAGCGCTGCGTTGCCGATGTAGCTCTCGATGGGGAACACGCTCTTGAAAGCGGCCTGCAGGCCCTGATCGATCCGTTGCCCGGGCAGCACATCCGCCTGCAGGAACTTTTCGTAGGACTTTTTCTGAATCTCGAGGAGATAAGGAACTCGGAGGATACTTGGACGTTTGCCAAATTTCTTCCGAATACGCTTCTTTTCCGTGAATGAATAAGTCATTTACGCTTTAGCCCTCACCACGTTTGCCGGACCTTAGCGGCTCCGGTTTGCCGACAATGACACCCACGCAGCAGCCAGCCTCGAGCCTGCAGCACGCGGCCACATGCCCGATTCTCGCCACTGATTACATGAACTGGTCTCTGCACTATTCGGGTCGAAAGGCGAGTCGACCACGGGTGCGCCTACTTAAGCTCGACAGTTGCGCCAACCTCTTCAAGCTGCTTTTTGATATCTTCGGCCTCATCTTTGTTTACGCCCTCCTTGACTGTGGCCGGCGTCGACTCCACCAAGTCCTTGGCTTCCTTAAGGCCTAGATTAGTCGCCGCACGGACGACCTTAATGACGGGAACCTTGTTGCTGCCGATAGTGCTGAGGACGACATCAAACTCAGTTTTCTCAGCCGCTGGTGCCGCCGCGTCTGCCCCGCCGGGCGCAGCCGCTACCGCGACAGCGGGAGCAGCAGCAGAAACGTCCCATTTCTCTTCTAACACCTTCCGTAACTCGTTTAGCTGCAGCACTGGCATGTTACTAAGTGTTTCAGCGATTTCCTCTATAGATACAGCCATGACTTAATCTCCAAAGCTTGATTGGTTTAACTAGATATTCAACTAGCAGCCTCTTTCTTCTCACTTATGGCTGCAAGCGTGCGCACGAACCTCGCGGGCACCTCATTTAGCGCCTGCACAAGCTGCTGCGCGGGTGCTTTCATTGTGCCCAGCAGCGTGGCAAGCAGCTGCTCACGCCCCGGCAGCTTTGCTAAGGTATCGACCTCGGCCTCAGACATTAACTTTCCGCCTATGGCTGCGGCAGTGATGCGAAGCTCGCTGTTATCCTTAGCAAAGTCGCTTAACACCTTGGCTACCGCGACCGGATCCTCGCCGGCGGCAAGCGCAAGTGGCCCGACGAATTCGTCCTTCAAGCACTCAAAGTCCGATCCCTCAACCGCGCGTCGCGCCAGGTTGTTTTTGACGATGCGCAAGTAGACTTGCGAATCCCGCGCCTTCCTGCGCAACGTCGTCATCTGTGCCACCGTAAGACCGCGATACTCCGCCAGCACCGCTGCTTGAGCGCCCGCCAGTGCGCTGGACACTTGCTCCACAATGGCCTTTTTTTGCTCAAGGTTTAGACTCATTATGAGTCACCTCCATCACTACTTCGCCGGTGACCGGCATTAAAGGACGCCTAGAACGAACGACTGTCTACCCGCACACCAGGCCCCATCGTCGTCGATAACGTCACCCTCTCAATATAGGTGCCCTTGGACGTGGATGGCTTGGACTTGCGCAAGGCCTCCATAAGCGCCGTCAGGTTCTCCTTCAGGGCATCGGCCTCGAAGGAGGCCTTGCCGATCGAACAATGGATAATGCCCGCCTTGTCGTTACGGTACTGCACCTGGCCCGCCTTGGCGTTTTCTACCGCTTTGGCGACGTTCGGAGTCACCGTGCCGACCTTCGGATTGGGCATCAGTCCACGCGGACCGAGAATCGGGCCTAGCTTACCGACGAACTTCATCGCGTCTGGCGTGGCAATGACCATATCGAAATCCAGTTTGCCCTCTTTGACCCTGTCCGCTAGATCCTGGAAACCCACGATATCGGCCCCAGCCCGCGTTGCCGCCTCAGCCTGCTCGCCCTCGGCAAACACCGCAACCCGCACGGCTTTGCCGGTACCGCGGGGCATAATCGTCGTGCCGCGCACGTTTTGATCCGATTTGCGGGCATCAATACCGAGATTGACCGCAACATCCACTGATTCATCAAACTTGCAGCCGGCAGATCCCTTCACCAGCTTCAAGGCCTCATCGACTGTAAACGACTGAGATGTGTCGAACATCTCATGGAGGCGTTTCATGCGCTTGCCTGACTTCGCCATGTCACACACCCTCGGTCTCGATGCCCATGCTCCGTGCGCTGCCAGCGACGATCTTGACAGCCGCATCAACGTCATAGGCATTCAGGTCTACCATCTTCGCCTTGGCGATCTCCTCTAGCTGCGCACGTGTGACTTTACCCACTTTATCATTGTGCGGTGTGCTACTGCCCTTCTCGACGCCAGCCGCCTTCCTTAATAGAAACGACGCAGGGGGCGTCTTCCTAATAAAGGTAAAACTCTTGTCGCTATACACGGTGATAACCACGGGGATCGGAAGTCCTTGTTCCATACCTTGCGTTTCGGCATTGAACGCCTTACAAAACTCCATAATATTCAACCCGTGCTGACCTAAAGCCGGGCCTACCGGCGGACTGGGGTTCGCTTGGCCAGCTGGTACCTGTAACTTAATATAGGCTTCGATTTTCTTTGCCATTGTTTCGTTAGTCGTTAATCGTTAGTCGTGAGCCACAAAAGCCTATTGTTGTTACGGTTTACGGCTCACGAATCACGGTTCACGATTGTTAGCCTTTCTCTACCTGACTAAAATCCAATTCCACTGGCGTCAGGCGCCCAAAAATAGACACCGACACGCGCAGTTTGTTCTTCTCGTAGTTGACGTCTTCCACCGTGCCATTGAAATCCTGGAACGGGCCATCGATGACTCGTACCTGCTCGCCGGCTGAAAACGAAAACTTGGGGCGCGGCTTTTCCTCGCCTTCTTTGACCTGCTGCAGGATGGCGTCGGCCTCCCCGTCTGAAATCGGCGTCGGTTTTGCACTAGAACCACCAATAAAACCGCTAACCTTGGGGACCGCCTTAACGAGATGCCACGTCTCGTCATCCATCTCCATCCTCACCAAAACGTAACCTGGGAAGAACTTGCGCTCGCTGGTCCTCTTCTGGCCCCTCTTCAGCTCCACGATTTCCTCCGTGGGAACCAAAATCTCATCAAACTTCTCCTGCAGGCCGGCATTCTTAATATGTTCCTGTAGCGAGCGGGCCACGTGCTTTTCAAAGCCCGAGAACGTATGCACGACGTACCAGCGCTTTGCCATCAGGACCCCCGCCCAATTAATAGTCTGACGGCCTTTTGTAGGCCCAGGTCGACGACCCACAGAAACAGCGCCACCGCGATGACCAAAGCCACCACGACCAACGTCACCTGCGTCGTCTCCTTACGCGTGGGCCACACCACCTGACGCAACTCCCGCAGCGAGCCCTTAGCGAATTCCTGAAAGCCTCGGCCAGGCGCCGTTTGTAACCCCACCACTACCGCGAGCGCACAGGCCAACAGCAGACCAGGTATACGCACCAAGTCGGACTGATCATCAAAATAATAGAAGCCCCCGACGCCGATCGCCACAATCAGCACCGCGAGCAACAACTTAAGCTTGTCAAAAATCAACCCAAATCCTGAGCCAACGCCCTGGCAGGCCAGGAGGGAATCGAACCCCCAACCTTCGGTTTTGGAGACCGACGCTCTGCCAATTGAGCTACTGGCCTAATTCTGTCAAGCGTGAATCGTGAAATACGAAGATCTTTCAAAGGGTTATAAACGCCGATTGTTCCGACTCACGATTCACTCCAGTATTTTAGACACCACCCCCGCGCCTACGGTGCGGCCGCCCTCGCGGATGGCAAAGCGC
>JBHIDJ010000062.1:0-16550 GCA_046760105.1 Acidiferrobacterales bacterium | reverse complement strand
ACCTCATTCATAGCTATATATTCTCCAACAAACAGGATGGGCGAGCTCACAATACAGGCAAAAAGAATCATGCCCAGTTGACCCCATGGGAGCATTTCGGCTAAGGACATGCCAGTCAGCCTTAGTACCTGCCTGCCAAGATATATAGCCATGATAAGATCGGCTGTCACGTACGCCACTGCCGGACCGATTAGGCCCAGCCAGTCAAGCAGTAAGAGTATTAGCCCAAGGTTAAGCAATAATGCAAGTGTATCACCAATTAGGGTATACACGTTCTTGTTCATTGCACGAAGTGGCAAATTGAAATCAAAGCACTCACGCATTAAAAGAAATAAATATATCATGAAAATTGGAATGCCAGGAGAATATGCATCCGTGAAGATTGTGATGATGAACACGTCTGCATAATAAAAGAGAACGAAGGCCATGGGGAACAAAAGGAAACAGTACAATACCGTTGCGCGCCGCCACAGCTGTAGCGCAACCCGAGGCTCGTCGGTCTTGATGGCGACTATTTCCGGAAAGATCACATCGGCAACCGAGCTCCTGAAGATATTGATAATGGGTGCGATATAGGTGCCAATCACGTAGAAAGCGAGGGCGGCGACACCTAGATTTGTCGATATAAGCAACTTACCGATATCCCTGTTAAAAGCGACTATTACGCCAGCGATCCCTAATGGCATAAAAAATACCATCTGTCGTTTTAGTGTATCCCACCGGACACCGCCGACTATTACTTTGTGTCTAAGTGTGAAAAACAACACCAACACGAAACGCAGCGCCTCGACGGCGATCAACGAGTAGATAATTGTTTGAACATTCCGTGTGTAATAAGCCGTAAGTACTACAGTGACCATTCTGATGAAAAGACGTCCACTGGAGTAATACAGCACGTAATCTGATCGTGCCTTGGCTAACCAGTAGAATTCAAGAAAATCAAGGTTCAGAAAAAAGAACAGGTACAGCACTAAAGGCACGATGAAATCGAAGCTGGTAGCAGCTAGAATGATGCTCTTGCCTAAGACAATCAATCCAAGCCCGAAAACGCAGAACAAAAATTCAAACAGCGCAGCTTGAGTCACATAGATACGTTCTTGGGCGGGAAATTTAGGGAGAAAGTAAGGCAAACTTCTGCTAATCGAAAAACTCATAGCTGCACTCAACAGCGTCGCATATAGCAGAAACTCGCGGTATTGACCGAAAGCCTGCACATCCAGTATCCGGACCAAAAGGACCGGACTAAACAGCATAATTGCATAGTTAGAGAACCTTGCGAACGACAGGACGGCGCTGCGTTTGACTAGAGAGGACAACTTTTCTATTCCAAATCAGTACAAGTTAGTGACTTGGCGTTTTCTTGACGCGTTTTGTTGGAATAATTTTGCAGCTGCGTTTTTTTGGAGATAGTGTCAAATAATTGCAAGCTATATCCTATTTTGTACTTCTGCCTTTGTACGTAACATCGCTGCTTCAGAAAGCATAACAGACGTGATTCCCCGCTCTTTGATGTATTTGAAAACCTCTTCCAGTCTACTCCAGACTTGAGCGCAATCATCCTCGTTTCTCGAGAAAGGGCTACAACCCAATGATAGTTCCGAAGAATGGATCATCAGATTCAGTACTGGGATGCCATGCGCCATTGTCCTGTCTACGATGCGTAACAGTATCCCCTCTGGGTATGCAGGGTCGGGACGGAGCATCCTACCCGCACCGGTTTTTGTGTAGAGACGGTCGACAACGCTCGTTCCGGGCAGTTCTCGCTGCATATAACGTGCGCACGCTCGTGAGAGCAGACCGACGGGGATGTCAACCGTGACCGGTATCTCCACCACAAAACGCTCGTCTTTCTTGTGGGCCGACCTTCCATGCCAGAAATACGGTGCATACGGTGAGGAATAAAATGATGGTCCGCCTGTTGTTTTCCCTATGTTTTCCGACCAACTCATGCGTGGTGTCACAGAAGATTCCGCCACAAAATCATTCTCAATAAGCCAGTCGACAGTCCTTTGATCAATTCCCCATCGTCCGGCCCTGTGTGATGTTGGAGCTTTCCCATATGTCGTCTCGATTTGACTGCGAAGACACTCGGCTTTCTCTCTGAACAGACTGTCTGGCAACTCTGATTGGTAAGCACCGAGCCAGGCTACGTCCACGCCGGATGGTCTTTCATGTATAAAGGGCGGCGTCGTCCAACAGTGCAAGTGATGCCCTATCTCGCACTGGCCGGCATCGACGATAGGTTTCAGTACAGAGATAGCCTCGTCGCGTGCGGCACATTCATATGTCACAAGGTACGTTGGCGTCACATCGTAACGTTGGCACAGGTCCTGGAATCTTGGCACCTCCTTAAGGTTCTTCAGTTCTATTTTGTCCGATTGGGCCCAGGCATCATCTGCCTCTGTATCGACAGTTACGACAAAACGAGACTGTTCTATGTTATTTGTCAATCTCACGTCCATATAGTTTTATTTCAAGCACTCGTCGTCGCTCTCAACATCTGACTCGTTTTTGCAGGAATATGTTAGTCCAGGATGTTAGCAAACTATCAAAGTTTTCCAACTCACTGTGCTCGCATGCGCTCACGCACCGTTGCTTTTGCTGGATGTTGTTTGGATTCACTTACCCCGAGACACCAATGCGGGGGAGGATGTATCGCTTTGCGACAAATAGCAAACGCGAGGGCATCCGATGATTAAAAATCTCGATAGTGCTATGCGAACGTATCAAGCTTGTCAACTTCAACTTGTATGTATAATCGGCACCACATAGATCGTATTCAACTAGGTCTGAATCGAAATAATCCTTAAGAATCTGTAACTCCAACGCCGCACCTGCCGACAGATCCGCAAACCTCTTGTCAAAGTCCGTCCTTAACAAGTAGGCATGCTGTCGGTAAACGACGTGATATTGCATTGCGGCGGGTTCCCCATCCAAGTAGAGGATCCAAAGTATTATCCACTCCTTTCTGCTCCCTGTTTCAGAAAGCGATTTATAGAACTGTCGCGACGCCTTTGTTCCCCCCATATCAGTGTCGATATCTGCCTTCCAGCTCTTGGAGGAGATGTCAAATGCTGTGTCAACAGCATTGATAACCTCGGAGTGTTTGGTCATTTTCTTTATGGTCACCTGTCCGTGTGCATTTATCTTCTTCCAGGCGCGTCGAAGGCGGGAGCGAGTATTTGCGGAACGCCCGGCAAAGTACGTGTCAAAATCTTCAGCTAGTCCTATATAAGGCGATAAGCGTGACTGACGGACGTCATACGGCAGGCCGGCACTAGAAAGAACTTGGAGCAGCGTATCGTGATTGCTCACATCTGTGGGAATATCCGTGAGCTTCATTATGTCCCACTCTTGTGACCTATCACAAATGGCCCCGATTATGGTCTCGAGGGCGGTGGAGTGTTCCGGGTGTAATATGAAAAATGACCTGGGGGTAACATCGTTTGACATGAACTGCAGCATTCTTACGGGTACGTGTCGGAGTGACGTCCGTTGTAACATTAGGGGAACAATTGCGATGATTTTTTGATCTTTGCGGACTACCAATATCCGCAGTTGCGCCCCGCTCCCATACGCTTCCCACCAAATCCGAAGCCATTCGTGTCTCAGAAATAACGTGTTTACGGCGCTGTTCTGCAAGAGGGTGTTCCATTCCGTCTCGAGTGGCACAAAGTCTGTGAATTGGGTTACCCATTGAATCTGCATGATAACAATATACCACGTTACGCAATGACTAAACGGGGGCGCAGAGTCAGTTGTCCATTGTCTTTCATCGAAAGGCGGGTATGGCTATTGATCGCTCGCCAATTTTATACGTGGCGGATTTACTTATTAAACGGTAGCAAGATATTTTTGACGGATTGTTAAGGAGGAAAATACCATACAATAGTTTTGCGGTCGCGTCCTTTATAAAAAAATTATCTAGTGTGCCGGTACCAATAAGAGAAATAATCTGGTCTGGGAGAATCAGAATTTACGTTATCCAAGTATACGATAGCTAATCTAGTGCCTGTCATCTGGGTAACACGCTATGAGTACCGGAAAAATCGTGTATCTCGCTACGCGTATTGATCGACGGTTGCTCAGCGGACGCCCCGATAGCGACTCGCATCATCAGACCCGTATAGGCCCACACAAAAGGCCAAGGATCGTAGAGATCTACGAAGGATATGGCTATCAAAAGCGATAAAAAACCAAAAACAAATGCCATCAGTTGAACACGTGTGAACTCGTCGGTCATAGCTATCGCTTTTTTCGTCACCCGCATAATGTTGATTACCACGGTCAAAAATAATGCGAGTCCTATTATTCCCAAGGTAAACAAATAATGGAGATAGACATTATGGGGCGCATCTACAAACTCACCCATCCTGCGCATCATGGTATAAGTGTCCCAGCCATATCCCACGATAAAGGTTATTGGCACCTCCAGCTGCTTTGACAACATCCCGCTCCAAATTTCGCTCCGCCCAGTGCTGGCGGTTTCAATACTTGCGACACTGCTCTGTTCGATGAAGCGGGCATACAAGAGGTCCGAATATTGGTAGCCTATAGCGATTAGCGTGATTGCTGTCAAAGCTGTTACCGCTATCGCGGTCTTTACATACTGTCCGGGACGAAGGAAATGGCTTAGATAAAACGTCCCCAGTACGCTACCAGCTGTTAAACCTACGATCGCACCTCGGGACATCGTCAATACCAGGACCCCAAGACTTGCCAAGAGCCCTAGGAAATGAACCACGCGTTTGAGTCCGAGTGCTTTCCAGCTCGCTACTGCGATGCCAGGGAGAAACAGGATTAGGAACGCAGCATATTGATTAGACTCACCGAGCGGCCCACTCACCCTGCCATCTGGCCTTTCATGGATTAGTCCGAGATCCGGAATGTCGTACACGTCAACCAGCGTTATAATATTGCTTAGCACCACAATCCCCAGCATATACTTCACGACCCAAAGCGCGTCTCTTGTCGATCTGACGCCGTAAAAGAAGACCAAAAATACGAGGTAGTGGTCGATCAAGCCTGACTTTAGAGCGATCAGATATTCATACATCCCATACGCCGGGTACACCTGAAGCAGACTAAGAACAAACCAGGAAAGCGTTGCATAAGAAAGCAGCGCAATGAATGGGATATGGACGTTCTTTAGTTCGATCTGCCCCTCACCCTTTCTCATAGCGGCTTCGATGATCAGGATGAGCAAAATCACGTAGAGATACGCATTCTTGACACTCAAGCCGGGAGCGAGGCTTAGTTTTACGCCGAGCGTTTCGGCCGCCATTAAGACCACGATTAAGCTGACTAGTATTACTCTTTTCAATTAAACCCCTCGGCTAAACGCGTGCATTTCACTACACAAGTGATCTAAGACAAGTATTCTCCAGGCGAAGTCTAATTGTGCTGTCAATCGCCGGATATAAGCAATAAATTATTATAGATACGTACCGTAGCGCAAAGTATCGGCTCTTGGTAGCTCGGTACACCCAAAAAATCGCTCATCCCCAGTACCCCCTGGGAGACGTGAGCTTGACAGCCATAACCGCGCGCGCGTAGTCTTGCGGCAGCGAAGGTCTCGCAGATGCTACCCTGAACGGCACAACTTGGTTCTAAAGATCGTGAACTATAGGACCAAGCTCGTTGCACTCCTAGTCCTGTACGTTGGTCTGGTCCTCGCAGTCCCCGACTTTTCCTACGGAAACTCCGACGCGTTTCGTTATATACAGTTTGCGGAAAATCTATCACATGGCTTCTACACGCCTAGAGACATGCCTGACCTGACGAATGGTCCAGGCTATCCGCTTGTTATCCTTCCCGTCGTTGCATTTCAGCTTCCATGGTTGATCGCGCAGCTGTTTAACGTGGCATTTATGCTTCTCGGTGTGCTGTATTTTCACGCTACACTCAGGACGTATATCGATGCGCAGCCGGCCTTCTGGGCTTCGCTCTTTCTCGGTCTATATCCGCCTATGCTCCTGCACGTGCCTCAGCTGGCCACGGAGACGCTCACCTTCTTCTTGATCTGCGGTTTTGCCTATCACTTTTGCCGGGCGCAGCGCGATCGCAGCAGCGCCAGAACCCAGCTTTTGCTGGCAGCCCTATACTTAGGGTATCTAGCGCTTACCAAGGTTTTCTTCGGGTATGTCATTTCGACTGCGCTTATCATTGCCCTTGGCTTCTATTTCTGGACGAAGGCAGACCCATTCAGAAAGAGCGCATGGATCTGCGGTTTGGCGTTGCTCTTCTGTCTTCCCTATCTTCTCTATACCTACTCCGTGACAGGGAGGGTGTTCTATTGGGCAAGCGAGGGTGGGCATGCTCTTTATTGGATGTCCACCCCTTACGAGAATGAGTACGGAAGTTCGTTTAGTGAGCGCGATGTGCGCGAGGTCCCCGAGCTGGCCAAGGACCACGGTGAGTTTCATGCGAACCTCGAAGGACTGTCTAGAGTCGACAAGGATCCGCTGTTCAGGGAGCGTGCCATTACCAACATCCGCGAACATCCTGTGAAATATCTGGCGAACTGGGTCTCGAATATCGGACGCATATTGTTCAGCTATCCCTATTCCTATACGAAGCAAAAACCGTCGACATTCTTCTATCTCTTGCCGAATATGTTCCTGGTCGTTATCGCCGTTCTATGCGTTTATCCCGTCTGGATGCGGTGGAGGCGCATGCCTTGGGAAATCCACGCCCTCGCCTGTTTCTACCTCATATCCTTTGGAGGCAGCTCGTTGGTTTCAGCGGCTCCACGGATGTTTTCGGTCATCGTCCCGATACTCGCGTTGTGGATGGCCTTCACACTAGGCCAACTAGTCAGAATTGAACTCAGGGATGAGAGATAGGTCCAGACCGAGGCACTCGCGACTGGAGCATCTGTGCGACACGCTCAGCGAGCCAAGCCGTCTCGTTTACGTTCAAGGTGGCGTTTACGATATGCGCCGAGTTCACGAGGTGCAATCCGGGAACTGAGTCGTCATCGGCGGCAAGGAATCGAACTAGTAAGGCTATCTAGGTCTACACAGCAACTGTTCGGTAAGTCGAATTACTATATCTGTAAAGGCGAGCGATCAGAACCCGATCTCGCTCTCTTTTTTGTCAAGCGCTTTTTTGTTTGCGCGCATATTTCCTTGGAGTTTTTTTGGCGGCCTGGATATCGTGGGCTGGATAAGTTAGGGTCTCGCTTTTCTGTTCTGTCACAGGAAAAATACCACCCACCGCTCTATCGCGGATCACTTCGCAAATAAGTTCAACATCAATTTTCGTCGTTTGATCCGCGAAGCCACAGACCAGTGTTGTGTCACAGAGCACGTTAATTAGCCTTGGCGTCCCCTGAGTGTAGTAGTGGACGGTTGCACATGCTTTGATATCAAACAGTCCGGGATCACCACCCGCTACAGTCAAGCGATGCCGAATGTATTGCCAGGTCTCTTCGACATCCAGACGCTCCAAGTGGTACTCGGAGGCGATGCGTTGCGCGAACTGCTGCAACTCAGGAAGCATAAGCATCTCTCGTAGATTGGGTTGACCCACCAGGACTAACTGTAGGATCTGATCGCTGTCGACATTTATATTTGAGAGCATTCGCAACTCTTCGAGCGCTTCGACCCCCAGATTCTGTGCTTCGTCGATGATAAGAATCGTGCGGCGACTCTTGTCGAACTCCTGTATAAGGAAATCGGCAAGCGTTTGGTACAGCTCGACTTTTTGCTTCCCGTGGTACTCGAGGTTAAACGCTAACAACACCCATTGCAGCAATTCACCAAAAGAACGGTGGGTATTGGAGACCAGGCCTACTGTCACATCGTGTCCGAGCTCGTTCAATAAGTGTCGGACGAGGGTGGTTTTTCCGGAGCCGATTTCGCCCGTAATAACAGTAAAGCCCGCCTGGTTCATTATGCCGTACTGTAGCATCGTCAATGCAAGTCGATGCTTCCTACTCAGGAACAAGAAGTCGGGGTCGGGAAGCAGGGAAAACGGTTTTTTCCTAAACCCGTAGAATTCTTCGTACATCTTTATTACATCCTCGTAAGTGCGCGTTCTGACTACAGGCGGTTCGGCGTGTTACGGTTGAATGGCGACGCGTCTAACAGATAGTGGGACACCAGAGTTTGACACCCTCCGATCATTGCCTAGTAACCATAGCGTGTGGTTGATTCCACTGATTTATTCAGTACGGTTCCAAGTAGATTGGCGTTTGCACTCTGTAGCAGTGCCACGGCCTGCGCGGCCTCTTCCTGCAATGTTTGTCCCTCTTGTATGACGAGCAGGACTGCATCGACATACGGTGCAAACGCGAGCGCATCGTCCATGTTAAGCAGTGGCGGCAAATCGAAGATCACCAGACGTGACGCGTAGCGGGTTTTCAGCTCTTGCACCAACCTTCGCATCTTCGGAGCGGAAAGCGTTTCCGAAGATTCTGCGATTGGTGTACCACCCGGTACAACCACCAATCGACGGAGATCTGGGTGAACAAGTATTTGTTCAAAGGGTGTGTTCTCCAAAAGGTGATCGCTCAAGCCCAGCCCCACTTCGAGGCCGAGATAGGTATGAATGGTGGGTCTACGTAAATCGGCGTCAACGAGTAATACCGTATGATTCGCCTCCATGGCGAGGCTTATGCTCAGGTTGATCGCCGTTAAAGTCTTGCCCTCGTTCTGACCCGGACTGGTGATCGCTAATGTTGACCACCCATTCTGCCGCATTCGCTGCGATACCCGGGTTCGCAGCACCTTGTAAGCCTCAACATGCCGAGCCTTACTGTGTGGGGTGTCGTCTGGGGTAATGATGCGATTTTGCCGCAGCCACCCGGGGTAAAGAGGCGCCGTACGCGTTTCTTTATAGGTAATCTCGGTGGGTATGGCCTGCCGTCGGCGTGATATGCCGGTACGGCGTCCGCCGCGTGCTCTTTCGATTGCCTTGGTAATGCGCTCCATAGCCCGTACCTAGCGGGAAAGCCAACGAAAAACGTACGGACACAAACCTTATGGCAGACGATGACTATCCCTGTTCATCCAGGTAGCCCTGGGTGCTGTGCCCCCCGCAAACGCCTGAATAGTAGGGCATCTGAGGAAAATGATCCAGTAGTACGGCGGCAGGCAAAAAAGTTGTTTATGTATCTTGCCTATGCGCCGGTGATGTGTTATGGGCGACGCGGCTGAGGGGACGGATGTTACTCAGTCTGGATGTATGGAATTACCCCCAGCGGCGGCGCCCCGAGCGCGGCGCGAACGCTCTTGGTTCCGCGCACCGTGCGATCCATGTATTCCGCCCAGCTCGCATAGCCTATGCCGACGCCCAATGATAGCAGTAACCCTAGAAACAGAATCGCTGGGCGATTTCTCGACGGCTTGCGTGGGCGTCCGGGGGACTGCAGTAACGAATAACGCTCCCCCTCCTGCTCCCATTCGAGTTGCGCTTTGAGCTCCGCCTCCATCAGTCTTTGCCTTATTTCGTCGTGTTTCCTGACCGCATCCGCATGCTCTCGCGTAAGCGCGCGCCCCGTCTGTTCTACCCGGGGCATCTCGGCAAGCCGGCGCTCGTAGTCGGCTCGTTTCGCTTTGACCCGACCGCGCTTCTGCTGCGCTGTCTTTAGACTGAGTCTAACCGCATCCAGTTCGGTCTTCACCGCAATGTAGGCAGGATTATCCGGCTTTGTGGACACAACGCTCTGTGGTGCTTGGGCAGTATTGCGCAAGGCTTCCTCTAGACTGGCTACTGCGTTCCTTAATCTGACAACGTCCGGATGCTTGTCTGAGTATTTCTTTCGGGCCTGCGCGAGTTGGGCACGAGTCGTGATCAATTGCTGACTGATTTCAGTTGCTTGGTCCACACCGCCAACTTCTTTCTTGAGCAATTCAATCTCGCGACGCATCTTCACCACGTCTGGGTGGTCGGGAGCATATAACGCGGACGCACTGAGATAGCGTGTTTGCACCTCTCGCAGTCGTACAGATGGATCGGTGCCAATGTTGGGCTGGAGTTGGGCCAACTGCGACTGCAAGTAGATCTTGCGCTCCTCAAACGCAAAGATCTGCCGTTCTGTCTCTTCCAATTCCCTCTCAATGCGATCCACTTGCGCCAGATTCACGCCCATGAGTTCTGGAAGGCGGCCGGAATGTTTTTCTTTGTAAACGGCGAGCTTTGCCTCCAGGTCCGAAACGTGCTCCCCGACTTTCCTTTCCTCCTGAGCCAGGAGGCTCGAAGTAATGTCGACCTTCTTTTCTCTGGTCTTGAGATTTTCACTGAGATACAGGGCGACGAGCTCTTTAGCGGTCCTTTGCGCAACCTCTGGATCGTGGGCATAAAATGATAAATTGAAGGCGATCGAGGCCTGCGTTGATTCGCCGCTACGCGCATCTTTGGTTGTAGTTTCTGTTTTCACCTTAATGTTGCGACGCATATGCGCAACAACCTCTTCCCTATCGTCGGTCTTCCGCCTGTGTGGATAGAGGTCCAATTTTTCAATGATCTGCCAGAGATTGTTGTGACTAAGGATGCGCTGGCTGATAATCTGGAAGCGCTCGTTAGCAAACTCGGTAATCGTGGTACCCACAAGGTCTTGGGGAATTTCCAGTTGCTCGGTGATAATGGTTGCTGTCGACCGATAGAGAGGCGGAATCGCGAACGCCAGCGCTACGCTGGCGAGAAAGATCACCACGGCAGGTACTAACAACTGTACCTTTCGCCGGCGCAAAACAGCGAGATAGTCACTCAGGTGTGTGCTTACTTCCATTGTGCTGTTCGATCTGTCAGTAACCATTTGCTCTGCCATTTGTCTACCTCATGAGATAACGGCTAGCGAAGCCCTACGAAGACAACGCTGAAGAAGACGCTATTGCTGTCAGCCGATTCTTGGTCGATGTCACGGCGGTTCCGGCGGTATCGGTATGCCCCCTGCAGAAATCGCGAGCGAGTCCATTGCCACCGCAGCAGTGGTTCAACCTCGTAGTATTTCCGGTCGACATTGGCTACTTGCAGTGATTTGTTTTCGAAAAGATCGGCTCGAAACCGGAACGTTAGCCTGGGAGATAATTCTCTACGCAGTAATATTATGAGTTCGTCAGTTTCCACTGATTCACCCACTCCAGTGGGATCTATGTCACGTCTGAGAATCATGGTTAATGCGGTCACCTCGGAGCGCTTTTCCAAGCTTGCCCGGTAGACAACGCCGGAAGTGTCGTCGACCGGGCTCTCTGGTTCAAACGAGGTCTCCCGCACGCCCACTAAGAACTCTCCACGCAATGTCTCTGAAAAGGCATAACCCATCCCACCCAAAAGCGAAACGTTATCGGTTTCGGTATTCGCATCCGGCGCTCGATATCGAGACACGTCGGCGACGAAGTTTACACTTTTTGCCCCAGTAAGCCGCGTTGATAGGGTATAGAGTATCCGGTTCCTGTCATAGTCGACCAGGTCTGTTGTCCCTATGTCCGAAAAAGAAGCATCAACGAACCGGTATTCCAACAAGCCTGACGTTCTTGGTGTAAGCGCGTAGGTCCAAAGTGGTCTAAGGCGGAGCCGCTCGCGCCGGACACGTTGTTGTACTAATGCCACATCGGTATCTTCCAGATCTACGTCGGGAATATCGATAGGTGCACCGAAAGTATCGACGCCTCTTAACAGCGTATCTCTTATAAAGCTCCCATCGAATCCCCAACTGGCGCGCTCCGTGATTTGTTGCCGCGTACCCACGGTTAACACCTGGTCATCAATATCGTCTACCTCATCTCCGGAGTACTGGGTCGAAACAAGCAAAAGACCTAGATCGACACGCGTTCTCTCGGTCTCTTTGTTCAAGATCAGTTCAGGCGCAATTGTGGCTCCCCACACCGAGTCATGGGGTCCCGTTGTCAGCCGGACGTTGGTGTCGTATTCAGCTCCTGTCTCGATGGCGGGTTCAAAGGACCAGCCGGCGGCAGCAAGGCTCGAAGAATGTGCCAGTACCCACAGACCCCAAATTACCAGTGTGACCTCTTTTCTTAACGGCAGTTGACCGACTCTCGCGGGCACGCAGCTTACCGGGCTCATCGCCAGTTGTAGTCGAACAAAAAGAAGTGTACTGGCAGGCTTAGAATGCTTGCGACCACGTTCCCGGTGCATTCTTGGGACAATGTCTTCGCTGCAACCATCTTAAGGCACGACTACGACATCACCATTCTTCAAAAAGATGTTCTGCTCAAGCTTCCGTCCTTGTTTGACCGCTTCGTAGTCAAAAGCAATAACCTTCTCTTTACTTCCTTGCTTTCGCAGAATCTTGATTTTCTTTTCCACTGCGAACGGCGTAAGTCCTCCGGCGAGGGCTAATGCCTGCATCACGTCCACACTACGCTCAATCGGATATTCACCTGCTGTTCTCACCTGGCCAATGACATAGATTCTTTTAACGCCTCTGAGCACTACCACCGTGTCACCACTTTTTAGCATAACGTTCTGCTCAAGATCACGTCCCTGCTTCACCGCCTCGTAGTCAAAGTTAATAACAAGTTCCTGATCCCCTTCTTTCCGCACAATCTTAATGTTGTCCTGTGCGGCCGCAGGTGTCAGTCCTCCGGCCAGAGCAAGGGCCTGCACAACATCTACATAACGCCCAATGATATATTCCCCTGGTGTCGTTACTGCGCCGATGACGTAGATTTTATTTCCGACCACCCTGCTTACCGACACCGTTACCACAGGCCCGGAAATATATTTCTTGAGTCGTTTTGTTAGCTCTCGCTGAAGTTGGCTTGCTGTCTTGCCTGCTGCCCGAATGTTTCCTGCTAGCGGGAAGGTCACCCAGCCATCCGGCCCGACCAGAACTTCCCGTTCGAGCCCCTCCTCCTTCCAAACGGAGATTTGCAACACATCTTCAGGTCCAATCAGATAACTAGCATCGACGGAACTTTTGTCTTGTGCAGACGTGGCATGTAACACGCCGAGCATTATAAAGCCTACGAACGCTCTAAGAATTGTCATCTTTGCAATGGTTCGAACACCTGAGTGAATGGCAGGTTTGTGGGACATTGTTGATTTAAAGCACCCCGAGAACATTCGATTCTCACGTGCGCAAAAATTCATGTCAAGCACAGCTTTTCTCAACTTGTTAACGTTTAAGCTAGGCTGCCTATGACGTTACCGATCACACAGAGCAGCTCACAGCCGGCATGACTCGAGCTGCACGGATCGAAATTGAGTTTTCTCGAGTCGACGGCAATTCTTTGGTATCCGGCTTTGGTCGCCTGATCGAACGGAGGGCCGTTTGGATTCCACCACTTGGTGGATTGGCTGTCTGTCGCGACGCTGTGTTAGCATTTTTTGTTACGAGTGACGCTCAGCGTCACAGGCGGTGACGAGCACTTGCCCCGGCTTGGGCGCCAGACAGAACACCCACGTTGCCCCTTACGACTGAGTCGCACCAGGTCTTGGGTTGCAAGGCACTGAATTTAACGGCACAAATCCGCCTTCTGTTTATCAGGCGAGCAGGTTGCTCGCGCACTGAAACCGCTTTATCGTTGCCGGGCCATGTTATTGCACCGCGAAATCACGTACGGCACGAAATTTGCTTAAAATTCAGGTCAGAAGACCATAAACTGCATAAACTACATCAACTACGTCAATGCATCGCTAGGTACCAGTCGTGGCGCTAGGTTCGGCACATCGCCTAATACGTCCCACCCAGCATAAGCTGGTTGCTTTGTCGCAGCTAATCGACGCTGTCATCATTGCAGGGTCGCTATGGCTAGTTTGCTGGCTGTACGGGATGTCGTGGCGCGAGCAGTACAACGTCGTGGCGGGGTGCGGAGTTGGTCTATTTTTATTTTTTTCTTACTTCTACGGCGTCTACCAGGACTGGAAGGCCGGGTCCGTGCAACGCGAGTTCGTACGGGTCTGGTTAACATGGTTTACGGTCGTGCTGGGCCTGTTATTGTTGGCCTACGCATTTAAAACTTCCGCAGAGTATTCTCGGAAGATCTTTCTTACCTGGTTTGTCTTACTGCCGCTTCTTCTGATGGTGTGGCGAGGCTGGCATCGCATAGCCGTGGGGGCGGTACGCAAGCACGGTTTCCACGCACAAAATGTTGCCATCGTCGGTGCGCAGGCGTTGGGTGTAAACCTGGCACAGACGATTCTCGATGCGCCGTGGATGGGATTGCGGCCGGTCGGATTTTATGATGACCGCACACCGTCGGGCGGCAGGCCACTGGCACAGGAACCGCTACAAGTAATGGGCAACCTCAACGCCTTGGTGAAACATGCGCGTAATGGCAAAGTCGACCAGATCTTTATCGCACTACCCTTGAGCGCGGAAAAGCGAATCAAGAGCCTTCTCGCTAAGCTTTCAGACACCACAGCATCGGTCTACGTTGTGCCTGATTTCTTTGTATTTGATCTGCTGAATGCCAGGTGGGCGAATATTGGTGACTTGCCGGTCGTGAGTATTTTCGAGACCCCATTTTACGGCATAGACAGCTGGGTCAAGCGTTCGGAAGACATCATCGTCGCCAGCCTGATCCTGCTGTTCATAGCGCTGCCTATGATAGCCATTGCGATAGGGGTTAAGCTCTCCTCGCCCGGTCCGGTGATCTTTCGACAGAACCGCTACGGGTTACGGGGCGAAAAGATGGAGGTCTGGAAGTTTCGCACAATGAAAGTGATCGAAGAGGATGCCGCGGTGATACAGGCAACAAAAGAGGACCCACGCGTGACCCGCTTTGGCGCCTTTCTGCGCAGTAGCTCACTTGATGAATTGCCCCAGTTTATCAATGTGCTGCAAGGTCGGATGTCCGTTGTCGGGCCACGTCCGCATGCACTGGTGCATAACGAGCAATACCGCAAGCTAATCCATGGATACATGTTGCGCCACAAGGTGAAGCCCGGTATCACCGGCCTGGCGCAAGTGCAAGGTTGGCGCGGTCAGACCGAAGTCATCGATAAAATGGAAAAACGGATAGAGTACGATCTGGCTTACATCCAAAATTGGTCACTGTGGTTAGACCTCAAGATCATATTCAAAACCCTCCTCGTTGGCTTTAGCAGTAAGGGCGCCTATTGAATCATAACGATACGACCAGACCAAAGGCACCGAATCTCGTTTAGACATTCGTTCCGAAACTCGTTTAAATTTTCGACAGGGAGCAGCCTGCAAGGCTTTCTTCATATGTTGCGACCGAGCAGCACCAGTGGCTGACCGTACATCCACACCAACTCACAAGTTGCGCAGACTGTGGTTAGCTATAGGGTGGTTGCTTGTCGCCGTGGTCACCTATCTCTCGTTAATTCCGGCCCCGCCGTCTACTGGCATTACGGGTGGCGACAAGGTGGCCCATGTGTTGGCCTACGTGACATTGATGTCGTGGTTTTTGCAACTCTATCCACCGCATCGACGTCCGTTGTTAGCAATCAGCTTTATCTTGATGGGGATCGGACTGGAGTGTCTTCAGGGATTAACCGCATGGCGCAGTTTCGACTACATAGACATGGCGGCCAACATAGGGGGCGTTGCCCTGGGATGGCTATTAGGGAAAACGCGGCTTTCGATTGCCTTAAGCGTGATTGAAGCGCATTTCACTCGCGCGTGATCTCCACCTCGGATGGCAAGATGTGAGTGGGGAGGGCCAGGGTGGGGTACGACTCACGACTAACGGATCACGATTCACGAAGGTGTCTTGACGCTTGCTACTTGGACCTTGGAACTTGTTACTCGCGGTTTTCTAATGACCAGGCAGGGAGCGACATGAATGAACGATCGGTATCGCAGGCGTTACTTGTCTGACGGAAGCGGTGGGATCAATGGTTCCAGTAACTCTATAAGCTTTGGGAGATCGTCCGTTATAACTAACCAGAGACGCTCGTGCTGGATGTCGCCATATTCGTGTGCAAGCACGTTTCTTAGCCCGATAATTCGCCTCCAGGGGATTTCGGGATATTTGTTTTTGAATCCGTCGGATACGCGACGTGCAGCTTCACCGATTATCTCCAGTTGTCGCTCCACGGCAAGCTGCATCATTCTGTTTTGCATGTATTGCTCAAAGGAAACGCCGCCGATGAAGTCTTGGACGCCGCGCGCGGCGTCCAGCATGTCTCACAAGTAAGCGGGATCCCGTGATTCAGGCTGCATAGATGATCTGCTGCGTCCGCATGATCTCGTGGCGACGGAAGGGGTTGCGCAGCGCCGAGGCCTCTATCAGATCGACTTTGTGCTCAAACAAATCCCCCAGCTCTTCCTGTATATCCACGAAATCAAACAGCGAAAGTCTCGCTGTAGGCTTGAACTCCACAAGCACATCAACGTCGCTATCCGGTCCAAAATCGTCACGCAGGACCGAGCCGAACAAGGAGAGCTTGCGGATGTTGTGTCTCCGGCAGAATTCGGCAATTTCCTTTTGTGGAATGGCTATTTGTGCTGTCATGCTTGAGTGAAACGGGTTTCGGCGTTACCAGGACGAATTATGGCGCGAATAAAGTGACATTACCTATGGTGGCACCTGAACTTGCTTACTCAGTGGAGAGAATTTCTGGAGTTGTGGCTCAAGGGGTGAACACTTGCGGCGAACCTTGTCATTTGCTAC
>JBHIDJ010000061.1:0-16571 GCA_046760105.1 Acidiferrobacterales bacterium | reverse complement strand
CAATGCCGCAATAGCCTTATCGTAATCCGGTTCTTGTGCGATCTCCGGCACAAGCTCCGTATAAATAACCTTGTCGTTCTCGTCGATGATGACTACCGCACGCGCTGTGAGACCAGCGAGCGGGCTGTCCTCGATCAACACACCGTAGTCCTTGGCAAAATCGGCACCGCGCATCATGGACAACGTTTTGACGTTGTCTGTGTTTTCCGCGCTGCAGAATCGCGATTGCGCAAACGGAAGATCCGCGGAGATCACTAACACCACTACATCATCGCGCCCCTGGGCATAGCCATTGAACCTCTTTGTCGAAGTAGCGCATACCGGTGTGTCCAGGCTTGGCACGATATTCAACAGCTTCTTCTTACCCTTGAAATCCGCGAGCGAGACATCGCTAAGGTCAGCACCCACGAGCATGAAGCCTGGTGCCTGCGCGCCCTCCGCCGGCAGATCGCCATTCGTGCTGATCGCGTTGCCGTGAAAGGTTATGCTCGCCATGATTGTCTCCTCCTTATAGCTGATGGCGGTCAGCTGTCACCGCTCGCTCGCGGCACGCAAAAGCGGTCAAGTTTGCGCCTGTTCCATGATGGACCCGAGGTGACGCACGTAGTCGTCTATGTCCTCTGCGGTCCGTGTCTCTGTGGCACACACGAGAATCGCTTCGCCCAGTTCCGGGTAATGTTGGTTGAGGTTATAACCCCCGAGGATGCCTTGCGCCTCGAGGTGGCGCAGGACATCGCTGGCGGGCGCGTTCAGCCCCAGGACCACCTCATGAAACACGGGCCGGTCGAATACACGTTTTACGCCCGGAATCGCGGTTAACCTCTCTAACAGTGCCAGCGTATTCGCATGACATTGAGCGGCCACTCGTTCCAGACCCTCTGGGCCAAGCAACGCCATGTGGATGGTAGCGGCGGTGGCGAGTAGTCCCTGGTTGGTACAGATGTTGGACGTCGCCTTCGAGCGCCGAATGTGCTGTTCGCGCGCCTGTAACGTCAAGGTGAATCCGGGCTTGCCATCCAGGTCTACGGTTCGCCCGACAATGCGTCCAGGCATTTGGCGCACGTTAGCCTGTTTACAACACATGAAACCAAAATAGGGGCCCCCCGAGGAGAGCGGTGCCCCGAGCGGCTGTCCTTCGCCGACAACGATGTCTGCACCGTCTTCGCCCCACTCGCCCGGTGATGTCAACACGCCGAGTGAAACGGGATTTACGACCGCAATCACGAGCGCGCCCTGCCGACGTGCCCAGCGAGCCAAATCGTCCACCTCTTCCAGCACGCCGAAGAAGTTGGGTTGCGAAACCACCAAGGCCGCGTAGTCACCCCCTTCGTGGGCCTTGAGCGCATCCGCCAACGTGTTCCCGCCTTGGTTGCTGTAGGGGACTTCGACCAGTTCTATGTTCTGATTCTTGACGATGCTATGCGCTACCTGACGGTAGATCGGGTGCACGGAATTCGGCACCAGCACGCGCCGTGCTTTCTTGTGGACCCGCACTGCCATCAGCACGGCCTCCGCCAATGCCGAGGCCCCGTCGTACAGCGATGCGTTGGCGACATCCATGCCCGTCAGACTCGCCATCATGGTTTGAAACTCATACAAGACCTGCAGCGTGCCCTGGCTTGCCTCCGCCTGGTAGGGTGTGTAGGCGCTGTAGAATTCGCCGCGCGTAGTGATCTCCCATACAGCCGCCGGGATATGGTGTTCATAGGCACCCGCGCCGATGAAGTTCGCATAGTGACCGTCCTGCTCCGCGCGCTTCTGCATCAGGCGTGTGATCTCCATTTCGCTCATGCGTGACGGCACGCCGCTCAGTTCACCGCAGCGTAGGTTCTTGGGAATCTCGTCGAACAACGCCTCGATGCTGTCGACCCCGATGGCATGCAGCATCGCTTTTACGTCAGCTTCGGTATGTGGAATAAACGGCATGATCGACGTGTGGCAGGTTGCTCCTACGACTCCGCTGCAACCAGTGCCTGATAGGCGTCGGCATCAAGCATGTCGTCAAACTCGCTCTTATCCGCCACCTTGATGCGAAACAACCAGCCGTCGCCATAGGGATCCGAGTTGACGGTCTCCGGCGTGTCCGGTAGCGCGGTATTGACGGCGATGATCTCACCGCCGACAGGCGCGTAGACATCGGAGGCAGCTTTCACCGATTCGACCACCGCGCAATCCTTACCCGCCGCAACTTCAGCACCGACCTCTGGTAATTCCACGAACACGAGATCGCCCAGTTGCTCTTGCGCATGATCGGTAATGCCAATCGTAACGCTTCCGTCATCTTCGAGCCGCGCCCATTCATGGTTCTTGCTGTATTTCAGATCTGCTGGCGTTTGAGTCATGGATTCGCCTTTCCTGCGTTAGGTCACGCAGCCTCCTTCGTGATGGCCAAACACGCGCACACCCCTGACATCAACAGTCGCGCTGGTGTTCGCCCAAGTGCCTTGCAGTCTCCCCAACATCGCTCCCGACTCCGCTCAAAAAAAGGGCGACGGAAAGCTGTTCTTCCGTCGCCCCTCTGTCCGGTAACCTGAGAGCATTGCCCCTTCGGTGCCCAGCCACTAGCTCGTGATTGCACGGTTTGCCTATCAAGTCGCCTTCCCGTGCCCAGAGGTCTTCCGAGCAGGTAGGCGTCAAGAGATAGTGGCTAGATCTCTCCAGAGTCGACAATCACCGGCGGTCCTTTGGCCTGTGCGATTCCGGGCAAGTTGCGCCTTCGGCGCCCAGCCACTAATCGCGCTTAAGCTCTCTCTGGCAGCCGCAAGCGGGACTAAACGTGTAGTGGCTGGGTCTCTCCCGCAGGTGTAAGTCGAACCCGCACTATAGCCCACGGGAAACAACAAGCCAAGCTGACGGAGCCGCCCACGTCGGTACGTACGCGTTCGCTGAGCTTCGCTCGATGCATGTTTTCTAAAGGATTTCTTGCTTATGAGGTTGCAGGCTCTTACCGGCAGTAGACAGGTTGCACAACGCCAGCACGTTATGGATACCAAGATTATTAATCTGATAACACCTGATGGAGCTGATTACTATGAGTGACTAATAGTTCAGGGCTTGATGGCGGAACGGCGAACCAGTAACGCCACCGGAATAAGTCCCAACAGCACAAGATTTATGGCTGGCAGTGCTGCCCGCTCCCATTCCCCCTCAGAAGTCAATTCAAAGATGCGCGTGGCGAGGGTGTCCCAACCGAAGGGGCGCAGCAACAATGTCGCTGGCATTTCCTTCATGACCTCCACGAAAACGAGCAATACAGCGCTCAGTAGGCCCGCACGCAGCATTGGGATAAATACGCGCCAGAGAATTTCCCATGTGCTGGAGCCGAGGCTGCGCGCCGCCTGCAACAACGAAGGCTTGATACTTTCAAAAGCGCTATCCACCGGCCCGTGTGCCACTGCCATAAAACGCACCACGTAGGCGAGTGTTAGCGCCAGTAGGCTCCCGGTCAGCAATGGCCCAACAGACACATCGAACCAGCGATGCAGAACGCCCGCAATCTGCGTGTCCAGCCATACAAACGACAACATGATGCCTACAGCAAGGACGGAACCTGGTAGGGCATAGCCCAAAGTCGCAAATCTCAGTCCTGCTCTCGTCAGGCGGTCGGGTTTCAACCTATAGGTGTATGCCAGAAGTAGGGCGCTGGAGGTAGTGATGGCCGCCGCCACCGTACCCAGCAGCAGGGTATTGGTAAAGAACCGCAGGTAGCGTGTGTCTAGTTCTTGGCTAATGGCATTCCATGCCCACGACAACAATTGACCCACAGGTATCACGAACGCCAGCAACAGCACCAACGTGGCGAAACTAGTAGCAATCACCGCGCGCCACCCGCGCAGCCGGTAGCCTTTCTCCCTGTTCCCCGTGTAGACGTCATACCGGGCCTTGCCTCGTAAGCGCCGTTCACCGTAGAGCGCAAGGGCAACAAACAACAATAGCAGCGATGCAAGTTGCGCAGCCGCGTTCAGGTTGAATAGACCGAACCAGACTTTGTAGATCGCGGTGGTGAAGGTGTCGTAATTGAATACTGAGACGGCACCGAAGTCGGCCAGGGTTTCCATCAAGGCAAGGGCGACGCCAGCAGCGATCGCAGGTCGTGCCATGGGCACAGCCACACGCACGAACGCGGTCCACGGTCCCAGGCCAAATACGCGTGCAGTTTCTAACATGGCGTGTCCCTGGCTCAAAAATGCAGCACGGGCCAGCATGTAGACATAGGGATAGAACGCCAACACAAAGACAACGATTACACCTCCCTCCGACCGCACCTTCGGAAACCAGTATCCGCCCGGGCCGAAGACATTCCGCAACCATGTCTGAACGGGCCCTCCAAAATCCAAGAGACCCACGGCGATGAACGCCAATACGTATGCAGGGATTGCGAGCGGGAGCATGAGCGCCCAGTCGAACAGACGGCGTCCCGGAAAATCGCAGGTGGTTGTCAACCACGCGAGGCTAACGCCTAAAGCGAATACCCCCATACCTACCCCGAACATCAATACCGCAGTATTACGCACCAGCTCACCCAGTACGGTATCGGCCAAATGCCGCCAGACATCAGTGGACGGAACAAACCAAGCGACAAATACAACCACCATCGACGCCGCCACCATTCCGGCGATGGCGAAGCTGGCTAGCCGCCAGTGCCAGACGTTGACGTTCAACCAGGTTGACAGACCAACTGGGGTGCGTGCGGCGCCGGAAACATTCTCGGCGTTCTGTCTCATGAGTCAAACATCGCGCAGCGTGATCTTTGGATCCGTGTGAGGCTTGGAAGCTTTTCGCATCGACTTCATCGCTGCGTCATTTATACCCGGCGCGATCCATCAGCATCACTGCTCTTGCCTGCAATCTGCCGGCTTCCGATACATTAATACTGTCCTGCTTAAACTCGCCCCATGCGGCGACTCGCGGGTGCGGTCTTACCCCCGGGTTGATCGGGTATTCCATGTTGAGATCGGCAAACAGCCTTTGCGCTTTGTCCGAAGACAACCACTCCAGGAAGTTCACTGCTTCGCGTAGGTGTTTAGCGTGTCGGGTCACACCGGCGCCGGAGATATTGACATGCACACCGCGTCCCCCCTGATCTGGCCAAAACAGGGCCAGCGATAAAGACGGGTTCTTTTTCATGAGTCGTCCATAGTAGTACGTGTTAACGATCCCGACATCGCATTGGCCAGCGGCGATGGCTTCCATGACACGCGTATCATTAGAGAACACATCGGTGGCGAGATTGTTCACCCACGAACGCACTATTTGCTCCGTTTTTTTCTCACCCAGGCGAGCGATCATCATCGCGACCAAGGACTGGTTATAGACCTTCTTGGAGGTACGCAGACAAAGGCGTCCCTTCCATTTTGGATCAGCAAGGGCCTCGTACGTTGACAAATCGGCAGGCTTCACCCGCTCGGTGTTGTAGACAATGGTGCGTGCACGTATCGACAGACCGAACCAGCGCTGGTGCGGATCGCGCAGATGCTCCGGGACGTGTTGTCTCAATATGTTCGAATCAATTGCGGCCAGCAGGCCGGTTTCAGCGGCGTTCCACAGGTTCCCTGCATCTACGGTGATTAACAGATCGGCCGGCGTATTGGCGCCTTCGGCTGTCAACCGCGCTTGGAGAGGGCCGGCTTTGTCGGTGATAAAGCTGATGTTCGTGCCGGTTTCCGCAGTATACGCATCAAATAAGGGTTTAATCAGATGCTCCTTACGGGCGGAGTACACCACCAGCGGATCGCCTCCCGAAGTCGCAACCGGCGCCAGCCCCAGTATGCTAGCAAACAGAACGGCCAGCGGAATGTGCTTGCTTCGCACCTTAATTCCCCTGCATATGGTAATGATAATGAGAATGATTATCGTTTACATTTAGCTTTTGGGTCAACTCTGTGCCATCAGCCATGCGCTCGTGACAGCAATTGGGAACGGCGTCCCGAGGGATAGTGGGACGCCTGACCATGACTGGCCTGCGGGCATACCAGCCTTTTTACAATCTTTCCTTACCCACCGTCGTCGATTGCGAACTCGGCCAGCACGGGGGCATGGTCGGACGGCCGCTCGCGACGCCGCGGCTCCTTATCGATTGTACAGCCGGTGCATTTGTCGCTAAGCGGAGCGCTGCACAATATATGATCAATGCGCAGCCCGAGGTCGCGGCGAAAAGCGCCAACGCGATAGTCCCACCAAGTAAAACTGTTGGGTGGCTGTTCAAATTTTCTGAACACGTCGATAAGCCCGGTCCCCAACAACATACGAAAGGCCGCTCGTTCCTTGTCGCTGAACAGGACCGACCCCTCCCACATCACGGGATCGTGCACATCGCGTTCCGCTGGCGCGATATTAAAATCACCGAGTAACGCGAGTTGCGGATACCGCTTGAGCTGCTCAGCAATATAAGCGGTCAGCCGGTCGAGCCAGTCGAGCTTATAAGCATACTTTTCTGATCCAACCGTTTGCCCATTTGGCACATAGACATTGAGAACCCGCAGTTCCCCATAGGTAGCACTGATCATGCGCTTTTGTTCTGCACTTAAGCCATGAATGTTGCCTTCTACCTCTTCCGCTGGCATACGGCTCAGGATCGCGACGCCGTTATAGGTTTTCTGGCCGGCGTAAACGGCAACGTAACCGGCCTGTCGTATCTCGTCGAGTGGGAAATCAGCATCCGTGATCTTGGTTTCCTGCAAACACAGGATGTCGGGTTGATGGGTTGAGATCCAATTCAACACATGATTCAGTCGCACGCGAAGTGAATTGACGTTCCAGGTGGCGATCTTCATCCCGACAAATTAAGAGCTTACAGCCTGCGCGCCAGTCGCGCGGCTGTTGACATATGATAAATGAAAAACGGGGATTACTGTTGCTGCTCTTCTTCGGACGGGGCAGTTTCTGGCTTTGGATAGCCGGCAGCGTCAAGCTCGCCTTCAAGGAGTGATTCCAGATAACCTTTCATGACCTTGCTACCGACAATGATAGTCGGCACGGTCAGGGCACCGGTCTTATCCTTCAGTTCCTTAAGCAGTTCTTGGTTACCTTCGACGTTCTTGTCAGTAAACGGCACCTTGCGCTTGTCCAGGTAGGCGCGGGCCAAATCACAGGACGCACATTGGGGTGTGCTGTACAGAACAACCGGGTATTTTTCGGTGATGGCCCCCGCCGCGTTGGCGTTAGCAACCGGGCTGCCGCCGACTTTGAAGTTCTTGCTCTCGACACGATATTTGGAGTCGGTGGGCGGCGGGCGGTCATGATAGGTAACGTTGCCGTCTTGGTCGACCCACTTATAGAGCTTTACGCCGTGTGCGACAGGTAAAAGCAAAACAGCGCAAAGCAGCCCAACCGTCAGTGTCAACTCGCGTTTCATCACCTTAGATCCGTAGATACATGCCGCCCAGCTTTCTCCGGTTCTTCTCCCGCAGCCAGGCGGCGCCGGCTGCAAAACCTATTACAAGCATAGCAAAAGAAATTGCTAACCATAGGAAATTCAGTGATTGTAGAAAAAGCAAAAATCGTTCAAAACGGGTGGGTTTGGTAACTAGCGCCAGTTGCAGCTCGTCACCGGAGCCGGGGACCTCCTCGGATGGCTGTGCGTGCGCCGCCAGCACCTCCGGTGTTTCAGCCGCATCCGTGGGCTGATTCTCGGTCGCAACCTTCTCGGCGAGTTGCCCGGCCAACCCGGTAGCCTTTGCACGCTCCGCGGTGAGCGCCGTCTGTGCCTCTTTCAGCTCCGCCTCGGTCTTGGCTAGCGATGCCCGGGTCTTGGTCAACTCGCTTTCGGCCTTGGCAAACTTGGCCCGTTCACCCGCAAGCTGGCGCTTAAGTTTTGTCTGGGCTTTCACCACGCGCTCCTCCTCGAGGGTATCCTGGGCCATCGCCTCCTCCGCCGCTCTGAGTCGCTCGTCGCTATTCATCAGCAGCGTGCGCACCCTATTGAGCTCGCGTTTGAGCTTTGTCACACGCGCCTGTGGCGGCAGCGTGCGGGTCAGCTCGCGATTCTCGATCCAACCTACCCGGCCCTGGTGGTCGCGTACGCGGGTAAAATCAGGGCCTTGTTCCAGCACCTCCAGTGCAGTGCCCGCAAGCAGCTTATGCACCACCGGACTTTCATAGGCAGCGTCTGCCCGGATGTCCACATAGACCTTGTCGGTCACATACGCGGTGTCCGCCAACACTGGTGATGCGGCGGCGAGCACCAGCACTACCAATGTGCAAACCCGATTCATCAATGGCCTCCGCTATGCTGCCAGGCCCGCGTGCCGGAGCAGCGCGTCAATCTTTGGCTTCCGTCCACGAAATGCGACAAATAATTCCATGGGCTCGCGTGTTCCACCCTGTTCCAGTATGTTGTGCAAGAATTCGAGCCCCGTGTTGCGATCAAAAATTCCGCGTTCTTCGAACTTGCTGAACGCATCAGCCGACAACACTTCAGCCCATTTGTAGCTGTAGTAACCCGCCGCGTAGCTACCCGCGAAGATATGGTTAAACGCGTTTTGAAAGCGGTTGTACACCGGTGGCAGGATAACGGCAACCTCCTTTCGCACCTCATCCAGTAGGGCCTGCACGCTTTTGCTGCCTTCGGAGTCATAGTCGCTGTGTAGCCGTACGTCAAACAAGGCAAACTCGAGCTGGCGCACGAGCTGCATGGCCGCCTGGAAGGTCCTGGCACCCGTCATTTTTGCAAAGAGCTTCTCGGGCAGCGGTTCGCCAGTTTGATAGTGGCGCGCGATAAGCGCTACCGCATCGCGCTCCCAGCACCAGTTTTCCATGAATTGGCTCGGCAACTCCACCGCATCCCAGGGGACGCCGTTGATCCCGGCGACACCCAGGTAGTCAACCTTGGTTAGCATATGGTGCAAGCCATGACCGAACTCGTGGAACAGAGTTATCACCTCGTCGTGACTGAACAGCGCCGGGCGATCGCCCACGGGCGGCGCGCTATTGCAGGTTAGATAGGCGACCGGCGTCTGTACCCGCGTCTGCGTGCGCTTGCGGCTAATGCACTCATCCATCCAGGCACCCCCACGCTTATGCGCACGGGCGTATAGATCCACGTAAAACTGACCGCGCAATTCACCCTGTGCGTCACGGATTTCGTAGAAACGCACATCGGGATGCCAGCTATCAACGCCATCAACCTGAATGATAGTCAAACCGTAAAGCCGGTTGACCACGTCAAACATCCCGGCGATGACGCGATCGACCGGAAAGTAGGGCCGCAGGTCCTCCTGAGAGAAGTCGTAGCGGTGCTGGCGCAGCTTCTCCGCATAATACGGGATATCCCAGGCTTCGAGCCGGTCTACACCAAACTCGCTGCGCGCAAATTTCTGTAGCTTCGCGAGCTCCTGCTCGGCCACCGGTTTGGCACGCGTAGCCAGGTCCTGTAGAAACTCCAGGACTTGCTCCACGTTGTCAACCGTCTTGGTCTGCAAGGAATACTCGGCGTAGTTGGCAAAGTCGAGAAGCTGAGCAGCCTCGCGGCGCAGTCGCAGTATGCGCACAATGATCTCGCTGTTATCCCAACGTCCAGCTTGGGGACCCTCGTCGCTTGCACGCGTAACATAAGCCACGTACATCTGCTCGCGTAGTGCGCGGTTGTCGGCAAAGGTCATGAACGCGATATACGAAGGCGCATCAAGGGTAAACCTAAAACCGGTCTTTCCTTCGCGCTCCGCTGCCTGCCGCGCCATCGCGCGGGCCGTTTCCGGCAGGCCGGCAAGCTCCGTCTCATCGCTAAGCACTAGCTCCCACGCTTGCGTAGCGTCCAAGACATTTTCTTGAAAACGGTTGCTAAGTACAGCAAGCTCTTGTTGAATCTCCTTGAAACGCCGCTTCTCTGGCACATCGAGCTCGGCCCCGCCTAAACGAAAATCCCGCAACGCGTTTTCAATGATCTTGTTCTGCGCCTGCACCAACTCATTGAACTCACGACCATCGGCGATTTGCTTAAACGCCCGGTAGAGGCGTTCATCCTGAGCTACCTCAGTGCGATATTCGCTGATACGCGGCAGCGCATCGTTGTAGGCGCGACGTAGCGTTTCGCTGTTTTTTACAGCATTGAGATGGGCAACTGGTGACCACATGCGATGCAAGTGCTCTTCCATCTCCTCAAGCGGTTGCACGAAATTGTCCCAGGTGCACGCGGTGTTTTTCGATAACAAGCGCTCGCGCTCTGCACGGTTGCCGGCAAGGAGCTGGTCGAGCGCGGGCACTACGTGTTTTGGGCGGATGTGGCTGAACCGAGGTAAGGCCGAAAAATCCAAGAGCGGGTTAGTGCTGTTATCTGCCTTGTCCATTTGCATAGCGCTTTTAGCTGCCATCAACGGGCCGCATAATCTAACACGTCTTGATACAATCCAGTAATTGTGCCGATCCGCGTTGTGTACTCCTTGTTGAACGGTGAGCGGTGACTAAACACTGTAATTTCCTGGTGATAGGTGGCGGTAGTGGCGGGGTCGCCGCGGCCAAGCGTGCGGCTGGATATGGCGCCAGCACTATCCTCATCGAGGCCGGTCGAATCGGCGGCACCTGTGTAAACCGTGGCTGTGTCCCGAAGAAAGTCATGTGGAACACCTCTGCTATAGCTGAGATTCTACATGACGCGCGTGACTACGGGTTCGATGTAAAGGTAGAGGGGTTCGACTGGTCAGTGATCAAACGGGCGCGCGACGCCTACATTGAACGCCTGAATGCGATTTATCACCACGGCCTCGATACAGCAGCGGTCGAGGAGATTGCCGGGATCGCTCGCTTCCGCGACCCGCATACGGTCATCGTCAATGGCAGCGAGTTCAGCGCCGACCATATCCTGATCGCCACCGGATCAGTTCCCGATGTCCCGAATATACCCGGTGTTGAACTTGGCATCACAAGCGACGGCTTCTTTGAGTTGGAACGACAGCCACGCCGGGTCGGGGTCGTGGGGGCTGGCTATATCGCCGTTGAGTTCGCCGGTCTGTTAAACGCCCTCGGGTCAGATGTCACCATGCTACTGCGCAAGGAGATATTCTTGCGCAGGTTTGACGCCACCTTGCGTGAAACCTTGATGGACGAAATGCAAAGTGCAGGCGTGAACATCTTAACGGGCACCCAAGTTGAGCGGCTTGAACGCACCCCCGGGGGTACTATTAGTCTTAGCACAACCAATGGTGAGTACATAACCGGGTTTAATGTCGTTGTTTGGTCAATAGGCCGACGCCCAAATATCGAAAGTTTGAATGTCGATCGTGCTGGCGTCGCGACAAGTGAGATCGGTGAGATCGTTGTCGATGACTATCAAAACACGAACGCCGGTCACATCTACGCGCTGGGCGACGTTACCGGCCGATGGATGCTCACACCGGTGGCAATCGCGGCTGGACGCAAGTTGGCGGACCGTCTGTTCGGCACTCAGCCTGATGCCAGGCTCGAATACGAGAACATTCCTACCGTAATCTTCAGTCATCCTCCAATCGGTACCGTTGGCCTGACCGAAGTTGAGGCCCATGAGTTATATGGGACCGGGGAGGTGAGGGTTTATCAGACCCGTTTCACAAACATGTTTCATGCCGTCACTGAACGCAAGCCGGCAACGGTTGTAAAGCTCGTGACCGTGGGCCAAAACGAAAAACTCGTCGGCTGTCATATAATCGGTGCCCAAGCTGACGAGATGATACAGGGCTTCGCCGTTGCCGTTAAAATGGGAGCCACTAAAAGCGATTTCGACAAAACTGTTGCCATTCATCCTACGAGTGCAGAAGAGCTGGTACTCATGAGATAGCAATCTATGACTATTCGATCATACAAAGATATCATGCCGACAATTGCCTCCTCGGCCTACGTCGACGAAACCGCTGTAGTCATCGGTGACGTCGTCATCGGCGAGGACAGCTCACTATGGCCTATGTGCTCCGTGCGGGGCGATACGAATTTCATTCGTATTGGCGCTCGCACCAGTATACAAGACGGCACGATCATCCACGTGACACATGCGTACTCGGCTGTCCCAGACGGTTACCCGGTCATCATCGGTAATGATGTGACAGTCGGGCATAAAGTTATGGTCCACGGGTGTACGATCGAGGACCTCGTGCTCATCGGCATGGATTCGACCATCCTCGACGGCGCGCTAATTCGTTCGCACGTGCTGCTAGCAGCGGGCAGCCTCGTCACGGAAGGCCAGGAGCTGGAAGGTGGATATTTGTGGCTAGGTCGGCCAGCCAAGAAGGTTCGGCCGATTACAGACGAAGAGCAGACGTGGTTTGAATACGTCGCAAACCACTACGTCGAGCTGAAGAACGACTATACGAAACCGCTGGGCAAAGGCCCGGTCTCGGCTCAACAGACCTAAGTTGCGCGTATCACACGCACGGCCATCTACCCCCCTATCCCATCTGCCGCTTGACAAACAATTTATATTGCAGTTGACCCACCAGGTAAAGGCGAAACCGAGTTGATACTCAAGCATGAACGATTCCCCGACAAAGCTTCAGCTTCGAAGCATGAATATGGCTGGGGAGATATCCTGAGCAAATTGACAGAGCATCTGAAAATCGACTGAAAGAAGGAGGGCACATGATCGATATGCTGCACGAAGTGCATGTTACTGCATCGCCTGATGAGGTTTTCCGCGCTATCAGTACGGAAGAAGGACTCAAAAGCTGGTGGACGGCGGATACAGACGCCGACCCGCGCGAAGGTAGTGTCGCGACTTTCGGATTCTATAATCGATCAACAGTTTTCAAGATGCACATCGACAAACTTGAGCCCGGCAAGCGAGTCGATTGGACGTGCCAGGATGGCCCGGACGAGTGGAAGCAGACACATGTCCGATTCGAGCTAGCACCCAATGCCGAAGGCGGCACCGTTGTGCGGTTTAGGCATGCGGATTGGCGCAAGACCGATGGTGATTTTGCGAGATGCAACACCACCTGGGGAGCGTTGATGGTGCGCTTAAAGGGATACGTGGAGGGCGTCGCCCCTGGACCTTTCTTCAGCGGGTAATCAATAACAGCTAGCGCAACGAGGGTCTGTTGGCGCTCTGTTGCGCGCGGCACGTCAAGCTAGAATTCTCCAGCATGGGTCGCCTAACAGCCGTGTGCCTTCTTGGGTCCATCGGCCTATTCATGGTTGATGGATCCTTATTGTCGAAGGCGTCCCCACTCGTTACCAATAGCTCGGGCAACAACCCTGACACAAGTGGCGATGCTACGCCAGTCTACCGGTACAACATCAGGAACACCTATCCCCATGACAGAGACGCCTTTACGCAAGGACTAGCATTTAACGACGGCCTCTTATATGAAGGAACCGGCCGTTTCGGGCGATCCACGTTACGCAAAGTCCAACTAGAAACAGGAAAAATACTGAAGATCCACCAACTACCTGCACGCTTTTTCGGTGAGGGTGTGACAATCCTGCGCGATCGGATAATACAGCTGACCTGGCGATCGAAACTCGGTTTTATTTACGACAAACACAGCTTCCGGATAATAAAAGAATTCGAATATCCGACCGAAGGCTGGGGGATTACCCACGATGGAAAGCGACTATTCATGAGTGATGGCACGTCAGTGCTGCGCCTTCTGGATCCGGAAACTTTACGGGAAGCCGGTCGTATTCAAGTGCACGACAGCAGTGGACCCATCGGTCAACTGAACGAACTGGAGTATGTGCAGGGAGAAATCTATGCCAATGTCTGGGAGACAAACTGTATTGCGAGGATTTCGCCGAGGTCAGGACGAGTTTTGGGGTGGATCGATCTGACGGGGCTTTTGCGCCCAGAAGACCGTGATCAGTCGGTAGACGTTCTTAACGGCATCGCCTATGACGCTAACAACGACCGCTTGTTTGTGACTGGAAAACTCTGGCCCAAACTGTTTGAGATTCGACTTGTTCCTGACAAAGAAACAGCTCTAACTTTTCAATGCGACCGTGCAAGTGGTTAATCCGCGTTTTTCAAGATACTGCTGGTGATAGTCCTCCGCCGCGTAGAACTCGGCCGCCGGTTTGATCTCGGTCACGATCGGTCTTCTGTATTTACCGCTGTTCTCCAGTTTTTCCTTTGACGCGATCGCCGCAGCTTTTTGTTTTTCATTATGGAAAAAGATCGCAGACCGGTATTGGGTGCCAACGTCTGGACCTTGTCGGTTTAGCTGTGTGGGGTCGTGGTTGTTCCAGAATACGTCGAGCAACGCCTCATAAGAAACCTGAGTAGGATCGTATTCCACTTGAATCACCTCTGCATGACCCGTCTTATCGGTACACACGTCTTTATAAGTCGGATTGTTGGTGGTTCCGCCGGAATAGCCAACCGTGGTAGCAGCAACACCGTCAATTTGACGGAATACTGCCTCTACCCCCCAAAAACAGCCTGCCCCAAAAGTTGCCTTTTCCATTCCTTTTCTCCTCGATTACTTTTCTAATGGATCATTTGCGATACGAAATTCTCCCTTCCCAACTGTTAATTATCAAGGGGCGAAGCATCACATGACTACGGCATCCTTGAGCGCCCTTTTTGCCCACTTAGGCGCAAACAGGAGTAAACTGGTAACGCAAATCCAGCTTCACCCCATTGTGGGGGACCTGAGTGTCAATGTCTGTCGCACCGCGTTTAGGGTAGGGAGCGACGTGCGCTCGCTTCTAGTGTCGGGGGTGTCATGGAAGGGCGCAAGGTAGAGCGAAAACTTGCGGCAATCCTCTATGCCGACGTCGCCGGCTACAGCCGGTTGACTGGGGAAGATGAGGCCGGCACCCATCGGATCCTGAGCACCTATCTCGACGCCATGACCGTTTCGATCGAGCGCCACGGCGGCAAAGTCGAGCACTTCGCCGGGGACGCCGTGCTCGCCGATTTCACGACCGTGTTCGACGCCCTGAGCTGTGCAGTGGACATTCAGCGTGATCTCAATGCCCGCAACAGCGGCCTGTCGGGCGACCGTAAGCTTAAGTTCCGCATCGGCATCAATCTGGGTGATGTCATCGTCGACCGCAACGATATCTACGGTGACGGCGTGAACGTAGCCGCGCGCCTGGAAAGCCTTGCCGAGCCTGGCGGCATTTGCCTCTCCGAGGCGGTCCGTGCGGCAGTCGGGAACAAGCTGCCACTGGCCTACGAGTTCATGGGCGTGCAGACCGTCAAGAACATCGCCGAGCCTGTGCGGGTTTATCGGGTGCACTTAGACCCAAGCGCTGCCCCAAGGATGAGCCAACCCAAGCGGAAACGGTGGCGGATGATCGCCATGGCAACCGGCATGGCTATCGCTGTCGTTAGCGCGGCGGCGATCTGGAAGGTCTATCTGCGCGGATCGGCGCCCCAGCCTGAGGTTGCCTCGGAGACCGCCATGGCCTTCCCCCTCCCTGCCAAACCCTCCATCGCCGTGCTCCCGTTCAATAACTTGAGTGGTGACCCAGAGCAGGACTATTTCAGCGACGGGATCACCAATGACCTCATCACCGACCTGTCTAAATTGTCGGACCTCTTTGTGATCGCCAGCAACTCAGTGTTCACCTATAAAGGCAGAGCCGTGAAGGTCCAAGAGGTCAGCCGGGACCTCGGGGTGCGGTATGTGTTGGAAGGTAGTATCCAAAAAGCCGGCGCGAGAGTGCGGATCAACGCGCAGCTGATCGAGGCCACAACAGGACACCACCTGTGGGCGGAGCGTTACGACCGACAACTGCAAGATATCTTTACTTTACAAGACGAGGTCGCCCAACAGATCGTCACGGCCTTGGCTCTGAAGTTGACCGAGGAAGAGCGAAAATACCTGGCCCGCCAGTACACGAACGACTATGACGCCTATAACCACTTCTTGCGTGGGCAGGCGTTTTATGCCGGCCACACGAAGGAAGATAACGAATTGGCCCGAGAAATGTTTCAAAAGGCCATCGAGCTTGACCCAGCGTTTGCGCGTGCCTATGGAACTCTCGCCCTCGCCCATGCGGATGATTTTCGTTACCGATGGAGTACTGACCCTGCGGAGTCTGTGGAGTGGGCTTTGGAACTGGCTCAGAGAGGGGTCGCACTGGATGCTGCCTTGCCTCAGATCCATTGGGTGCTGGGTTATGTCTATCTATACGGCAAGCAGCAGCACGATCATGCAATCGTCGAGCTAGAGAAGGCAATCGCACTTGATCCCAACTACGCTGATGGCTATGCCTTACTGGCATCGATTCATTCTTACACTGGCAGGCTGGATCAAGTCACCGCCCTGACCCGAAAGGCTATGCGCCTGAACCCACATTTTCCCTCCCACTATTTCACGGTCCTGGGGCGAGCATATTACTTGGCAGGCCAATTTGACGACGCGATCACAGCGTTGCAAACGGCAATCGATCGTAATTACAACTATTTGCCTCATCACGTTCATTTGGCTGCTACTCATAGCCGCGTGGGGCAACAAGACGAGGCCAAATGGGAGGTGGAACAGATCCTAACGCTGGATCCCGATTTCTCGCTCGAATTCTTGGCAAAGACTTACCCCTATAGAGACCCCGCGCACTTGAGCCGCTTGATGGATGACTTGCGTCAAGCAGGACTCAAATAGCCGTTTCGGCGAGCATCTAATAGCTTGCTCTTAAAGTCGGATTCTCCGAGGTTCCCGGAG
>JBHIDJ010000060.1:0-16799 GCA_046760105.1 Acidiferrobacterales bacterium | reverse complement strand
TGCGGCTGTTCCGCGAGATCAAAGAAAAGACCGAATTCTTGCAATTGAATCAAATCATTACTGCCGCCGCCAACGAGGCCGTAAAAGTTGAAGAGACGATGCAGACCGCCCTCGACCAGGTCTGTGCCCACACCGGCTGGCCGGTTGGACATGTTTACATACTTGCTGACGATGAAACCGGTGAGCTGGTTCCCACAGGGATTTGGCACCTCGACGATGCCCAGCGATTCGAGGTGTTTCGAAGGGTAACAGAGGAAACCCGCTTCGCTGCCGGAGTTGGTCTGCCAGGTCGGGTGTTGGCGAGCGGTAAGCCCGCGTGGATCACAGACGTAACGAAGGATCCGAATTTTCCACGGGCGAAGCTGGCAACGGAGATCGGTGTCAAAGGTGGGTTCGCTTTTCCAGTACTGGTGGGGAAAGAGGTTCTCGCTGTCTTGGAGTTTTTCTCCGACAAGGCCGTCGAGCCTTATGAGCCGCTGCTGGACGTCGTGGCTCAAATTGGCACTCAGCTCGGGCGTGTTATGGAACGCAAGCGGGCGGAAGTGCAATTGCGTAAAGCGAAAGAATTGGCCGAAGCAGCGACCCAGGCCAAAAGCAGCTTTCTCGCCAATATGAGCCACGAGCTGCGCACGCCGTTGAACGCCATTATCGGCTACAGCGAGATGCTGCAGGAAGAAGCGGAAGACCTCGAACTGGGGCACTTGGTTCCCGACCTCAAAAATATTCACGCGGCCGGCAAGCACCTGCTAGAGCTTATCAACGGTGTCCTCGATCTCTCGAAGATCGAAGCCGGCAAGATGGAGCTCTTCCTGGAGAGCTTCGATGTACCGACGCTCGTCCGGGGTGTGGTCGCCACCATTCAGCCGCTGGTGGACAAGAACGCCAACGTTTTGGAGGTTCATTGCGCCGACGGTCTCGACACCATGCATGCCGACCTCACCAAGGTCCGCCAAACGCTCTTTAACCTCCTCAGCAATGCCTCCAAGTTCACAAAAAAGGGCACCATCACGCTCGAGGCGACTCAGGAGGCTGTTGACGGCAGTCTCTGGATCCGTTTTCGCGTGAGCGACAGCGGCATCGGCATGACGCCCGAGCAGCTGGAAAAACTCTTCCAGGCCTTCTCCCAAGCCGACGCCTCGACCACGCGCAACTACGGCGGCACGGGGCTGGGGCTCGCGATCAGCCGTAAGTTCTGTCAGATGATGGGGGGCGACATCACAGTGGAAAGCGCCCCAGGCCAGGGTTCTGCGTTCACGGTGCGTCTGCCCGCTACAGTCATCGATGCCGAAGCGGAACCGGCACCGCGTAAAGAAGACATCCCAGCCAGGGCCCTGCCCGTCCCGGAAGGGGCACCCACTGTACTTGTCATCGATGATGACCCGACCGTGCGCGACCTAATGCAGCGCGTTCTCAGTAAGGAGGGCCTTCGTATGGTCGCAGCGGCCGGCGGCAAGGAGGGCCTGGAGCTTGCGAAGGAGGTGCACCCGGATGCCATCACGCTCGATGTACTGATGCCGGGCATGGATGGCTGGGCCGTGCTATCAGCGCTCAAGGCCGACCCCGTGGTCGCTGACATCCCGGTAATTATGGTCACGATTATGGACGAGAAACGTGTGGGCTATGCACTCGGCGCGACGGAATACCTAACCAAACCGATCGATTGGAAGCGCCTGACGGGAATTCTGCAAAACTACAAGGCCGCAGAGGCGTCATGCCGCGTGCTGGTGGTCGAAGACGATGCGGGCGCACGCAAGTTGTTGCGCTCGAGGCTTAAGAAGCAAAGCTGGGACGTGAGCGAGGCCGAAAACGGCCGCGTGGCGTTGGAGCGCATGGCCGAAAACCTACCGGACCTCATCCTACTCGACTTAATGATGCCAGAAATGGACGGGTTTCAGTTCTTGGATCACGTTCGCGCCCATGAAGGCTGGCGGTCAATACCTGTTATTGTGGTCACCGCCAAAGATCTCACCGAGGAGGATCGGCAGCGACTTAACGGATACGTCGAAGGTGTGCTGCAGAAGGGAGCGTATAACCCCGAGGAGCTATTGCGTGAGGTTTGCGGTCAAGTGAGGGCCCACGTCGAGCCACGGCTAACAAGCGTAGAGGAGAGTATCTGATGGCGAAAATTCTACTGGTCGAAGACAACCAGATGAACCGCGATATGCTGTCGCGGCGTCTCACCCGCAAGGGCTATGAGGTCGCAATTGCTGTGGACGGCCAGCAGGGTATCGAAATGGCGCGCTCGCAAACGCCCGATCTGATCCTGATGGATATGAGTCTGCCGGTACTCGATGGTTGGGAGGCCACCCGGCAGCTCAAGAGCGCACCCGAGACCCAGGCTATCCCCATTATCGCGCTCACCGCGCACGCGATGGCGGGCGATCGGGAGAAAGCGGTCGAGGCGGGCTGTAACGACTATGACACCAAGCCGATCGAGCTCCCGCGGTTACTGGAGAAGATCGAGGCGCTCCTTGGCGGGAAAGTCAGTACATGAACGAAGACGAACCTGGCCGCAAGCGTCCCGATGCAGAGCCGAAGGCCCGCGGTGAGCAGGGCGAGCCTCCTCGTGCCCCCGCCTACCTGTCCGGGGCTGACGCGACCCTGCGCCACACGTTGCGCACGCCGCTAAATCATATCATCGGCTACAGCGAGCTGCTGTTGGAGGAGGCCAAAGAGCGTGGGCTCGAGGACATGGTGGCGGATCTTCGCAACATCCATGCAGCCGGCAAGGAGTTGCTGGCGCTGATTAACGAGCTTTTTAACCCAGCACCCGTTGACACCGACTCGTCAGCGCCCGTCCTCGATACCGTCGCTCTGTCTGCAACAAAAGAGCCCAGCGACGCTGCATCGGGAACTCAGGACGCCAGTGCCGACGAGACGCCACATGCCCACTTGCTTGTGGTGGATGACAACGAAAACAACCGCGACATCGTTTCCCGCCTGCTCGAGCGCGAAGGATACGCTGTCTCCAAAGCAGAAAACGGGATGCAGGCCCTCGACCTACTTACGAGCGAACGCATCGACCTGATCCTGCTCGACGTAATGATGCCGATCATGGATGGCATCGAAGCCTGCAAGCGACTCAAAGACGACCCCGAGACGCGGCTGATCCCGGTGGTCATCATGACGGCACTGGGACAAGTGGAGGATCGCGTCCGGGCGATTCAGGCCGGCGCTGATGACTTTCTCACCAAGCCGGTCAATCGAGGTGAGCTGCTCGCGCGCATCCAGACTTCCTTGCGCTTGAAGCAGACAGTCGAAAAGAAAGTAGACACCCTTAAGGGCGCGCAAGAGTACCTCGCCCGCTTCGTGCCGCAGTCGGTCATCCGCCAGCTCGAAGAGAACCCCGAGGCGCCGGAGCTCGAGAAGACCGATCAGGACATGTCGGCCCTGTTTGTGGATGTCAGCGGCTATACCAAACTCAGCGAAAACATGCGTCAGACTGCCGATTTCATGGTCGAGAAGTATTTCTCGCGTTATTTGGATTGCATTCATGCCCATGAGGGCGATGTCACCGAGACCAGTGGCGACGGCCTGATGGTGGTCTTCCCGGGAACGGATCCCAAGGAGCATGCGATCAAGGCCGTGAAAGCGGCGCTGGAAATTCTGGAGAAGACCAATGAGCTCAATGAGCAGCTCAAAGGCATCTTCGATCCCATCTCGGTACACATCGGCATTAACTCCGGTATCGCATTGATCGGTCCAACCAAATACGAGGCGGCCAGCGGTGTGCGTTGGACCTACACCGCCCTTGGACCCGCGATCAATCTCGCCGCCCGCATCGCCGGGGTCGCCGAGGGCGGGATGATTTTTCTCGGGCCGGAAACGGCTCGGCGCATCGAAGGCGTCTTCGCAACCAAGGACATCGGCAAGAAACAATTGAAGAACGTCAAGGGCGAGGTGACGATCCACCAGGTACTGGGACAAGTGGAGAGTTAGATTTCAGCAGCTTTGTCGCTAAATTCGAGGTTAGCTTAGTACATCAACCACACCAGCAAGACCTCCGCGAGTCCAGCTCCTACGACGAGTACAGACAGAAGAAGGAATGGGACGAAAGCGTCATCATTGCTCTTTTTCTTAGCACTCCAGGCTATTGCAAAGGAGTGGGTAAACCTATTTCTAATTACTCCAAGCCTCGCGCGCCTAACCCGGAGAGACTGCCATAGCATACAAACAACCAGACTACACGCTAGCCAAACTATGAGCACGAGTACTGCAGCTACCCAAAAAACAGTGCACTGCGAAATAATCACCGACTTCGAGGCCAGTAGCTGAGCTATACCCACTATCGCGACATAAAGTGCTATGCCGTAGTTAGTAACGACCCACTGTTGGCGTTTGAAGAATGCGAGGTCTTGGACGGAGACGTGATAGAGCAACTTCAGTTCGTCGTGCTCCTTCGTATCCATACCTAGGTCAACCAGTGCAAGATAGAAACCGCCGGGCCAGCGTTACGTCATCAGTTGATCGTACACCGCATCCATCCCCCGCTTGACGGCCGGCCTGGCGTAGATTGTCTCGAGGGAATTTCATGGTGAAGGTTTGTGAGCGTGGAGTCGACGGACCAGGTAAACCCCAACCTGAGGGTGGGCATGCCGAACCTCGTGCGTACGAAGTAACGGCGACTACGCGGCGATGCGCTCGATCTTGGGAAGACGCCTCCGTCTCGCTTCCCAAAGGTCATAGGCGACCTGCATGGACAGCCACATCTCAGCGCTCGTACCCAGAGCCGCCGCCAGGCGAAGTGCCATCTCCGCACTCACCCCGGAGCGCTGGTTGAGCAGCGCTGAGAGCTGCTGGCGGGTGACCTTCAAGCGGCGTGCCGCCTCGGTGACCGTCATGCCGTCGGGCAAGTACTCGCGCAGAACCTCGCCCGGGTGTGCGGGATTGTGCATGCGGGACATCGTTAACCTCCGCTAGTGATAATCCACGTAGTCCACGTCGAGAGCATCCGTCCCCTCGAAGCGGAAGATCAGACGCCAGTTGCCACTCACTGATACGGCATACAAACCAGCCAAGTTGCCGCTCAGCCGATGAAGCCGCCAGCCTGGAGCATTCATGTCCTTGGGGCTCATGGCGTGCTCCAGAGCGGTGAGTAGGATCCGCAGCTTGCCGGCATGCTGGGGCTGGATTCCCGATTTCGACCCCGTGTGGAAGAACCGTTCGAGCCCCTTATGCCGGAAGCCCCTGATCACTCGCTAAGTGTAAGGTGTCACTTTACACTTGTCAATCGCGCGCGAGAACGCTCAAGTTTGCCTCTGTAATTGAATCCCTCTGCTACCTTAAGCCTGCGCCAATAGTTCATCGTACACCGCATCCATCCCTCGCTTAACGGTCGGCCTGGCGTAGATTGTATCGAACCAGCGCTTGACGTTCGGGAACTCATCAAGCGAGATGCCCTGCCATTCGTAACGCGCTGTCCACGGAAACGTCGCAATGTCCGCAATTGTATACTCGCCGGCAGCCAGGTACTCGCGATCGGAGAGATGGTTGTCTAGTACGCCCCAGAGCCGGCGCGTTTCCTTGGTGTAGCGCTCGATGCCATATGGCACCTTCTCTTCCCTTCGCCTGAAGTGGTGCGCCTGGCCGAACATCGGGCCAATGTTGCCCATTTGGAACATCAACCACTGGATCACGTCGTAGCGCGGGATCGGCTCCTGCGGGAAAAACTTACTGTACTTCTCGGCAAGATAGATCAGCATCGCGCCGGACTCGATCATCGTGTAGGGCTCGCCGCCGGGCCCCTCCTGGTCGATCATGGCCGGGATCTTTTGATTAGGATTGATGGCGGTAAACTCGGGTGAGAACTGCTCCCGTTTTGGAAGGCTTACGAGATGCAACGTGTATTCGATGCCGAGCTCTTCCAACATGATGGTCAGCTTTCGTCCGTTCGAAGTCTTCCAGCTATAAAGATCAATCATTATAGTGACTCCCATTTATTAATAGACGGCGTATCGTTGGCACCTGCTAATTCTCAAACCGCTGTCATGTTTGCTGTCGACGTAACAGTTTGCCTGGCCGCTCACCCGTCCATGCAAAGTCGCGCCAAACGGGCTTGCCATTAACCATAACCAAATCGATTCCCGCCGCGGGTTGCTTCGGCGAGTCGAAATCCGCTTTGTCGATGACTGTCTCCGGGTCAAAGATGACTAGATCCGCGAGTGCACCTTCGCGGATGACGCCGCGATCCTTGACGTTAAAAACTGATGCAGGAACAGCTGCCATTCGACGCACGGCCTCTTCGAGTGAGAACAAGCCCAAGTCCCGACAGTAATATCCCAGTACGCGCGGGAACGTACCCCACAGCCGCGGGTGTGGAAACACGTCGTGGGGCAGACCATCCGAACCGATCATTGCATCCGTAAAGCTCATCACCCGACGCAGATCATCTTCGTGCATCTGATAGTAGATAGCGCCTGCAGGAAGCAGACGCGAGATCGCCTCTTCCGTTGAACATCCCCACTCTTGTTTTACTTTCGCAAAATCGCGTCCCGCCACTTCAGGATGTGCTTCAGACCAGGTAACGATGACTCGCTCCGCGCCCTTGACGAACTCTTCCAAGAGAACGGTTGAGCTCGCGGTATAAGGGTAGACATCGAGATTCACACTCTGGTTTTGTCTCGCGGCTGCGATCATTGCGAGTGTCTCTCTTGTCCGTCCCCAATTCCGACGCTTGCAGCTCTTGTGGTGCGAGATAACCACGGGCACACCCGCACGACGCCCGATCTCAAGCGTCTCCTCTACAGATTCGACCAAGTGGTCGCCCTCATCGCGCATGTGGGTTGCGTATATCCCATCATAAGCAGCCAAATGTTCTGCCAATGCGACCACCTCTTCAGTCGGTGCCGCTTTAGCCGTTGGGTAGGCCAAACCCGTACTCATACCGATGCACCCCGCCTGCAGCGACTCCTCGAGTAACGCACCCATGCGATCGATCTCGTCACGGGTGGCTGGCTTTGTGAGATCGGCCATCACACCAACTCGGAGGGTTGAATGCCCAACCATGATGGCGATGTTGACGGCAGGCGGGTTTGCCTCCACCGTCTCTGCGTAGTCGTTCATGGAACCAAAGCGATACCATTCGCGGTCACCAAGCAGGTTTAGCGGCGGTGGTGGAGCGCGATCTACGAGTGGTGCCAGGCTGACCCCGCAGTTGCCGGCAATGACGGTGGTCACGCCCTGGCTGATCTTCGGTGTCATGTCGGGTGAGGATAGGACGACGCGATCATCGTGCGTGTGTGCATCGATGAAACCGGGAGTTACGACCCGATCACGCGCGCTCACTTTAGTCTTTGCTTCGATGCCCTCAAGGTTGCCGACTGCGCTAATGCGCTCGCCGGCGACTGCCACATCGGCGCGCATCCGTTTCGCGCCCGTGCCATCGATCACTAATCCGCCTTCGATAAGGACATCACATGTGTTTGGCTTCATGCCCTGCGCTCCGTGACGACCGCGTCAGAATCGATCAGTGTGTCGACCTCTTGGTCTGTGTAGCCGGCCAACTCTAGAATCTCTCGATTGTTAACACCAAACAGAGGTGGCGCGCGCCGAATCGACGATGGCGTTCGACTGAATTTGATCGGGACGCCTACACCCCGATAGCCGTCCTTCTCTACCACCATCTTTCGGTGCAGGGTGTGCGAGTTGGTTAGCACTTCTTCGACATTGTTGGCCGGACCGGCCGGAATTCCTGCGGCGATGAGACGGCGACATAGTTCCTCGCCTTCCCACTCTATAAGATGTGCCGAAAGTAGCTCCGTCAATGCTTCCAGATTCTCGATTCGCAGCCCATTGCTTTTAAACCTTGCATCGTCGGCCAGCTCGGGACAGCCGAGAATATCAAGCAACTTACGGAACTGGCCATCATTACCGACGCCGACGAATATCGGTCGGGTCTTCGTTGCGAATAGATCGTAAGGCGCGACATTGGGATGCGCGTTGCCGCTAAGCTTAGGCAGCCTGCCACTCATGAGCCAATTGGCAGCGTGCGGGTGAAGGAGACTGATACCGGCATCGTAGAGCGTCGCCTCGATGAACTGCCCCCGACCCGAGCGCTCACGCTCGTACAGTGCCATGCCGATGCCGATGACGGCGTGGAGGCCTGCAACCAGATCCACCAATGCGACGCCGATACGCGTGGGACCACAGTCGGGAGAACCGTTAACACTAATAAGGCCCGACATCGCCTGTGCAACCGCATCATAACCAGGGTAAAGGCCGTACGGACCATCCGCCCCGAACCCCGAAATACGACAATAGATAAGGCGCGGAAAACGCTCCCTAAGGATTTCCTCATAACCCATACCCCATTTTTCCAGGGTGCCGATCTTGAAGTTCTCAACCAATACGTCGGCTGTCTCCAACAGCCGAAACACGATGTCGCGCGCTTCGGGCTTCTGCAGATCAAGCGCGATGCACCGCTTGTTACGGTTCACACCGTTGAAATAGGCGCTCGTCACGTTGTGCCCTTCGGCGTCCTTTTTAAAGGGCGGGCCCCATTCCCGGGTCTCATCGCCCATCGGTGGCTCAATCTTAATAACATCCGCCCCGTGATCTCCCAGAATCTGGGTGCAGTAGGGGCCGCCCAGCACTCGGCTCAAATCGACGACGCGCACACCCGCGAGCACGCCTGTTGATTCTCTTTCCACACTCATGACAGATGCCCTCAATAACTGTCTGCGCTGGTCGAAACGGCGGCCGACCACCGTAGCGGCGATGTTGATTTTCTGAACGTCGATTGTGCCACCGGCGCTACCCCAACCGCCAATATGGTTCATTGAGCCGGCAGATTTATGCTAGTGTGGCAGATCCCACATTCCACGGCACTCTACTGCGATTAGTGCAACATGACACGAACCGACGATCTTTATAAGCTGCCGGACGACCTGCCGGTGCCGGTCGATGACGGTGCCTGTGATCACCTCACTGGCATGCGATTGCCCGCGCTTTCACTGCGCTCGACGGCCGATGAGATGGTAAATCTATCGCAGATTCAAGAAACCGTCGTCATCTACTGTTATCCACGAACCGGTGAACCGGACAAAGATCCGACTCCCGGTTGGAACGACATCCCCGGTGCGCGCGGGTGTACACCGCAGTCCTGCGCCTTCCGAGACCATTACCAGGAGCTGCAGGCATTCGACGCCGCCGTGTACGGCCTGAGCACGCAGACAACAGACTATCAAAAGGAGCTAGTTAGACGGCTACACTTGCCTTTCGATGTGTTGAGTGATGCCGACCTCAAGTTCACGCGAGCAATAAATCTGCCCACATTCACAGTACAGTCGATGACATTGATCAAGCGACTAACACTCATTGCCGAAGACAGTATTATAAGGAAAGTCTTCTACCCCGTATTTCCGCCGCATAAGAATCCCGATGACGTTATCGCATGGCTATCACAGAACTCGCGTTCTTGAAACACAAATCAAATGAGTGCTGGCAACCCAAAGGGATACGAAAACCCGAACCTTCTTTGGACCCCAGCCGAGCTCCACGAACGGCTAGGACATCCGAACCTGCGTATCATTGACGTCCGTCCCGGTGAGCGTTTTGCCATGGGTCACATTCCCGGCGCGTGTCACTTCGACATCTACGGCGTCAATACCTACGACACAGATGAAGCCCCGCTCAACTCATTTGTCAGAATGTGGGCCTTCCTACTCGGTCGCCATGGTGTCTCGTTTGAAAACACTATCGTCTTCTGTGGCGAGATTGCTGGGATGACTTCGGCGCGCGGATTCTGGTTTCTCGAGTTCCTCGGACACAGCGACACGCACGTACTTGATGGCGGGTACACGGCCTGGGTAGGCGCGGGACTACCGGTCACACGGGATGCTGAGGTGCCGAAACCTAAGTCCTTTAAGTACAGCCTCGCCCGCGAGCGCGTCGCAACCTACCGCGATATGCTCGGGGCCATTGACGATCCGCACAAGTGCATCCTGGACACACGCTCTAAAGAAGAATGGCTTGGAATGGACGTGCGTGCCGCGCGTGGCGGAGCGGTTCCGAGCGCGGTTCACCAAGACTGGGTCAACCACCTCACCCGAGAGGGCGAGATGAAACCCGCCAACGAGTTGCGAACACAGTTCGAGGGCCTTGGCGTGACGCGCGACAAAGACATCATCCCTTATTGCAACACCGGATACCGTTCGGCCCATGCTTACCTGGCGCTTCGTCTCCTCGGCTATCAGCAGGTGCGCAACTATGTCGGCTCTTGGCAGGAGTGGGCTAACCGCCCAGAGCTGCCGGTAATCGTGCCGGATAGATAAAGATGTCAGCTGAATTAGAGAAAGAAGGCACACCCGCCTTGGAAGGTATTCGCGTCCTTGACGTCGCGACCTTCGTCGCGGCGCCATTTTGTGCAGCCTTACTTGCCGAGTTTGGTGCTGACGTGATCAAAGCCGAGCTACCGAAGACTGGTGATCCCACGCGCAAGTTTGGTACACCCACCGAGTGCGGGGAGACGCTTGTGTGGCTGAGCGAGTCGCGCAACAAGCGTTCGATCACGCTGGACCTGCGGAAACCCGAAGGCGCTGAGCTATTCAAGCAACTGGTCGCCAAGGCAGATGTCGTATGCGAAAACTTCCAGCCAGGCACATTGGAAAAATGGGGCGTGGGTTACGACGTGCTGAAAACGGTTAATCCGCGTCTCGTGATGTTACGCATCTCCGCCTACGGACAAACCGGTCCCTACAAGGACCGGCCTGGGTTTGGGCGCATCGCTAACGCCTTTGGTGGAATCTCTTTTCTTGCCGGTTATCCCGATCGTGCGCCCGTGACGCCTGGTTCGGCCACGCTACCGGATTACCTTTCCGGTGTGTTTGGTGCTTTTGGCGTGCTCATGGCGCTGCGCGTCCGTGACAAGACAGGCGAGGGTCAGGTCATTGATATCGGACTCTACGAAACGATTTTTCGCATTCTTGATGAGCTTGCACCGGCCTTTGACAAGGTTAATTACGTGCGCCAGCGTATGGGGCCGGGTACCGTCAACGTAGTACCGCACAGCCATTACCCTACGCGCGATGGTTGCTGGATCGCCATCGCTTGCACGAGCGACAAGATCTTCGCACGCCTTGCCGATCTCATGGGCTGCGCCGAAGTTGCTGGCGATGGCAAGTTCGGCACGATTGCCAAGCGCGAAGCACACCGTGAAGAGATCGACAAGATGGTTGCTGAGTGGACGAGTAAGCATAATCACGATGAGCTGATCGCGCTCTGTGAACAAGGTCAGGTGCCGTGCGGTCCTGTTTACTCGATCGACCAAATCTTCCAGGACCCGCAGTATCACGCGCGCGAGAATATTCTTCGCGTAAAGGACGATCGAATCGGCAGTCTCGCAATAGCCAATGTGATCCCGCGTCTTACCAGTACTCCCGGAAAAGTAAGATGGCTGGGGTGCGGGCTGGGCGAACATAACGAGGAAATCTACAGCGGCTTACTCGGCCTCACCGCCGAGCGCATGAAAGAGCTGAGAGAGAAAGGTGTCATATAAGTCTCAAGACTACGGACTTAGAACTCCAGACTAGGAACCCAAGACTCCCGACTAAGAACTCAAGACTCCAGACTAAGAATTCATGGAACTCTTACGCACATTCCTGTTTGCTCCCGGGAATCACCCGAGAAAACTTGAGAAGGTTTTCGATCTCGACGCGGACGCAGTGATCTTAGACCTCGAAGATGCGGTCGCAATTAACGAAAAAATTAGTGCCCGACAATCGGTTGTCGACGCTTTGAAAAAGCCTAGACGATGCAAAGGCTATGTGCGTGTTAATGCCTACGACACGCCATTTTGCTATGGCGATCTGATTGTGATTACCGGGGAGTGGCTCGATGGCGCCGTGCTCCCTAAGGCTGAAAGCGCGGCACAAGTGTTGACTATCGACTGGTTGCTCACGCAACTCGAACGTGACCGCGGCTTACCGGCCGCAAGCATCGATCTGATGCCTATCATCGAAACGGGAAAAGGTGTAGCCGCGGCCAACGAGATTGCCACCAGCGGCTCTCGTGTGCGCCGTCTTGCTTTCGGGGCTGCAGACTATACGCGCGATATGGGTATGCAATGGACGTTGGAAGAAGGCGAACTTGCTCACGCACGAGCTGCGCTTGTGCTTACGTCCCGAGTTGCTGGACTCGAACCGCCGATCGATACCCCGTTCTTGCATGTTAGTAAACATCTCGATGTGCTCAAGCGAACCACAAAGTTGGCGCGAGACATGGGCTTTCAGGGGAAGCTTTGTATCCATCCCGAGCAGGTAGGGCCGATAAACGAGATTTTCACACCAACCGAGAAAGAAATTATCGCGGCTAAGAAAGTCGTAGAAGCCTTCGAGGCGGCAGAGGCAAGCGGGTCTGCTTCCATACAGGTCGATGGACAATTTGTCGACTACCCAATCGTGGAAAAAGCCAAGCAACTACTCGAGATCGCTGCCAAAATTCGTAGCAACAACTAACAGCAAAAACGATCGGTTCCTTCTATGAGGTAAGATCACAGTTTTTCCCGATCTTTAATTCAGCAATACCAAATCTAGTTTGTCTCAACAGGGCAACTCATTGACTAATCCGTGGAAAACACGGTTGAGCATCCTTACATCGGCGCACATGGTAGGCACGCTCCCCGTGGTGTCCGTTATGGCGATGGCACCCGTGATCCAGCGAGAACTCGATCTCAACGTAACCCAAGTTGGTCTGTTAGTTACAGCTTATTACGGTGCCCAAACCGTCGGCGCCATGCCAGCCGGGAGCATCGTTGACCGCCTCGGTGTCGGTTGGGCACTTGTGATTGCACATATGATACTGATCACTGGCGCAATTACGCTGAGCCAAGCGATGGGTTTTCTTATGGCCTTCGGAGCGACCGCCGTGATGGGGCTGGGGTATTCTCTCATCAACCCCGCCACGGCTCGCGGCGTGCTGCAATGGTTTCCAGCTGAGCGGCGCGCAACAGCAATGGGCATCAAACAGACCGGTGTGCCTATCGGTGGTGTGCTGGCCGCCGGTAACGGCGCCCTCGTTACCTTAATAAGCTGGCAAAATATTCTGTGGTTGGTTGCCGGCATCACGATTGCTAATGCGCTTCTCTGCCTGCGCATCGCCGAACGCCCAAGCTGGCACGGGGCCGGACGCTATCGCGGCATTATCGCTAATCTTAGCGAGGTGATACGCGACCGTAACCTGGGAACTGTCTTTGTAGCCAGCAGCCTCTATAACATGGGCCAAACGAATTTCTTCGCTTACATCACACTTTTCATGCGTGAGGCAGTGCAAGCGAGTCAGCCTGTGGCCGGCCTTTGTCTCGCTATCGGTCAGGGTGCCAGTGCTTTTGGGCGCATTGGTTGGGGCATTATAAGCGACACCCTGTTCCGTGGACGTCGCAAGCCGTTGGTTATCATGCTGTGCGGAACGGCTGTGGTCTTCCTCGCCGCAATGGCCGTGGTGGGCCCAGGCTGGATATTAGTCGGCGCTGCGTTTGCCCTCGTACTGGGTCTGACGATTGCCTCGTTCGCATCGCTTATGCAAACACTCTCGGTGGAAGCGGTTGAACCGCGGCTAGCCGGTTCGGCGACAGGTTACACGTTGATGGGTACATCACTCGGCGGCATGATCGGCCCGCCGCTCTTCGGCGCCGCCGTCGACTTAACAGGCAAGTTCGGTAACGGCTGGCTGGTAACGGCCGCTCTTGTGTTGGCAGGAACTGTCTTGCTTGGCTTCTGGTTTAAAGAACGCAGATAATCGCAAAAGGCAGTCCGACGATCATGGATAAAATAACCAATCCATGATCTCAGTCATTATTCCCACTTACAACGAAGGGAAGGCGCTTCCGGCGACCCTCAGACACCGACTAGGTAGGATGGTGAACGTTGCTCTCAACCGCGGCTCAAAAACTGACTTCTTTCAGTTCACCCGCTTTTCATTGCACCACGAGTGCCCTATCGATTCGTCGCAACAACGCCTGGGCTTGTTGATCACCGGTATTCGCCGCCCTGGTAATCCACTCAAGCCCCTTAAGGGCATCCCGCGGAATATCTTCTCCCTTGAGATACAACAGGCCCAGATTGTATTGTGCACCCCTATGTCCCGACTCCGCAGAACGCTGATACCACCACATGGCTTTCCCTACGTTCTTCGAGGCCAGGTAATGATTGCCAAGCTTGAAGGTGGCTTCACCGTGTCGTTCCTTCGCCAAGTGTAGCAACCGCTGACGCGCCTGGTGACGGGTAACAAGATGACTGCGATCCCCGTGGTGCTGCTGCGCGGCGCGCAGCTCGTTTAATAATATTTGCGTATCCATAGCTCTACCTCACCCGGAGACCCACTCTTGACGCTATCCAATATACGTCGAGCGCGACGGAGCTTCTGTGAGTTTTGTCACAAATCCAGGGACATTCCCTAATCACACGCAGACCCTTCTGATCGTACTGGGAGCTCCGGGTGGATTTAGATCGCACCGTGCTGTCTGAGCAAGTCCACGATGTCCTCGTGACCTTCCGCGACCGCGGCTTTTAGCGGAGTAGTGCCGTTCTTGGCCTTGGCATTGACGTTCGCACCGTTAGCGATCAACAGCGCAACCACCGCTTTGTGCCCTTCGTAGGCCGCCAAGAGAAGCGGTGTCTGACCATGTTTGTCGTGGACGTTGACGTCGGCCCCTTCAGCTATGAGCAGCTCAACCACGCGCGGGTGGCCCTTGTAAGCGGACAGATGCAGCGCCGTGAAACTTTCGATGTCCCTTGCATCGATTCGGGCGTGTCGCGCGATGAGCCGTTTTACCCGATCCAAGTCTCCCGCCAAGGCGGCATCGTGAAGCGGACCGGCCGACGCGGCGGATAGGGTGAATAAACCCAGCAGCGCCATTATTCCAAGCCAGTAGTATCGAAGCGGCATTGTCCTAACCCTATCGCACGATTGATGATCAACTCCGCCAGCACCTCGGTACCCGGGGCCTGAAACACCAAGATTTTGAGTCGTTGGCCAGGTAGAAGAGGGCTGGTATCCTCTTGCCCCAAGACCAGATCCGTGGCCGCGATCCCTGATATTGTCGACGGGGAACACCCTGGTCCAGCAACCGTATCCTAAACCCCGCGGCGCAGGACCGGTAACCGCCGTCCGGAGGTCGAGCCGGTTGGTGGAAAAGAGGGTAACCTGGAAGCTCCGCGGTACCGAGGAACTCTACCCCCGGGACAACGAACAGTCACGGACGTGATGTCCATTATTGGCCAGAGGGCAAACCACAACGACGCATGGCTGAGTGTGCGAACACCGTCCAGTCGAGAAGTGCCTATCGTTTGTGCGTTACACTTAGCCGAGAAGATCCTCCTCCAGGGGGCCAGGTCCTACTAGCATGCCGCTTTCGGAGACTGTGCTCATACTCGCCGGATTGCTGGCGGTCGCAATCCTGGCCGCTGGCCTGTTCCGAAATATCCCAATTCCATACACGGTCCTGCTGGTAATTATCGGCATGGTACTGGGCGAGTCGTCACAAGTCTCGCCCGTGCTGGCACCGCTGGAAGAGTTCCGCCTGAGCCCCGATCTCGTATTCTTCATCTTCCTGCCGGCGTTGATCTTCGAGTCCGGGTTCAATCTTGATGCCCGGCAACTGGTCAAAGAACTCGGACCTGTGCTGGTGCTGGCTGTTCCAGCGCTGGTGATTTCCACTGTCGTCATCGGCGTGGGACTTTCATTTTTGGGCTTCGAGTTGATCATCGCGCTGCTGTTCGGCGCCCTGATCTCGGCCACTGATCCGGTGGCTGTGATCGCCTTGTTCAGGGAGCTTGGGGCGCCCGATCGCTTGACGGTCCTGGTGGAGGGTGAATCGCTGCTCAATGACGCCACCGCCATCGTGGTGTTCAGCATTCTGCTGGCCATCGCCGTAGGCGGGGGCGGTTTGAGCTGGTCGGACGCCGACGCGGTCGTAGTCGAGTTTGTGCGCGTCTTCATCGGCGGTGCGCTGGTCGGCGGGGTGCTGGGCCTGCTCGTCAGCGAGCTGCTGTATCACCTGCGCAGTGGGGTGAGCGCCGTGTTGACGATGTCTGTCGTCATCGCCTATGGCAGCTTTATTTTAGCGGAGCACACGCTGCATGTATCCGGCGTCATGGCCGGGGCGGCGGCCGCGGTCACGCTGGCTGGTTTCGGGATGACGCGGCTGCGCCATGAGGCCAGCGATGCTGCCAGGGAAATCTGGGAGGTGATCGCGCTGATCTGTAACTCGCTGCTATTCCTGCTAGTCGGGCTCTCGGTCCACGTTACAGAGCTGGTCGCCGCGATCGGTCCGGCTGCGGTAGCGATGGCCCTAATCCTGACCGCGCGAGCGGCAGCGGTGTACGGCCTGGTGCCCGTTACCACCCGGCTCTTCTCGTTGCCTCATGTAAGCCCGAGCGAGCGTCACATCATGTGGTGGGGTGGGCTCAAGGGGGGGCTCGCGATCGCCATTGTGCTGTCCATCCCGGAGGATCTACCGGGGCGGCAGCTCCTACTGGAAATGACGCTCGCCATCGTGCTGTTCACGCTGCTGGTCAACGCCCCGACCATTCGCCCGCTGATGAGCAGGCTCAAGCTCGACCGGCTGACGGATGACGAACGTGTAGAGTTGCGGCACGCGCTACAGAGCGCCCGCCAACACGCCGGGGAGGTCCTCGAACGATTTAAGACATCCGGGCTCATTTCCGAGCGAGCCCATGCGGAGGTCAGTCGCACCGGCGAGGAGACGTTTACGATGGAGGTGCTCGAGGGCGAAGGAGAGCAGCGTATCCGAGATCTCTACCTAGCGGCGTTGCTGGCGTTGAGGAAAGAGCTCGAAGAGCTGA
>JBHIDJ010000059.1:0-16806 GCA_046760105.1 Acidiferrobacterales bacterium | reverse complement strand
CGCGTCCTCAACGTGCCATTGTCAGAGCGCACAGCTCATCGCGTCGAGCAGATCGAGCGAGTAAGCGGCGCCAAGCGCGGTCAACTGTTAACGCCTTTGCACCTGGCTCGGCTGATTGCAGACGAACAAGGGCTCCTTAAGTCGGTAGGCAACGCGAATGTGATTCCGCTAATAAACATGGTCGAGACTGCTGAAGTCAAGGTTTTGGCGTTTGAAACAGCAGCGGAGGCGCTTGGACTCACGAGGCGTTTCGATCGCATCGTGCTGGCTTGTATGCGTAGCGCCGATCCCATCATCCAAGTAGTTCGACGTTAGCTTGCGCCCCCGGTGAAGGTTTGACCGCGCTCACTGCCGATTCTGAGGGCGGACGCACAAGTTTACTTTGAACCAGGGTCACGCCGAGAAACGACTACGTCGCGACCTCAACCCGCGCATGCTCTAGGGTTCCGGTAGGATAAACTTCGAGACCCTGTAAGCCGTGCTGTGCAGCTGCCGGTGTTACACGATTGCGCTGATCCGAGGCAGACCGTCCGGATTTGATGGTCGGCTGTTTTAGTTATCCGGTAATTCATCCAAAGGCAACACGTCGAATGAGATGCTGATTCGCCTTTCGGCGGTCTCGAACGGCACAGTCCGGTGATAGAAATAAGAAGGGAACAACAACATTAGACCTTCCTTTGGCTGGATCAATTTTACCTCGGGATCCATCTTGCAATGGAAGTGCTCCGGCGGTCGGCCGAACTCGATCCAGCCCGCGTGTTGTTGTCCGGGCATGCGCACGATCTCCGGTACCTGGACGTAGTAGACACCGCTCAGCCACGCGGACGGATGAATATGCGGGATTTGGTGTCCTTGCGTCTCCATGACAACACCCCAGGCCGTTAGCCCAAAATGCTGTGGCGGATTCTCCAGAAACGGGTGCGTCAGGTCCGCCGACAGCAACTGTCGGTAATCCTCGACCGTACGGCGTATCAGTGCTTCCAGCACCGCGATCGGCCCCTTTTGCTCAATCAGCAGTTCGCCCGAGTGCTTACCTAAGCGAGTAGCGTGACTGGTGGGGGCCGGAACCAACGTCGGGTGTGTGCAGACGTGGTGCGCTAACGCCGTATTAAAGTCAGTCAGACTAGCAAAACCGGGTGGCGTCCGGAACTGCGTTGGCCGGATAAAGCGATCGAAGTCGACCAGAAAACGCACTGAATCACGTTCACCGAGTTCGTTTAGTGCAACGGCTTTAAATGCAAGCACGCCCGTGTTGCCTGGATGAGCCTTAAGATAGCCATCGCAAACCTGCACCGCCGCGCGCGCCTCTCCACGCTCTAATAACACGTCACCGAGATTGGAATGCACCTGAGCATTATGCGAGTCAATCGCGATAGCACGCTCGTAAGCGGCAACGGCATCGTCGAGTTTGCCTAATTGTTGTAGTGCGTACCCGAGATTGATGTGTGCCTTGACATAGTCGGCGTTGATGTCGATAGCGGCGCGGTAGGCGGCAGCTGCGTCGCCGAGCTCGCCCAACTCCTGCAATGAAACGCCAAGGTTGTACTGCGCATCCACATGGTCAGGTTTGATGTCGAGAGCACGACGATATGCTGTCACGGCCTCGTCGAACTTCCCCAATTCATGGTAAACACTGCCGAGATTGTTATGTCCGTCGGTGTGGTCTGGATTAATCTCTAGAACGCGTTGGTACGATGCTACTGCCTTTTCGAGCTTGCCCAACGCTTTCTGTACATTACCGAGATTGAGGGATGCTTCCGGAAAGTCTGGATTGATCTCGACCGCGCGTTGATAGGCGTTCTCGGCTTCGTGTAAACGAGCTAGCGACTCCAATAAGATGCCGCGATTATAGTGAGCGTCAAAGTAGTTCGGGTTGATCTCAGCAGCCCGACGGTACACAGCCTCGGCCTCATCAGACCTGCCTAGTGCCCTCAGCACATTGCCAAGGTTATTATGCGCCTCGACGTAGTCGTGTTTGACGGCTATCGCCGCTTGTATCAATTCAAGGCCTTCGTTGATGTCTCCCAACTGGAAAGCGGTGACGCCGCATAGGTTCAATGCCTCAGGGTGGTCGGGTTGAGTTGCGAGTACCTGCTGGCACAAGTGCCGCGCCTCTTGTGGAAAGCCGCTATGCAAAAACGTGATGGCCTGTTGCAGCGTGGTAGCGAGCGGTACCTCCGACTCGGATTCCGTGGCGTGTGCGCGCCGTTTGTCGATGCCACGGCTTTTCCGCGATAGCTTCCTGAGACGACGGCGTTCTCGACGGTTCATCGATAGCCCCTTGCCTGTCCCTCCCCCATAAAGGGGGAGGGCGCAAGAACATACTGTCCAAATCGTAGAACATAGGGTGTCTGGCAGAATATGAGGCCTTCAGAGATCCATTTATCCGCAAAACATATGGAATTCATTGTCTGTTCACTCCCGGATTCCCACTCAAGACGTGTCCCCCTCCTCCTGCAGGAGGGGGTTAGCGGGAGGAGTTGAGGTCGGGAGGGGGTGAAGCAGTCCATTTTGCACACCAGTGCTTTTAATCCTTTCACACTGCGTTGCCGCCAACTTGACGTTGTCGGGAGACGTGTCCGCCTGCATCAGATTTCCAGACAGTTCGACATGTTCACCGCTATCCATGAGGATATGAACAAGTTCGTGCGCCAAAGCGATACCTGGGTCACGTATCTCTTCGGTCATCCAGATCGTGTACATTAGGCTTGATCTGCCCGTGCTGTTTGCTTTTCCGATTGCCTCTGCATCGTAGGCATCTCTTTGCAATGTATCCCTTACAAAATAAACTGTCGGTTTGGACAACGGTAGCTGAGCGATAAGTGCTTTCGCGGTCGCATTGCGAAAATACCGAAAAACATCGCGACCTTGAAGTTGGTGGATAACGATCCGCGGAATAAATATCCCACATTGGCTGAGTAGGTGTGCCGCCTGTACAGTTGCAGAGCGTAGATTACTCGAATTCCAAGCGGTTTTGTCAAAGTAAGCAAACGTCGGATGCAAACTGTGCGTATAGCTTGTATCGTCTATGCCATGCGTGTACAGATCGTCGACGGTCAATACGTGGCGACCGACTGCGCGTAGTTCGGTCTCGCGTGCTGCCACCGTGCGTAAGTCGGCTTTAGACGGATCCGGGATAAACCCCTGAGAGCTATGTAGGGGCTCGCCGTTAATAGTTGCTAGCGTGCGGGCAAATATTGCGGCCTTGAGTTCCGGCGCGTGCCATTCCGGGTTTTTCTCCAGCAGACGAGCTGCTAGTGCGGCGACTCGTGCCGCCGCATAACTGGAGCCAGATACGCGGATATCGTCTCCGCGAAAACCGACGGTCATTAGCTTTTCTGCCGGAACCAGCAAGTCGACCGATTGACGACCCCAATTAGAACCGCGCGCCAGCTCGCCCGTCACCTCCGACGAGGTGACAGTAACGATGTTTTCCAAAGACAACGCTGCCGGATAGACGGGATGTGCATCAATGTCTCGCCCATTGTTACCCGCGGAAACGATGAACAGCATCTGCGGGTGTTGCTTGGCGGCCTCGCCAAATGTCTGCCATTCCTGAAGCCTGTTGCTGCCTAAGGAGAGATTCACGATCACCACGCCCTTTGCTGCCGCGTCCTCGACGAGCGCCGCCATACGCGTCATATCAGGTCTCGGGTACCGGTATGGGAGTAGCCGCGCCGCCGGCGCTTCGCGTAAGACGATGCCCGCTGTTCGCGTCCCATGACGCTGTGGAAAGAACAAGGAGCGCGCCGGATGGGCGTCGAAAGGCCGATCGTCCAGATCCCAGTAGTCGTAGCCTAGGACGCTGCCGTTCTGATCCCGCGCAAGCCGTGCACTGATTTCCGGCAACAGATAGTTAACACCGGCATCGACTATGGCTACGAGCACGCCCCCGGGATCTTTGCCGGTGGGCACCGGTGGATTGAGCGCCTCTCGTTTGCCAGTGGGGGCTAGCGTTTCATCGAGTTCCTCCAGCGCGAGCGCTTGCGGCTGCATACCGTCATAGATCAGACGTCGCCCGAAACGGATGTTACAGTCCGGACCTGTGAGTGCCAGTAGCTCAGACCGTACGCCCTGCGGCGACGGCGCGGCATATTCGGCACTAAGCCGGCGCAACTGACGGCGGGGTGCGATGCGTTCGAGTTTAAGCTCGGCGCCCCCAGGCAGCGAAAAGCGACGGCGCCAACCAATCACGGCATCTCGGAACTCGATCGCTTTATCCTCAATAGCGGTGACGCCTGTCATCCGACTGGCCATCTGTGACAAGTCCGCGTGCGGGTGCTCGCAGGCGACGTCGACCGCCTTGCGTAACCACACGACGGGATCGTCACGTGCTGACGTTTCACCCACCGATAGCAACATTAGAACCAGCGTCAAAAGAACCGATGTAAAAACCGTCATGCCACGCCTGCGCGAACCAGCATTCATCAGATGACTAACTCGACTATCAGGCACGGGAGTTAACCGCGGTACTCGCAATCGGCGCCTCTAGGATGTCCGTAACTTGTTGTTGTATATACACAAGTTTCAACGTTGCGGTCGTTTGCACACCGGCCCGCAAACATGCGGCATTCGCCCACACAGGCTAGCCTTCGACCCACTATCTCAGTAGCATTTGCATGCGCAACTGATGTGTAGGCGGATGTCAAAGTTCACGCATTTTAACAAAGCCGGCGAGGCGCACATGGTCGATGTGGGTGATAAGCAGCTTACCCATCGAACGGCTGTTGCGGAAGGGCGCATACGGATGCAGCCGGAAACGCTAAAGCTAATAAGCGAAGGAGGCCACAAGAAGGGGGATGTTTTAAGCGTGGCGCGCGTTGCCGGCATCATGGCTGCCAAGAAAACAGCTGACCTCATACCGTTGTGCCATCCGTTAGCGCTGACACACGTCGACATCGAGTTGGAACCGCTACCCGAGGAGGCGTGTGTGCACTGTCGTGCTACCGTTGAAACACGAGAACGCACGGGCGTCGAGATGGAGGCGCTAATGGCGGTCGAGATTGCACTGCTTACGGTCTACGATATGTGCAAATCCGTTGATCGAGGCATGACCCTCAGCGAAATCTGCCTGCTGGAAAAATCAGGAGGCAAATCGGGCCTCTGGAGGCGGCAGCCTGACTCACAGTCCGAATGACCGCAACGCTCAGCTTGCCCCCGGCCTACGAACTAACGCCGCACGAGGCTGTTGATAGCGTCGTGTTAGAAGCGAAGCGCCTGGCTTTGAAGGGGGCAGATGAGGGTACGTTGGTCTGGGCAAGGGAACAGACCGCGGCCTACGGCCGCTTCGGTCGTCCGTGGGTGTCGCCGCACGGGAACCTTTATTGTGCATTAATCTTGCGGCTTGATGAGCCACCAGCCGTAGCGGTGCAGGTAAACTACGTTGCCGCCGTCAGTCTGGCGGCGGCGATTGCCGGCCTCGTATCTCCCATGGTCGAGCTACGCTACCGCTGGCCAAATGACATTCTCTTGTACGACGCCAAAGTCGCGGGCATTCTGTTGGACGCGCGTACGTCCGCGGCTGACCATTACGACTGGATGGTACTGGGTGTGAGCGTTAATGTGGAAAGCCACCCGGAAGACCTTAATCCGCCTGCCACAAGCATGCACACGGATGGCTTTTCGGAAGCGACGGCGACAGCGCTGTTGGAGGCGTTCAGTCGCTATTTCCTGTCCTGGCTTAACCGCTGGGCAGACGAAGGGTTTGCCCCAATACGTAAGGCGTGGATTCAGCGGGCGAACGGTATCGGGCAGCCGCTGATGCTCGAGCTTGAGACAGAAACGCTCGCAGGCAAGTTTGCCGAAGTAGATGAGGAGGGCGCCCTCGTCATGGAGCTGCCGGATGGCCGTTCCCGTAGAATCAGCGTGGCTCAATTTTTCGCGATCTAAATCACCGACCAATCAGTAAAGCTCCCTCGCGCTAATCCATTATAGCTGGACACTAGCTGACTCTCCGGGGTTCAGGACGATGGCAAGCTCCAACAAGAACACCACGCTACTGGGCGTCTATAGCATCGATGCGGACGGCAACCAAAGACTCGTCCACCGCTATCAAGGCGGCGACTATGGGCTCGAACAGATCGTCGAGTATTTTCAGCTCGGCAGTGTCGAGTCTGCGGAACCGGAGGGAAATACCGTGGTTGCATTGTCGGCCGCAGAAATAAAACAGCTCAAAACGATGGCCGATGCCCACAGCTTCGACTACGACGAAGGGTTTATCGAGATGTGTCTGGAGATGCAACGCTTTGTCGTTAAGCTGTTAGACGACAGCTTCCGGTTCACCGCCAACTTTTGATCGGCATCGGCAATGCGCTCACTTTCCAAGGGCCCGACAAGCCGTGCTTTCTGTCTCACGTCAGGAAGGTGGTCCCTTTGACACGACCACGCGCTGTCAACACCGCCCTATGAAACATTTTATTGTATTGACTTTCCTGACGCTCGTCGCAGTAACGGCGGTCGCGGCGGAGATTACGTCGCAGGAAATGAATCAAGCGATGTTGATGGCGGCGGAAGCTGGCCGTGACGACCTCGTTGCTCACATGCTCGATCGCGGCGCGCAAATTGAGGCGCGCGACACACGCCCGCAACAGAACACCGCGCTCATGCTCGCAGCAAAGCAAGGGCATGCAAGGGTTGTTGAACTCTTGTTGGAGCGGGGGGCCGTGGTCAATGCACCCGCAGCGGACAACTGGACGGCGTTGATGCAGGCGGCACACGCCGGCCATGTCGACATCGTAAACATATTGCTGAAACACGGGGCTGATGTTCACGCGCGTGAAGATCACTACGGTAATACCGCATTGATTTTGGCTGCCGGTAAAGGCCACGACGACGTTGTCGTTGAGCTTTTGCACCACGGTGCGAAACCCAACACCGCAAGTCTCAAAGACGGCAACACCGCGCTCATGCAGGCGGCGGCCGCGCCAGACGGACAGCAGTCGGCAATCGAATTGATCATCAGCGGCGCCGACGTCAACGCCCGGGCGGCTGACGGCTGGACGGCGTTGATGGCAGCGGCGCGCCACGGCAACCTGCAAACCGTGCAATTACTGTTAGCCAATAAGGCCGAGATCAACGCCCGTACGCGTGATGGCCGCTCGGCGCTGTTACTTGCGACTGAGAGCGGTGATACACGCACCGTAGATGAGCTGCTTCGCGCTGGCGCCGACGTTGGTATGCGCGCCAGTAACGGCGAGACGCCATTGGGTCGCGCGGCTCTGGGCGGTTACAGCAGTATCGTCAGTCGCTTGGTCGATGCGGGTGCAAATGCCAATCGACCTGGGCGCAGAGGCGAAACGCCGCTAATGCTAGCAACACGCGGCGGTCATACCCGTACGGTGGCGTTGCTGTTAGATCGCGGAGCCGATGTGGATGCTACCGATGAAGAAAAGGGCAATACGGCTTTAATGCTCGCGGCCAATCGGGGTTTGCTTGATATTGTCGAGTTATTGCTCGCGGCCGGTGCCGATGTAAATGTCAAGGCCAAGGATGGCTGGACCGCGCTGGCCGCCGCTCAACTGATCGGTGATACGGAAGTGACTGACTTACTGCAGAAAGCGGGGGCGACGCGTTAGCAATACCACACCACTCTAGAAGTCAGCATCGCGATTGAACCGCTTGCTTGTAGAGCAGCTGTGACCAACTTGCCGGACGCAGCCGCGAAAACAAATCCAATAACGCCGTTCGGCTAACCCCGCACATCGGGGCAGTGGGTCCGTTCCAGCTGGATGGTGGCGTGTGAGATCCCAAATATCCTTTCCAAAGACTCATGCAGAGCCGCGAGCGCTTCATCATGATTCGCGCCGTCTACCAACACAGCGTGCAGCGTCAGCACGGGGCGTTCGCCGGTGAGCGACCATATATGAATGTGATGTACGTCCGTAATCGCTGGCACCGCGGCCTTGAGCCGGTCGCGTAGGTCTCCCGGGTCCACGTTCTCAGGCGTCCCTTCCAGCAGGATGTGACCGGATTTCTTCACGACCGTGTAAGCTGCCCGCAAAATCAATACTACAACGACAACTGACAGTATCGGATCGATAGGCATCCAGCCGGTCCACAAGATCACCAGGGACGCGGTTATGGCAGCGATGGACCCTAGCAAGTCGCTTATGACATGGAGCGTCGCACCCCTAACGTTGAGATCGGCCTGATTGCCCGATTGGAGGATCATGAACGCGATAATGTTCACCAGTAAGCCCAACGACGCAATAACCAACATCGGTCGGGCCAGAACTTCAATTGGATTGGTTAAACGCTGCGCCGCCTCAAATACGATCCAGCCGGCGATGGCGAATAACGCTACACCATTGACGAAGGCTGCGAGAACCTGGAACCGATGGTAGCCATATGAACGACGGATGTCTGATTGCTTGCGCCCCAAACGGAATGCGGCCCAAGCGAGGACAAGCGAGACGAAATCAGTCAGCATATGGCCCGCATCCGATAGCAGGGCGAGAGATCCTGACAGCATGCCCCCGATGACTTCAGTGACCATGAAGCTGCCTGTCAGTAGCATCGCCCAGAACACTCGACGCTCGTTACCTAGCGTATTCTCGACTTTCATACGATTGTGGTTATCAGGGTGAACCGAAGTTTATTCCCGGAACCGTGTAATCAGTTACGGACTAGTACGTGTTAGTGTGTCCCACTCGTAACTTAGTTAGGCACGCAGACACGAACTGGTCGCCGACCATCATCGGTATGACCCGGTAATGCCACGACATTGACATCAACACCGTATAATCGCTTTAGGCTTTCCGGTGTGATGACCTCATCGGGAACACCGACGTGTATCAGTTCTCCGTCATGCAACATCGCCACCCGGCTCGCGCACAAAAAGGCATGGTCCGGGTCGTGTGTCGACAAAATAATCCCAATGCCCTTGCTTGCCAGCCGTTTGATATGTTCGAGCACAAGCATTTGATTACCAAAATCAAGACTGGCAGTAGGCTCATCCATCACCAGTATTTGCGGTTCCTGTGCTAACGCCCGCGCGATCAGGGTGAGCTGGCGTTCGCCGCCGCTGATACGCGTGTATATATCGTTCCGCAGATGGCTGATATTGAGGTTGTCTAACATCTTTTCCGCGACGGCTACGTCGGCGTTTGAAGGGCTTGCAAACAGACCAATGTGTGCCGTACGACCCATTAATACCGTCTCGAGCACCGAGAAAGGAAAGTAGGCGATATGTGCCTGCGGGACATACCCCATCACCTGTGCGAGTCGGCGGTGGGACCAGTCCACAATACTTTCACCATTCAACCGCACCGTCCCATCCTGCGGTGGCAATAACCCAAGAATTGTCTTGAACAAAGTTGTCTTGCCGCTGCCGTTCGGTCCCAGTAAGCAAAGTACCTCGCCGGGGTCGAGTGAGAAGCTAGTATCTCGACCCACGGGCCTTGATGGATAGCCGAAGGCGAGTTTTTCGACCGCTAACCTCACTGCCAGCCGCGCCTCGTTCTGGCTAATAGCCACAGAAAAAACGGTGCCCCGAGAAAAGCGGTTAGAATCCCCAACGGAATCTCGATGGCAGCGGCGGTGCGTGCCAGGTCGTCTACTACCAGTAGATAGCTAGCCCCCAGCATGATCGAGACGGGAAGTAAGCGAGAAAAACTGGGTCCCACTAGCATGCGCGCAATATGCGGGATCATTAATCCCACCCAACCGATGATGCCGCTGATCGATACGGCGGTTGCCGTCATGAGCGTGGCAGTACAAATAAAAGTAATGCGCATCTTGACAGCATCGGCGCCGAGCGCCCGTGCTTCCTCGTCACCCAGAGACATCAGATTCATGCGCCAGCGGAGCAGATAGAGCGGCACGAGGCCGAGCAAGATCAGCGGAACCACAGCGGTGATATCGCTCAAGTTAACGGCCGCCAGGCTACCAAGCAGCCAGAAAGTAATCGCTGGCAGCTGATCATACGGGTCCGCCAGCACTTTGAGCAAAGAAATGCAGGCGCCTGCCAACGCACCCATCACGACGCCTGCCAGCACCAGTACAAGGACCGGATCATGGCCGCGTACTGCCTGGCTGATTACGTAGACTATAAACACAGTGCCCAGACCGAATACAAAGGCTAGGAACTGAATGCCGATCACGGGTAAAGACAGAAAGATGCCGAGCGCCGCCCCGAGTCCCGCACCGGCAGACACACCAAGGATATCCGGCGACACCAACGGATTACGGAACATACCCTGATAGGTAGCCCCGGCGGCCGCCAGTGCAGCGCCTACCAGCACGGCCGCCACCACTCGTGGCAGGCGCGACCGGAAGAGAACAGTCTCGATCACTGCGGGCAGGTCGTGATAACCACCCGTAACGCGGGCATAGACAACCTTGGCCAGTTCGGACGGCGAAACGGGATACTCGCCCACCAGAAACGAGCCTACGAAGAGCACGAACAGCAAGCTCCCGGGAAGCCAGACGGTTCCTAACAGCCCGGGCAAGACGCCAGCGGTGTTGCCCTTGGCGTGCCGCTGTGCCGTCATGGTGCAGTGCGCATGGCGTTCTGGAGCAATTGGCTTAGCCGCTTATCGTCCAGATCGATGTGATAGAAGAGACGATAAAACTCGCGCGTGATCTGGCGAAGATCGCTCTTTACATGCTCTGGATACAGTACGGCCGTGAGCCACTTAACACCGATGAGTCGGTTGACCGATGGCGGACGATCAAACCAGCCAAACGGTAGGTTTGGTGCCAGATAGACGCGGCCTCGTCTAACCGCTTCGACGTTTTGCCACAAGGGATCGCTAAACACCGATGCGAAAAAGCGCTTATTGAGAGTCAAAACTATTTCTGGATTCCATTTGAGAATCTGCTCGATAGACAACGACGCAAGCCCGCCTCGTCCTGCGCCCTCGGCGGCCACATTTATGGCACCGACGAGTTCAAGGATTTCCACATTGATAGAGCCGCCGAGCCCAGTCTCGAGGCCGGCTGGCCGGCGTCCATAATAAACCCGTGGTCGGCGATCGTATGGGATTCTCGCCAGTAGAGCAGAAAGCGTCTCTAGGGTCTCTTCGGCGTATACAGCAAGCGACTCTGCCCTTTGTTTTTCTCCTAGCAGGTTCCCAAGCAACCGATAGGTTTTGGCTGTGTTCGTGAAGGCGCCGTCTACAAGTATGTAAGGGATGCCTATCTGCTTCTGTACACGATCGGCTAGCGACACATAGGTCGGCGTAACAGAACCATAATCGAAGATGATGTCAGGGCGGGCCTTTAGGATCACTTCCACATTAGCCGTGTTGCCGCGGCCAGTCAGGCGTCCCAGCACAGGCAGATCCCCGTATTGCTCAGGCAAAAAGGCTTTTTCATCAGCACGTAAACGGCGATTCCAACCGATAAGTTTTTCTGGTGCCAGCGTATACAGGATAATAGATGCAGGAGGACCAGCCGCATATACACGTTCAATTTGTTTGGGGACAGAAACGCGACGTCCGGCAGAATCAACAAAAATCTGCCGATCCCGCGTCTCTGTGGACTGGATCGACTCTTCTGCACTCTCGCTGTTCGCTGGTGCTAGCAGTATGCTCACCGTGATAACAAGCCATTGGGTAAGCATAGCGGCGCGACGAATATTGACCCGCTTCCGTCCACGACTCGATATGAGCCACAAGCGCCAGGCCCACCGCCTGAAGGTACACAAGATCAAGGCCTTCACTGCGATGGTCCGAGTGACAGCGTTGCAACTGCGCTCGCTCGACGGTGCCATTACGTCATCACCATACATGAAGCTATCATACAAATCGTGTAAGCCGGGTCAAAAAAGTGTATGAGAGTCCAAGGGCGTGAAAACTAGGCCAACGGTCGGCATGACACTAAACTATGGTGCTCTGTGAGCATTTTCTGGGCCCTCGGTGACACAGTTGCTTCTCTGTTCATACTGTGATTGACTCACTACGCGTCAAATAAAAGCCATACAGCTTCAGCACTTTGTTTCAACGCTTGGGAGGCACCCCCCAATGACTCGTGAGTCGAAAATCAATCGGAGGAGCTTCGTCAAGCTCTGTGCGTCAGCGGTCACCATGATGAGCGCGAGCCCCCGATTGCTGGCGCAAAAAGACAGGACGTTACACCGATACAACCGCGTCAAACTGGTTGATACTCAGGATCGTCCAATCACGATCGCTAATCTGAAGGTGGGGGAAAGCTATTTGTTTCTTTATCCTTACATTACCACCCCCTGTTTTTTGATAAACCTGGGCAACGCGACCGTTCGACAGGCCACACTGGAAACCGAGGATGGGGCGACCTACCAATGGCGGGGTGGGGTGGGCCCACAACGTTCCGTGGTTGCCTTCTCCGCCATTTGCGCACACATGATGACTCACCCAACACGTGTGGTGAACTTTATCAACTATCGTCACAAAGCCGCACGCTTTAAGAACAAAGACAAGAGGCTAACGGAACGTTCGAAGATCATATACTGTTGTTCCGAAAAAAGCGTTTATGACCCAACAAATGGAGCCCGTGTAATGGGTGGTCCAGCACCGCAGCCGCTGGCGGCGATCTTGCTGGAATACGATGATGACGACGGTGCGCTATACGCAGCCGGAACCTATGGCGGCGACATGTTTGATAAATTCTTTGAAGAATTCAAGGTTCGGCTGGAACTCGAGTATTTAACCACCGATATCCGTAGGGAAGTCGTCAACACCGCGATGGTGATGCCTGTAGACGAATACTGCGACACACAAGTACTCTGCTAACGTCTTGCAAGCGATGAGTTTAGCAGCCCGTGGTTGAGACCGTTCAACTTTCTGGCAGAGCTTTTCTATCAATAGTTCGATTAATAAGGTCTACAATCTCGTCGTGACCGTGTCTGATCGCGATCATCAACGGTGTTTGACCTTCCCTGTCTGTACGTTCAAGATCAGCATCATCGGCGATCAACAAACGCGCAATCTCCAGGTAACCCTTCGCGGCCGCATGATGTAGGGCAGTAGCGCCATGGTCATTCGTGGCATTCAGGTCGGTCGCGTTCGTCTCTAAAAGGGTGTGCACAACGGGCAACCGATTCTCGTCTACTGCTCTCATGAGCGGCGTCCATCCGTATATGTCGCGGACATCAGCGTCTGCCCCGTGATCCAATAACAACTTTACGATCTTATCGTAGCCTTTCACGGAGGCGATCATGATCGCGGTCCACCCATTGGAACTCTGAGCATTGATCGCCGCTCCGCGTGATAGCAGCATTTGTATCGTGGCTGGATCCCCTGTTACGGCTGCGTACATCAGGGCGGTGCCACCCCGACGATTCCGAAGATCAATCGTCGCACCCGCGTCTAGCAAGCTCTGCACGAGCTCAACCCGGCCTTCCTGCGCAGCCAGCATTAAGGCTGTCTTGCCATCCTTCATGGCTAAGTTAACATCAGCGCCGTGATCCATAAGTCGTTCAATAGCTGACAGGTCCCGTTCTTTGACGGCTGAGATCCAGTCATCGTCAATACCCGCCCAAGCGGAGCGGAGCGACAACATGATCGATAAGATGACAAGAAATTTGACCGTTTTCATAAAAACGTCTTCTCGGCGGCTATCTGTTCAATCCCTGCTCAAACATCGGGTCTCGATGCGCGATCACAGCCGTGCCCGTTGCGGTCGTGACAGTGCCGATCGCGACAAATAAAGTCCTTTGATTGTCAATGTGTTAAAACTAGGTGTTAAAGTATTGGTTTAAGCGGCGGGCGTGTTACCTTGCAGCCAACGCGTTTCGTCTTCCATCGACTCCTTCTTCCAAAACGGGGCCCGGGCCTTCAGTTCTTCAATCAGGTAGCGGCAGGCCGCGAATGCCGCGGCCCGATGTGCCGCCCACACGGCGACTAACACGATGGGGTCGTCGGGTCGTAATTCACCCACGCGGTGAATAATGAGGGCATCCAAAATGTCCCACTCTGCTGCGGCCTGCTCGCTAATCTCTCTCAGATGTTTTTCGGTCATGCCTGGATAGTGCTCGAGCTTCATTGCACGCACTGTTTTTCCCTCGTTAAAATCGCGCATCGTGCCCACAAAACTAGCCGTCGCACCACACTTGCCATGGTAGCCGACGACTTCATTTTGATAGCGCTCTACTTCGTCCCAAGGATTAAAACCGCTTTCACGTACCTCGATTCGCATCTCAACCTCCGGTCACGGGTGGAAAGAACGCCACCTCATCACCGTCCTTCACTTCGTGATTGCTGTCAGTGTATTCCATATTGACGGCCACTAAGACACTCGTCGGCAGCGGCTTATTACCTGATACGCGCGCCCACACGTCCGCCACGGTGCCGACCTTATCCGCTTCGATACAATCATCGGCCCGACCCATGCGCTCCCGCATCACAGCGAAGTATTTGACTTGTATCGGCATAGCCCCTGTGCCTTTTGCCAAGCTAGGGTTAGTCTGCAGCACATGGTATAAGGACATCCCTTGTTAGTCCATAAAATTCCGAGCTATCGTGCAGACTTTTATGTTTGGGTGTCGCCAGGGTGAGGCGTCGGTCGCCGTATGCCCGCTCGTAGTTCATAGTGCGTCACGACTTCCATCAGCGCCGCTTGTGCGTCATATCTGGCTGCAGCCCGAATCAACGCGTCATGTTTAACCGCGTCGCGGAGCAGGTCATCAAATCCCGCCCGTTGCTCATCGTCCAGCGGGTTCTGTTGGGAATGCAGTACGTGGAAGTCCTGGTCGCTGAAGAACCAGCAAAGCCGTTGCTGCTGAGAAAGTAGCTTTAGCCCATCAAAGTGGGCCTGCGCACCCCCTGGCGTTAAGAGTATCTCGCCCGCCAGCGGATCGTCCGGCACAGTGACGATTTCTACGCGCAGGGTTACGACGGCGGCATGTTGCAATTCCAGAAGATCGGTCTCGATGGTTACCGGAAGGGGTCGTTGGATCTTTGCCAGTACGCGCCTATCTTGTTTGCATTCGGGACCTGCTAGCCGGAAGAATAACGCTGTCTCCCATGAAGCGGTATTTAGCTGCACAGGAAGACACGTAACAGTCACGTCGGTCGCCTGCATTGCCACGCGAACACTGTCGGGAAATAGCTTCATTGCTGTCATCGTAGCCAAGCAAACCCGGTGTCAGCGGAAATTTATCGCCTATAACTCTTGCACGTAAGGTTGTGAAATGACTGAGTAAAAAAGAAGCGGCCTGCTTCTACACAGACCGCCTCATTCCTTGAGTGGCGCCTCTTGGGAAGCCACAAAGTGTTAGAGAAAGTTATCCCTTCCTACCCTCCTCGTACCACAGGTCGTGGTGCTGCTTGGCCCACTCCTCGCTAACTTCACCTTTCCACATACCCTGAAGCGTGCCTTGGACACCCCAGGCACCGAGGTAAATATGGCCAAACGTAAGGGCGATCCAAATGATAGATGCTATCGCGTGGATCAGGTTAGTAAGCTGCATAGTCTCACGGAATTGGCCGCCGATCCATCCGAGCATCATGAGGCCCGTAATGCAGACTGCAATACCCAGGACAACCATCCCCACCCAGAACGTTAATATTTTCTCTCCAGCATTAATGCGTCCAGCATGCGGATGCTTTCCTTTGCCAAACAAGCCGCCACCTTGTTTGATCCATTCCCAATCTGTTTTATTTGGAATGTTGTGCTTGATCCACGCAATGATTGTCAGCACAACACCGACGACAAAAAACGGACCCAGATAGTTGTGCACATAGATGGAAAACTGCGCCCAGGCCCCAAAGCCTGCCGGGCCAAGTACCGGGATAAGCGCAGCGCGTCCGAAAATCAAGCTCAAGCCTGTTATCGCGAGGAGGATAAATAAGATCGCGGTATACCAGTGCAATACCCGCTCTGGCAGACTCCAGCGCAGCACCGTTCGCCCGGATGCTCTGCCTTCCATTTTGACCTGGCCGCGAAATAGAAAATAGAGAAACAGCGCCGCCAGGATAACGGCAAGAACCCACGGCATGATGGTTGCCACCGGCCCGTTTCGTGCCTGCCGCCAGTTTTGGCCACCATTCTGGATTAGAACGTTGGTTTCTTGCCCCATAACGGCGGTATACCCTTCGTTACCGTCGCGTACAGCGCGCCAATAATTGGCGCGAGGGTTCGTCTGCTTTTCCGCCGCGGCCTGAGCGGTTAGGCCGGTGTAAACATAACCCCCAAGTGGCAACGCCACCGCACCTGCCAGGATGAAAACGAAACTCCAGACCGCTACGCGCCGATGGCGCGTCGAACGGTTCCCTGCCTTGTCTCTAGCAAACATGCACATGGTCAGGTCTCCTCGTGGTTATCAATTGATCTGTCAAATCTATAGCGCGAAAGCACGCCGCGTAGAACAGCCCCGCTGTCGATCCGTTTTCATCGATGCCTATCGTTCGAGAGGCTATCGGTCGGGCTGCACCTGCGCAAAGCGCTCGCGCAATCTTTGTTGCTGCTCCGGTGATTGCTGTTTAGCCAGAAGCGGATCACGTGCCCCCTTGTAAACGCCCGGCTTATGAACGATCACGCTAGGCGATTCGTAGCACGCGGCTAGGGTACCGAAGGCAACACAAACCACCAGCAACGCTGCAGTTCTGGCGTACATATGACTCTCCTTCTTTTTTTGGTTTCTGGCCAAGGCCAGAAACAGGGGGAGGGCGCATTCGTACGCCGCTCCCCCTAGTCGTTTACGCCTGGTAGGCCGTCTCCCAACCCCACTTGGTCTTGTCGCGTTTAGGGCCGCGTCTAGTAACCCGCTCGCGATAGATATCGGCCACCAAGTCGCCGTCACCTGCCAGGAGCGCCTTAGTGGAGCACATCTCGGCACACAGTGGCAGCTTCCCTTCGGCGATGCGGTTCCGGCCGTACTTCTCGTAC
>JBHIDJ010000058.1:0-16936 GCA_046760105.1 Acidiferrobacterales bacterium | reverse complement strand
ACCTGTACCTTGGGGGCATCTAGTGTCAATTGATTTCCTGGAGGATATATTCCGTGAGAATAGGAGCAGGGATGCGGTTATCTGGCGAGATCAGCCGTATTCCTACGGATGGATCCTCGACGCGATTGGGCGCTGGAAGAGCCGCCTCAAAAACGAGGCGCTGCCACCCGGTTCGGTCGTCAGCCTGGAAGCGGATTTTTCACCGGACTCGATTGCGCTTCTGCTTACCTTGGTAGCACATCGGTGCGTGGTCGTGCCGCTAACGGGCACGGTCGAGGCGCAGAAACCGGAGTTCCGTGAGATCGCGCAAGTTGAGATGAAAATCGCGGTTGAGGGAGACGCGGTTCGTTTCGTCAAAACCGATGCGACGGCGACACACGCTCCGCTCGTTGAGCTCAAGAATACGCAGCACCCCGGACTTATCCTCTTTTCCTCCGGGTCCACCGGAAAGAGCAAGGCCGCTGTCCACGATTTCGTGCCGCTGCTTGAAAAGTTCAAGGTTCCCCGGCATTCGCTAAGGACGATCACGTTTCTGCTGTTCGATCATATCGGCGGAATCAACACGCTTTTTTACAATCTGGCCAACGGGGGCTGCATTGTGACAGTCGAAGACCGATCCCCTGATGCCGTTTGCGCGGCAATCGCGAGACACAAGGTAGAGCTGCTGCCGACGTCGCCGACCTTCATCAATCTGTTGCTGGTGAGCGAGGCATATAAACGCTACGACCTATCGAGCCTGCAGATGGTGACCTACGGCACGGAAGTGATGCCGCAAAGCACATTGCGGCGTTTCCACGAGCTTTTCCCGCACATACGTCTGCTTCAGACCTACGGGCTTTCCGAGGTGGGGATTCTGCGCTCAAAATCCAAGTCGTCGGACTCGCTGTGGATCAAGATCGGCGGCGAGGGTTTCGATACCCGTGTGGTTGATGGCATGCTCGAAATCAAGGCCAAATCGGCGATGTTGGGGTATCTGAACGCGCCCAGCCCTTTTACCGCCGACGGCTGGTTCAAGACCGAGGATGTCGTCGAAGTGGATGGCGAATACTTTCGCTTTCTCGGGCGGCAATCGGAGATCATTAACGTCGGTGGCGCGAAAGTCTATCCGGCGGAAGTGGAGAGCGTGCTGCAGCAGATGGATGGGGTAGAAGATGTGGCGGTAACAGCGGAGAGCAATCCGATTACGGGGCAAATCGTAAACGCCAAGGTCAAGCTTAGCAGCGGCGAAAGTCTCAGTGATTTCAGAAGGCGGATGCGGACCTTCTGCAAGGACAAATTGCCCAGCTTCAAGATCCCTCAAAAGGTGATTATTGCCACCGAAGGAATGCACGGCGAACGCTTTAAGAAAATGAGACGATAAATGGGCCGTCCACCGGACACGCCTCCCGCGGTCTCGCACCGGCTGCGGGAGATTCGACCCGACAACAAGCACGACCTCGCAATCATCGCCCAGTTACACATGGAGCTCCTGGATTATGGGCCCATGGCAGGCTTGGGGGAGCTTTTTATACGCAAGATCGGTTATGCGATGCATATGGCCGACGGTCTACTCAAGGTTGCGCTGTACGAGGTCGAAGGGCAGGCCGCGGGGTTTATGGCCTATACATCGCGCTCCATCAGCTTCCACCGTGCAGGCCTGAAGCAGCATTGGCCTTATGTCGCGTGGATCGTTCTGCTCTCCATTCTGCAAGACCTGCGCCGCCTGCGTCGCTTACTGCGCGCCGTGAGAGTGCTTCTATCCCGCCGTGGAGAGCAGCGAACCGGTACGGATCCGTTGGGCGAAATCGTAGCCATAGCTGTGCGTCGCGACTACGCAAATCCCACGTTTGTCCGAGAGACCGGCCTGCGAGTGGGAGCAGAGCTTGTCGCCCATGCGCGTTCCGAGCTTAAGCACGATGGCGTGAGCAAGATCCGCATGCTCGTCGACGCGGACAACAAGGCGGCACTTTTCTTCTACCATAATTTAGGTGCTTATCTGGCGCCCTATCAGCAGGCCGGAGAGCCGATGGTTCAGGTCTGGTTTGACCTCGAGGAGCGACCGCGCCCGTCGACAGGGCAGACCACTCAGTAATCGGGTGCGCGATCGGGAATCGACGAGTCGGCTATCGCGTTCCACTTGCAGTCACGGGACATCGTAGAGGCGACGTGCAACACGATGATAATAAAATCCGGCACGGTGAGTACACCGAGGTCGAGTACCTGCAATTTAGCGCTGGCCAAAAGTTCCGCACCGTGCGCGCACTGCTTGGTGCGCTTACATGGCCGCTCACATGGCCGCTCGCAATGCTAGCCCGCAGGTCGGAATTCCTTTTCAGAACGATGTCGGAGCTCTTGAGTGTAATACCGTATCTAATCGGCGTGATCACCCGTTACGAGTTTTATCGTTTTGCGCTGCGCCACTGTGGCAAGAATGTCCTGATCGAGTTCGGAGCGATATTTATCTACCCTGATGTGTCCATCGGCAACAACGTACTTATCGGCCGCTATAGCATTGTTCACCATTGCGATTTTGGCGATTACGTGCTGACGGGAGAGCGCTGCACATTTCTCAGCGGCTCCCGCCAACATAGCTATGACCGCACTGACATGCCGATGGCGTTACAGGGCGGCAAAAAGAAGCGCATCATGATTGGTGATGACTGCTGGATCGGATCGCACGCCGTCGTTATGAACGATGTTGGTGCGGGGGCGATTGTGGGTGCGGGTACAGTTGTGTTAAAACCGGTGGCGAATCTCGCCATCGTGGCTGGCAATCCCGCTCGGGAAGTAGGTAGGCGCGGCGAGTGACGTCAAGAGAGTGTGCGAGTACGTATCGAGCACCATCTCATAGCACTTCACGAGAAAGCAATAAGCAACGCTCTGCACACTTTTATTAGCATACCCCATGTTTATTGACGCCCGCCGCATCCCACAAGACAAGATCATTGAAACCGAGGTGTGCATTATCGGTGCTGGTGCGGCGGGGATCACGCTGGCACGGGAGTTCATCGGTCGGCCGTTCCGCGTTTGCCTGCTCGAGGGTGGGGGACTCATTTATGATGTAGAGACACAAGCGCTCTACAAGGGTGAAATTACTGGCATCCCTTATGACCCGCTGCATGTGAACCGTGTGCGTTATTTCGGCGGTACGACCAACCATTGGTCCGGCTGGTGTCGTCCGCTAGACGACATCGACTTTGAGAAACGGAAATGGGTTCCTTATAGCGGGTGGCCTTTCAGCAAATCCCATCTTGCTGAGCACTATAAGCGTGCGCAACGGATATGTCAGGTTGGCGAGCAGGACTATGACCCCGAACTCTGGCAAACGCACGATGCGCGACCACTGCCGTTCAAAGGACAGCATACGACCGCGACCATATTTCGTCACAGTCCGCCGACACGATTCGGTCTGGTTTACCGTGATGAAATCGAGCGTGCACAGAACATTAACACTTATCTGCACGCGAACGTCGTCGATATCGAAACGACGGACCCGGCGAACACGGTAACGCGTGTTCGCGTCGCCTGCCTGGACGGCAATAAGTTCTGGGTTGTCGCCAAGTTGTTCGTACTGGCTACCGGGGGCATAGAGAATGCCAGATTGCTGTTGCTATCAAACAAGGTTCAAAAAACCGGATTAGGAAACCAAAATGATCTCGTCGGTCGGTTTTTTACCGATCATCCTGGCTTTGACGCAGGCGGATTTCTTTTATCTGACCCGCGGACGTCGATAAGCTTTTACCTGGGAAATACGGTCGTTCAGGGAAAACGCTTTACCGGTGGCATAACCCTTAGTCCAGAGGTCTTGCGACGTGAGGGCCTGGTAAATCTCTGCGCGCTCATATACAAAACCGATTGGTCCGGCGTGTACGCGAAGCCGGCGGCGAGAGCACTTATCCGCAGACGGGAGTATGGTCACTTCTGGCGGTACGTAGCAGATGCGATCACAAACATCGATGACATGGCGGTATCCACCTATCGGAAAATGTTTAAGCCTGAGGCTCGCCGCCAATTGTTCATGCTCGTTACCGTCATCGAGCCCGCGCCTAATCCGGATAGCCGAGTCACGCTCAGTACGGAGACTGACGCTCTTGGAAAACGCCGCGTGCGCCTGCACTGGCAACTGGGCCGCCTGGACAGGCACAGCGTATCCCGCGCCCAAGAGCTATTTGCCACCGAGTTTGGCTACTCCGGGCTGGGACGCGTGTTAATAACCACTGGCGATAACAACGACGTGCCCATGTATACGTTCGGTGACCATCATATGGGAACTACCCGTATGCATGTTGACCCCAAGCAAGGCGTCGTAGACGAAAACTGTCGCGTGCACGGGATCTCCAACCTTTTTGTCGCGGGTAGCTCAGTTTTTCCTACGTTTGGGTATTCGCAACCGACGCTCACCATCGTCGCACTGGCGCTCAGGCTGGCCGAGAAGATAAAAGGAGTAATGTCGTGATCACACGGGTGAAACTTACCGCGCGGCGCCGCTTTTTGGGTGTCTTGGCTTATCTAGGTTTATTCGGCATCGTGCGGCCGCAACATAGCCTATCGGCGCCCCACGATGAACAGCTAGCCGATTCCTTGGCCAGAAAATTGGCCGCCTTTTCCCGCCAAACGACCGGTGCGAGAAATGTCGGCCGGGAATATCTCCTTCATGTACCCGCAGAAAACAAGCCGCATGTTCTTGTCGATCTGATCTGTGCCACGGGGGGCTGGCGACATGCCGAGCTTGCCAACACCGATTCGGCGAGACTGAGAGTCATGCTGCAGGACCGGATTCGTCGAGATTTTGCCAATGGCCAGGTGGTCAATCTGCACGGTTGGATATTGTCACAGACCGAGACGCGACTTTATGCGCTCGCCGCTCTGCTTTAAGGGGCTTTCGACATGCTGCGGTTATCCGTTTTCCTGGTGACGATTATGCTGTCGTCGATCGCGTCGACGCAGGGGTACGGTGCGTCCAAGGCGGACTACGCACGCGTGCCGGTACTCTTCGTTCACGGACACGGATTGGGCCCTGGCACCTGGAAGGAACTTATCGCCTATCTCGTCAACCGCGGCTACCCGCGGGAATACCTTTACGCCATCGAAATCGTGCCGGACAAAATGGCTAACGTTCCGGCGGCGACCAAGGTGATCGCACCCGCGGTGACAAGGTTGCTCGCCAACGCGCGCCGTGGTGCCAACAAAGCGGACTACAAAGGAGAGCTGCCGATGCGCGTGGACATCGTGTCGCACAGCATGGGTGCCGTGAGTAGCCGCTGGTATGCAGTGAAGTTACATCCGGAACGGGTGCGCACCTGGATCGGTCTCGCCGGCGCCAACCACGGCACCAATGCGCTGTGCAATCATACCGATGACGGCGCGCGCGACCTGTGTCCGGCGTTTGCGCACTCGGCGACGAGAAACCCTGTACAAGTAACCCTTAACGGCACGCGCGCCGCCCCCATCGACGAGACGCCCTATGGCCTCGGGGTCGATGACAAGCAGGTTCGGCGCATCCCGCCGGCGGCTGACCGCAGCATCGTATACTTCACGATTCGCATCGAACCCGATCGTTGGATAAAACCCGAGCGCAGTGCGCTTCTTGACGGGGCTGGCGGCGTTTCAGTCGACATCCCTGCCGGGCTCCCGGTCCGCGAGACCAGTGCCGGTAACTTTCTGATGCAGGGCAAGCTCAAGCATGATCCTTTCCCTCGCTACCGTGACGTGCATGTGCTCGTGGCCGCATTGCTGGCCGCGCGCGATTGAAGACCACTAACAATGCTTTTATTTACAGTGACTTAGACAGCTTTGTGAAGGTTAATTCGCAAGCGTTATGCGCCCACGATTGGGCTGCACACGCGGCCCCGTGCAGATCCGCACCGTTTCCAAGCCGGCCGAAATGCCATGCTATACTGGCCGCGCCGTGGGCGTTTTGTTAAACAAAGCCAATAACAAGGACCGGCGGCGCAAGCATTCTAACGACGCTCACAGACGGTCAACATTGTTTTTGTACAAGAGACAGCAGCCGCCACCCCATCAGCAACTGCCTCGCCAGCGTAGTGTAATAGCAACATGAGTTCTCCAAGACCCAGCGCCACACCCCGCACCAAGTCAGCACCTGCTACCGACGAGTTCCTCGAGACTGAAAAACAAGCGGTCAAGCCTCTGGTCTCAGTGGTCGTGCCGGCCTATAACGAGGCCGCGATTACCGAAAAGAACCTCGCGATACTCTGCAACTACATGGAATCACTTGAGCACGAATACCGCTGGGAGCTTATCTTTATCAATGATGGAAGTACGGACAATACAGGAGAGATAGCGGAGGCTTTTGCCAGATCGCGAGACAACGTCCGTGTGTATCACCACGGCGTCAATTTTGGGTTAGGCCAGGCCTTTAAGTTCGGTTTCAGCCATTGCAAAGGCGACTATGTCATAACCCTCGACGTCGACCTGAGCTACTCACCCGATCATGTCCAGCGGTTGTTGACAAAAATACGCGAGACGAACGCCAAGTTGGTGCTGGCGTCTCCATACATGAAAGGTGGGGAAATATCCAATGTCCCGTGGCTGCGACGAACGCTCAGCGTATGGGCCAATCGGTTCTTGTCTGTTTGTGCCTACGGTCATCTATCCACCGTAACCTGCATGGTTCGAGCTTATGACGGGCGCTTCCTGAGATCGTTAAATCTTCGATCTATGGGCATGGATGTCATGCCTGAGACGATCTACAAGACCATCGTGTTAACAGGCCGGGTGGAACAGATTCCCGCACACCTCGATTGGGGACCACAGCGGGCAGCGGGCCTGGCGAGACGCTCGAGTATGCGGATGCTGCGGCATATTTTATCGACTGTGCTGTCCGGATTTATCTTCAGGCCGTTTATGTTCTTCGTGATCCCCGGGCTTCTACTGTTGGTATTTGCAGCGTACGTCAACAGCTGGATGGTTATCCATTTCATAGATCATTTTAAGGAACTGCCCCCATATCCCACTCTTTTGGGCCGCGCCTCTGTCGCCGTGGCCGCTGCCTATCAGGAGGCTCCGCATACTTTCGTCATTGGGCTATTATCTTTGATGCTTTCCATCCAGTTAATCAGCTTGGGGATCCTCGCTCTCCAAAGTAAACACTACTTCGAGGAGATCTTTCACTTTGCTGCCACCATCTACAAGTCAAGGCACGAAAATCATGACAACATGCCGCCATCCGACAGCAAGTGACTAAAATAGCCCGAGTTGTAGCTGTGCTTAAGTATTGGGGAGAAATTGAACGAAACGCGCAGTAACGTGGCTGCTTGGCCAAAGAAAATCCTGATAACAGGGGTGGCGGGTTTTCTCGGATCCAACCTCCTCGATAAATTGCTTGACTCAGGACACGAAGTCGTTGGTATCGACAACCTGTCCATGGGTAAGCTCGAGAATATTTTCCCCCATCTCGACAACGACGGCTTTCGCTTCTTAGAAGAAGACGTCACCGTGCCCTCGACCTTCGACGGGTTCGAGACGGATTTCGACTGTATCGTGCATATGGCCGCATTCAAGATTCCACGTTATGGCAAAGCGCTAGATACCCTGAGAATCAACTACAGTGGCACGGAAAACGTGTTGGAGCTTGCGCGCAGGCTAGGGTGTAAATGCGTAGTTGCATCGACCTCCGATGTTTACGGCCGAAACCCAACGCTTCCCTTCAGCGAGGAGCACAGCGACTGCGTAATCGGGTCTTCCAAGTCGCCCCGCTGGGCTTACGCCATCTCCAAACTGTTCGACGAACATCTCGCGTTCGCTTACCAGGAGGCCTACGAATTCCCAGTGACGCTGTTGCGTTTTTTTGGATCCTACGGCCCTAAACAACATCTTAGTTGGTGGGGCGGCCCGCAATCCGTCTTTATCGATGCGGTCCTCAACGACAAGACCATGCCGATTCACGGTGATGGTTCACAGACGCGAAGCTTTACCTATGTGAGCGATATGGTGGACGGCATCTATGCCGCGATTGTTAAACCAGAGGCCAATGGGGAGATCATTAACATCGGCAGCGACCACGAGATCACCATTCTAGAACTCGCCAAAATCATCAAGCGACTCAGCAACACGCCCGGCGAACCGAAGCTGGAATTTATTCCGTATGAATCGTTCACCGGCAAAAAATATCAAGATGTGATGCGCCGCGTGCCTGACTTGACCCTTTGCCGGGAAATCCTGGGGGTTGAGGCCAAGGTCAGCCTGGAAGAAGGTCTCTCCCGAACCATCGAGTGGCAGCGCAGTGTAGTGCAGCGAAGGGACTCAAGGAGACGCAACTAACGCCAATGCGGTACGCTCACTGAATCTGACGCACAAGGGCAAGCAAACCATGAAAGTCGGTATCATCGGTGGCGGCATGATGGGTCTGGCGCTGGCCCAGCGCCTGTCAACGCGCGGTCACAGCATTACCGTATTCGAACGCGAAAAACAGCTAGGGGGGCTGGCCACCTATCATGACTTCGGCCAATTCTTCTGGGACCGGTTTTACCACGTCATCCTGCCTTCCGACACGTATTTGATCAACTTTATGCGCGATATCGGCTTGGGCGATGAGCTCCGCTGGAAGCGCACACTGACCGGGTTCTATGTCGATCAACAATTCCACTCGGTAAGCAGCACCGTCGAGTTTCTGAAGTTTCCGCTCGTCAGCCTGGTGGGAAAGTTGCGGCTGGCGCTGGCCATTCTGTACTGCGCGCGGATCAATGATTGGCAGCGGCTCGAGCAGGTTCCGCTCGAAGGCTGGCTGATTAAGACGTGTGGACGCACAACCTATGAAAAGATGTGGAAGCCGTTGCTGCTGGCCAAGCTGGGTGAAAATTATCGGCGCGTGTCGGCCGTGTTTATCTGGTCATACATCAAACGGCTGTACTCCGCGCGTGATTCGTCGGCATCGAAAGAACAGATGGGGCATGTCTCCGGAGGCTACAAAGCGGTTTTTGAAAGATTAGAAAAATCGATTGCAGACGCGGGTGGAACGATTCGCACAGAGATAAGCGTGGAGCGTATACGAGCCGCGGCAGGAGGCGGGCTATGGGTAGATCACGATCAGGGGTCCGACCGGTTTGATAAAGTAGTTTTCACAAGTCCAGTTAACGTCCTTGAGAAGGTGGCGCAACAGGGACTTGTACAGCTGTCCAATACGGGGCGCGGGGTAGAGTACCTGGGTGTGATCTGTATGGTTCTGGTCACGCGCAAGCCGCTGGTACCCTATTACGTCGTTAACATTGCGGATCAGCGACTTCCCTTCACCGGCGCCATCGGTATGAGCAACGTGGTCTCGACCGACGAAACCGCAGGCTTTTATCTGACCTATCTGCCTAAATACGTGCTCTCGGACGATCCGCTGTTACGCGAACCCGACGACAAAATCCGCAAGCTCTTCTTCGCGGGCATAAACTTGATGTTTCCGGATTTGAAAGATGATGATATCGAGGGCGTGTATATCAATCGTGCATTTAAGGTACAGCCCCTGCAGGTCCTGAACTATTCGAGCCTTGTTCCCAAGGTGAGCACCAAACATCCTGACTTTTTCGTCCTCAATACCGCGCAATTCGTAAATACCACCTTGAATAACAACGAGGTAATACGCGCCGTTGAGGAATTCCTTAACGAATACGGCCATCGATTTGAGGACTCAAACACTCAAGTTGAGCCTGTTCGAGCAGCGGCAAACTAGTAGTCATCTTGGATAATGGTCGAGTTGAAGCAAAACGCAGACTACTTCGTGCACGAGTCATCATTCGTCGACGAGCCATGCACGATTGGAAAGGGAACAAAGATATGGCATTTCTCCCACATCATGAAAGACAGCAACATTGGTGAGGGCTGCAATATCGGTCAGAACGTCGTCATTTCTTCTGGCTGCCAAATCGGGAATAACGTCAAGATTCAAAATAACGTCTCAGTCTACACAGGGGTAATACTCGAGGACGATGTATTTTGTGGCCCGTCTATGGTATTTACCAATGTCATCAATCCGCGTAGCCAGGTCCCACGAAAAAACGAATTTAAGAACACCCTTGTAAGGCGTGGAGCCACCATCGGCGCCAATGCCACGGTTCTTTGTGGTATCACCCTCGGACAATATAGTTTTATCGGAGCTGCTGCTGTTGTGACACGTGACGTTCCCGATTATGCAATTGTTTACGGCAGCCCGGCTCGTGTGCAGGGATGGATGTGCGCTTGCGGTATCAAATTAGGAAACCTGGGGTCTGCTATTGACAGCGTACAGAAATCCACATGCCAGAGTTGCGGACGCGAGTACGAGAGGAACGGCATGAAACTCAAACAAATTACTTGAACACGGCAAGAGCCATGATAGAAGTTCCGTTGCTAGACCTTAAGGCTCAATATCGCCAGATCGAAACCGAGATCAGTGAAGCGCTGCGAGAGCTCTGTGCGAGTCAGCAATTCATCCTAGGCCCTCATGTAAGTAAGCTCGAAGCGCATATCGCAGAATACTCCCAATGCCAATATGGTGTAGGTGTCTCATCGGGAACCGATGCGCTGATGGTAGCGCTTATGGCTCTCGGTGTGGGTCCTGGGGACGAGGTAATCACCACGCCGTATAGCTTCTTTGCCAGCGCAGGCGTAGTTGCGCGACTTGGAGCGCGACCACTGTTCTGCGATATCGACCCACAGACGTATAACATCTCTGCAACCGAACTCCAAAGAGTTATAGAAAATCAGTGCAAGCTCAAGAACGGTGAGCTCGTTAATGCAACAACCGGTGGGGTTGTGAAAGTGCTATTACCCGTCCACCTCTACGGTCAGATGGCTCACATGGAACCGCTAATGGAGATAGCACGGGATGCCGGACTTACGGTCGTTGAAGATGCCGCACAGGCTATCGGCGCGGAGTATCCTGGCGCTCGCCGCGCCGGCAGTATAGGAGATATTGGCTGCTTTTCTTTCTTCCCGAGCAAAAACCTTGGAGCCTTTGGCGATGCTGGGATGTGCGTCAGCAACGATGACGAATTGGCAGAGCGCATGCGTATATTGCGCGTTCACGGCGCTGAGCCTAAATACTTTCATGCTACTATCGGTGGTAACTTTAGACTGGATGCATTACAAGCGGCGGTCCTAGTGACTAAACTGAAGTATCTTGATGAATGGACTGAGCAGCGACAGAAGAACGCTCGCTATTACGATAAGGCTTTCGCAGAGGCGAATCTTGATAACAACGTATCTACCCCAAAAGCGCTAGACGGATATCGTCACATATACAATCAATATATCCTACGAGTCAAAAAACGCGACGCACTCCGTAAATATCTGGCGGATGCCAAGATTGGAACAGAAATTTACTATCCTGTTCCGCTACACATGCAAAAATGCTTTGAGTATCTTGGCCTGCGGGCCGACGATTACCCTGAATCTTGCCTTGCCGCCAAAGAGACTATCGCGGTGCCGATCTACCCGGAGTTGAGTGCAGAACAAAAACAGTACGTGGTTGACACGATCCAAACATTCTACGTCTGATTTATGAAGCTCGTCAGTGTTGTTGGTGCACGCCCACAGTTCGTTAAAATCGCACCCCTGTCCCGTGCTATAGAGCGCCACAATGGTGCAGGCCGAGAACCTGTAGAAGAGATAATCGTTCATACCGGCCAGCACTACGATGTCTGCATGTCTGACGTCTTTTTCAAAGAGCTGGACATCCCGCATGCTGCGCTCAATCTAGATATCGGGTCGGGCACCCATGGAACCCAGACCGCGAAGATGTTGGAAGGGATTGAGCAGGCGCTGCTGGCGAAGTCGCCCGACATAGTGGTGACTTATGGTGATACTAACTCCACCATCGCAGGAGCGCTAACAGCCGCTAAGCTGCAAATCGCAGCCGCCCATGTGGAGGCGGGTCTGCGGAGTTTCAATCGCCGTATGCCAGAGGAGATTAACCGCATAGTCGCTGATCATTTGTCTGATCTGCTGCTAGCGCCGACTGCCACGGCGATCGACAATCTGCAAAGAGAGGGGCTTGGCGAGAGGGCGGTGCTGACAGGCGATATCATGTACGACGCCGTACTGTTTAACCTAAGGCTCGCGCGGCAAAAATCTACCATTCTGGAACGCATGGAACTCGAAGCCGGCCATTACGGTTTGGTTACGGTCCACCGAGCCGAAAACACCGATGACATCACGCGCCTGCGAAGCCTGTTGGCCGCCTTTAACGAAATCGCCGCTAATGGCTTGCGCCTCGTCTTCCCGTTACATCCACGAACAGCGAAATTCGTAACCTCTCACATTCGAGACTGGAAAGCACACGCTGAGTTGCAACTCCTGGATCCCGTTTCGTACTTGGACATGTTACGCTTACTTGACAATGCGCGAGTCACCCTGACGGACTCCGGCGGACTACAAAAGGAGGCGTTTATTCTCGGTTGCCCGTGCGTCACGCTACGCGACGAGACCGAGTGGGTAGAAACCATCCGCGGCGGTGGAAACATCCTAGCAGGCGTAGATCCTGCTAAGGTTATCGCTGCAGTAAATACCTGGAGCGGGCGCTTCCCGCAAGGCAACGCTGATTTTTCAGCTGCGGTGACGAGTTCGTTTGGGAGCGGTGATGCAGCTGATAGAATCTTGAAAGCCATATTGCAATTCAAAACCAAGTGAACGCTCGTAGAGGGTGCGCCCGGATAGTGATGACGTTTTGTCAAGTTCGGTGTAAAGGACACCGCTTAGGGTGGGGTCCTGGCACAGCGAGTCCTGGGTGATCGCTTTTCGCTCGCGTTAGGTTAAAAGGAGAGGGCAGTAGAGTGCGGATACAGGTGGCCGTGACAGGTATCGGAGGTTGGGGGAAAAACCTGGCACGTAATTACTATCAAATTCCCGATTGCGCCCTCAAGTACCTGTGTGATCTGGACAAATCAAAGCTTGAACAGATGAAACTGCAGGTCCCTGGCACAGTGACCACGACCCGTTTTCAGGACCTACTGGAGGACTCGGACCTTCACGCGATCGTAATTGCCACAAGCGCGCCCACCCATTATGAACTCTGCAAAAGGGCCTTGCACGCAGGTAAGGATGTCTATGTAGAGAAGCCCTTCGTACTTGAAGTGGGACAGGCGGAAGAATTGATAGCCATAGCAAAACAGGCAGGCCGCATACTTATGGTAGGGCATCTCCTGCAGTATCACCCCGTGATGAATCGATTGAAGGAAATGATCGATGCCGGCGAACTTGGCGATATTCACTACATCTATACGCAGCGAGTAAATCTCGGTACGGTACGTGAAGATGAAAATGCATTGTGGAATTTCGCGCCCCATGATATTTCTTCGATTCTATATTTACTTACGAAGGAGCCTACTGACGTTGCGGCACGAGGCCAATCCTATCTGAAAAAAGGTGTCGAAGATGTCGTTTTCTTTTCCCTCAACTTTAATGGTGAGTCGATGGGCCATGTTCACGTGAGCTGGCTTGATCCGCATAAGATCCGTAGACTAACGGTTGTTGGCAATAAGAAAATGGCCGTATTCGACGATCTGGAGGCGAATGAAAAGTTGAAGGTCTACGATAAGGGGGCTGCTTACAATACGGATTACAACACTTTTGCCGAATATATAACGCTACGTTTCGGGGACATAACGATACCCTATCTGAAGATGGGTGAGCCGCTACGTCTCGAATGTTTACACTTCCTGGAATGTGTGCAAGGGCGCAAGAAACCTCTTAGCGACGGCATGGATGGCCTACGGGTCGTCAAGGTTCTCGATGCCGCGCAACGTTCGCTAAAACAAAACGGGGCGCCTGTGCCTATAAGTCCCAGTTACTGACTGACAATCAACCATGCGACCCATAGCCAGCCTGTCATTGGATCTTGATAACAAGTGGTCGTATCTGAAGACCCATGGCGACCCGGGATGGGAGGCGTTTCCATCCTATCTGGATTTAGTCGTGCCTCGTATTTTGCCGTTCCTCGATCAACGCCGCCTCAAGATCACGTTTTTCATCGTCGGCCAAGACGCGGCGCTCGAGAAAAATCATAAAGCGCTGCACGCTATCGCCGCCGCCGGCCATGAGATCGGCAATCACAGTTTTAATCACGACCCCTGGCTGCACCTTTACTCTGAAGAGGAACTCGATACAGAGCTCGCAAAGGCGGAAGAGTGCATTGAAATGGCGACCGGGCAAAGGCCTATCGGCTTTCGTGGTCCCGGATTCAGCATCTCCCCGACTGCACTACGTGTCCTCAGGAGGCGAGGCTATGAATACGACGCCACGGCGTTCCCGAACTTGTTAAACCCTCTAGCGCGGGCGTACTTCTTCATGACCAGCAACTTGAGTCAGGAAGAAAAGCGCCGACGCAAAGCGCTTTTCGGCACGCTCGGCGATGCGTTTCGGCCGGTAAAGCCATACTACTGGCGAATAGAAAGCGAAACGCTCACGGAGATTCCTGTAACCACGATGCCGCTATTCAGGCTGCCGATCCATTTCAGCTACCTGCTTTACTTAAGCACATTCTCTTCGTCGCTTGCGCGCTCGTATTTTCGTACCGCACTTGCGCTCTGCCGCTGGACCAACACGCGTCCATCGTTATTGCTTCACCCCCTCGACTTCATGGGCGCTGACGATGATCGTGACCTCGCTTTCTTCCCCGCTATGAAACTACCAAGCGAACAAAAAATTGCGCTAGTCGGTGAGGTGCTGGAGCTGTTATCGGCGCACTACACAGTATCGACGATGCAACAGCACGCGCGCGAGATCGCAAGCGTACCGGAACTGCCACGCTTCGAACTGGGTTCTTAGTACACAAGTGTTACTCTTCAACCGCAGGGGGTTTGGGCGTTACCGAATCGGCCGCGTTCCCCTGCGCGTTTTCGACGAGCTCGGCCCGATTCTGAATCTCGCCGAACGTGTAGCCCATGCGCCTGACCAGATAAAGGCCGGTAACGGCTACTGAGACGTAGGCCAGGACATGGTAATAGATAGACGCCGCAAGAGCGTCGTCAGCGTCAACCGCAAAAGGCCGTAGACCCAAAGTAAAGGCAAGCTGGACAGGACCGAAGTAGCCGGGACTACTGGGTAACGTTAACGCCGCGATCATCAACGCCATGACGAGGAAGCTGGCAGGCAGCGGAACGCTTGCCGCCAAGGCAGCAATCGCGATGTAGATGCAAATACCCAGGGATCCCCATTGGCCAATCGAGGTCACCGCGATCAGCAACAGCAATCGCAGGCTCTTGATGGAATGCAGCCCAACCGCGGCAATTTCCAGTTGTTCTATCAGCTTTGCGTGCAGGCCGTCCGGCAGAAAGCTTGTGACCTTGCCGAACAATCTTACGAAAAGTTCTGTCCACGTTGTGTACAACACGGCAAAGGCGAGCGCGAGAATGCTTATGCCCCCCATGATGTAGCCAGCCGTTACTAAGTTTGCCGCCGGTGCGGCCGTACTCAGCAAAAGCCCAACAGCGAGAAACAAAAGTATGGTGAGGAAGTCGAATACGCGCTCCAAAAGGATAGTCGCCAGTACCGGCATGTGTCTTAAGTCAAGCTGCCGGCTGACTACATACATGCGTACCAGTTCGCCGAGCTGCGCCGGAAGTATGATATTGCCTGCAAATCCCACCATGACTGCCGGGAAGGTTTCCGCACTTGTGGTAACCCGGCGCAGCGGCCTGAGCAGGATGCTCCAGCGCAACGCCTTTATCCAATAGGAAAGAAACAGCATCGCCAGGAAAAGCGGCGCCAACCACCAATCCGCTCTGAGCAGGGCGTGCGCGACCAGCGAGGGATCGGTTCCGCGGACCGCGAGCCAGAGGAACAGCACACTGATAGCGATACCGGTGAATAGAAGCAGTCTGCGTTTCCGGTCAGTCAAGTCTGTAACCCCACGGTTTTCGAAGGGACGATTTCGATCAGAGCGCAAAATTCATCAGAATAGGATAATGATCAGAGCCCACGTGGGGGCCAACGCTTTTGTCGATGACTTCGATGGTGGCTGATACAAGAAAATGGTCAATCGGCATCCATAAAGGGAAGAATCGCGCGGGCCACGTGGGATGGAGCCCTTTTCCGTAGGAGCTATCCCTTAAGCCAGTGGCATACAACAATCTCCGAAAGTAGGGCGACCACGGCGTGGCATTAAAATCCCCCATGAGTACAGTCAGCCCGTCGGTCTCCTTCACTAACCTGGGAAGCGCTGCCAGCTGTCTGTTCCTGAGTGATGCCCGCTGTCTATTGACGGGCGGAACCAAATGTACACCAATTATTGTCAACTCGCGTGAACCGTGCCGTAGTCGCGTCTTGATCGCCGGAATCCGCGTGTCGCCCAGATCAATAATCTCTGAGTCGAGTAGTTCATGGCGACTCAACAAGGCGATGCTAAAGATATCGTCACGCGTGGATTTGACCGAGTAGGGGTAAAGCGCGCGCAGCTCGGACAAACCGTTCAACCAGTTCGAATCCGCTTCCGCGAACAGTACGAAATCAGGACGATTTTCGCGGACAAACCTTGCAACGAGATCGTACTGCCGATTATTAAAGCTCACATTGATCGATACCGCCTGCATTATCTGTGTCTCGGGCATCGCATTCACATCGGTAGGCGCAAGGTAGTAGGGAAGCAGCGGGTAAAGATTGATCAGCGCGAATACCGCATAGCAAACACTGACCCGTAATCTTCTAGCAACTGCAAAGACGGCAACGATCAGACAGAGAACGACAAAATACTGTACGCGAAGGTGAGAGAAAAGCTCGAAGAACCACCAGTTTCTTCCTGCATAGCCGAGCAGCGTAGCAGTGGCGGCAATCACGCCTCCGGCGTGCAACAATCTCCAGATCGCCGTTGGCAATCGTAAACGCGCGGAATCAGCCACCTCTATAACGAAACGCTACGAGCGAACGACACCTCATCCATCGTCGATATATTCCCATTCGACACAGTCGCCATGCAAGAGACTGACGACGAGAGCATCTCCTCGATCTTGCCGTAAATCGCGAGCGATAAGTAGCA
>JBHIDJ010000057.1:0-17130 GCA_046760105.1 Acidiferrobacterales bacterium | reverse complement strand
AGCGCCGCCCCGCTCGCGTTAGTCAGCGCCCGGAATTCCTTAAAGATGGATAGATTTTTGTTCCTCATCGACACCCTTAGTATGTGGGTGGGCAAGGCCTTTGCCTGGTGTATCATGGTGCTCACCTTTGCCTACACGTACGAGGTGTTCGTCCGCTACTTGCTGAACGATCCAACCGCGTGGGCCTTCGACATGAGCTACACCATGTACGGGGCACTATTCATGATGGCGGGGGCCTATGCCCTTTCCCGCGACGCGCACGTGCGTGGGGACGTGATCTATCGCCTGTGGCCCCCGCGCGTCCAGGCGGTGATCGAGCTTATACTGATTATCTTCTTTCTCTTCCCTGGGATGGCAGCGCTGATTTACGCTGGGTTTGACTATGCTTTCGAGTCGTGGAGTTTCCGGCCGTGGGGTCCGGATGGACCGCGCGGCGAGATCAGCATCAACAGCCCCGCCGGCGTGCCGGTGTCTCCCTTGAAGACGCTTCTCCCCATGGCCGCGTTCTTTGTGCTGCTGCAGGGGATCGCGGAGGCCGTACGCTGCGTTTTTTGTATCAGGCATGGTACATGGCCGCAACGCTTACAAGACGTAGAGGAGCTCGAAGTCCAGCTTATCGCGCAGCGCGAGCACGAGATCGAGCACGTGTTGCATCTGGATGAGTCAGAAGACACGGCCGAAGGCGATAAGAAATGACTGATCCCCAGGTCGCCCTGCTCATGCTGGGAGTGCTGCTATTTGCCATCTTGCTCGGTTTCCCCATCTGTTTCACGCTGGTCGCGATGGGCGTCGCTTTTGGCTTCTACGCCTACTACCAACCCGGCCAGGCAGTCTTAGACAACAACATCTTCGACCTGCTGGTGAACCAGACGTACTCGGTGATGATCAACGACGTGCTGGTCGCGGTGCCGTTGTTCCTCTTCATGGGTTACATCGTCGAGCGCGCCAACATCGTCGACCGGCTGTTCTTCAGTCTTAATATCGCCGCCCGCGTCGTGCCCGCTTCGATGGCGGTAGCGGCGCTGGTGACCTGCGCGCTGTTCGCGACCGCCGTCGGCATCATCGGCGCGGTCGTGACACTGATGGGATTGCTGGCTTTTCCGGCGCTGCTGAAGGCCGGTTACGATCGCAAATTCTCCGCCGGTGTCATCTGCGCCGGCGGCTGCCTCGGAATCTTGATCCCGCCGAGTATCATGCTGATCGTCTATGCCGCGACGACCGCCATCTCTGTGGTCCAGGCGTATGCCGCCGCCCTGTTTCCGGGCATGATGTTGGCCGGGCTCTACATGATTTACGTCGTAGGAAGGGCCTTTCTCAACCCCGGGCTGGCGCCCAAGCCGCCCAAGGAGCAAACGGAAATCCCGTTGATGGAGTTGCTCTGGATGATGTTCACGTCGTTCCTTCCGCTGGCCCTTTTGATCATGGCTGTCCTGGGCGCCATCCTGTTTGGGCTCGCTTCGCCGACGGAGGCGGCCGCGCTGGGTGCCTCCGGGGGCTTGGTGCTGGCGGCGAGCTACCGCTTCGGCACGATTTTTGACGGAAAGGTTACCCCCGATTGGGTTACAAGCTACCGTCACTCGGAAGGCAGTTGGTGGGGCGCCATCGGCGTTGGCGGTTCGGTCGCGTTTGTGCTTTACATCGCTTATTTCGCGCTCCGTCTGGTGGGCGACCCGACATTCGGCTTGCCGATAGGGGAGTTGCCGGGGGGGCCGGGCCTTAGCGTCATCATCGCCCTCGCGGCTGCCGTTGGCTTTCGATTTTTCGGTGGAAGCTTGCGGATACTGGCGAGGCTTCAGCCAAAGACCACGGCCGGTCGCGCCTTGATGCACTCTATCGGACTCGGGGCGATTGGCGGTTTGGGGCTCGGCGCCGTTTATCTGATTGCCGCGTATCTCCTCGACCTTGGTGGGCGCCTCGGCGAAACGCAGATTACTACATATGCGCTTGACATCGGGTTCTACGTGGGCATGCTGGCGGCCGTGGGTGTGCGCGGCTTGGAGCGGGAAACCGTCAAGCAATCCGTCTATCTTACCGTGCGCACGTCGGCCATGGTGTGCTGGCTGTTTGTCGGTTCCTGGACCTTCTCCTCGGTGTTTTCCTACCTCGGCGGCCATGAAGTCATCAAGGAATTCGTGACGGGCCTGGACCTTTCGTTCGGCGGCTTGATGAACCCGAGTGTAACGTTCCTGATCCTAGCGCAGCTCATTATTTTCCTGCTGGGTTGGCCGTTGGAGTGGAGCGAAATTATCATCATCTTCGTGCCGATCTTTCTGCCGCTGTTGGAACCCTTTGGTATCGACCCGCTGTTTTTCGGGATCCTGGTGGCACTCAATCTGCAGACCTCGTTCATGACACCGCCGATGGCAATGGCCGCGTATTATCTCAAGGGGGTGGCGCCCCCGCACGTCCAACTCATGGAGATCTTCAAGGGGTGCTTCCCGTTCCTGGTAGTGGTGCTGATCGCCATGGTGATCCTCTACAACTTCCCTGGCATCGCACTGTGGTTGCCCGAGCAGATCTACAAGGTCAGGTAGTAACGAGCGACGGTTTCGGTGCTACAGTTTTACGAACACCTTGCAGACGTGTCGTCGCGCTTACAGAGCACTGCTTCACAAATAACAAACGAATAATCTATGGACCTGATTCACATCAACGCCGTCAAGGCGGCGGAGGCGATCCGCACAGGCGAGATCACGTCCGAGGACCTGGTTCAAGCGTGTCTCGACCATATCCAGCAACTGGAAGATACGGTCGGCGCCTGGGCCTTTCTCGACCCGGAACATGCCCTAAAGCAGGCGCGTGACGCCGACGCCGCACTGCGGGAAGGCGAGACCCTGGGCCCGCTCCACGGTATTCCGGTCGGCGTCAAAGACATCTTTGACACCGACGACATGCCGACCGAGGACGGCACGGTACTGCACGCCGGGCGCCGCCCAAGTACGGACGCGACGGCAGTGTCGCTGCTGCGTGAGGCGGGCGCGATCATCATGGGCAAGACCGTCACCGCCGAGCTGGCCGTGTACGCACCCGGCAAGACCAGGAATCCCCACGATCCCAATCGCACCCCTGGCGGCTCCGGGAGCGGCTCCGCCGCAGCCGTGGCGGCATGCATGGTTCCCCTGGCCATTGGCAACCAGGTCAACGGATCGATCATCCGACCGGCGTCCTACTGCGGCGTGGTCGGCTACAAGCCAACCCACGGTCTTATTTCCCGGCATCTTGTACTACAGCAGTCACGGCCGTTGGACCAGGTCGGAGTGTTTGCGCGCACCGTGGAGGATGCCGCGCTGCTCGCCGAGCAACTCATGGCATTCGATGAACACGATCCCGATACCCGACCGCGGGCACGGCCGAAGCTCACCGAGACCGTGGCGCACGCGCCCCCGGTCACGCCACAGCTAGCTTTTGTAAAGACGCCAATATGGGACCAAGCCGACAACGATACACAAGAAGCGTTCGCGGAGTTAGTCGACCAACTTGGCGAGAACATCGGGGAGATCACACTTCCGGATATGTTCAGTGAGGCGGTATCGTGGCATCGTACGATCATGGAAGCGGACTTGGCACGGAGCTTCAAGCGTGAATATGATGACGGTAAAGAGAAGTTGAGCGCGATTCTTCGCGAAATGATCGAGCGCGGACAGCGCTACCTCGCAGTAGATTACAACGACGCGGTGGGCCAGATACCCGTTTTAAACAGCATCCTCGAGCAGGTCTTCGCGAAATATGACGCCATCCTTACACCGGCGGCCATCGGCGAGGCGCCCGTCGGTCTGGAGTCGACAGGCAGCCCGATTTTCTGCACGATATGGACGCTGTGCGGGATGCCCGCAATTACGCTCCCACTGTTGCAAGGCGCAAACAGCATGCCAATGGGAGTGCAGCTGGTAGCACGGAAAGACGACGACGCCCGGCTTTTGCGAACCGCCCGCTGGCTCACAGAGTTCATCGAGAAGTGAGAGAGGCATCGACGTTTTATGGCTAACCTGATCACCGGCTTGATCGGCGTATTGTTGGTTGCTGTTTTCTTGGGCTATTACGCCGTGATGATAGGTTCTATTCCCCTTTGGATCATAATCGCTGTCATTGTCGCTGTGATACTCTTCGAATTTATACAGTCTATAAGACGAGGCAGAAACCAAAAGCGCGATTGACCTGGATTTGACGCGCTGGCTTCGCCTGCCCGATCTTGCCAATTAGCGTTTGTCGCTGCCCCCTTATCTTACTAGTTTTTCACAGTGTCTCAGTTCTTTGTGTGTTGTCATGGAAGTATGCTCGCAAAGGGGTAGTAGTCTTCCGGGCAGTCCAGACAGAGTGGCGCACTTCTCCAAGCAGCGCTATCAGTAGGGTTGTTCGCAGAGTAGTTAGATATGGTTCAAAGAGGCGTATACGAGACTCGAAGATACTTGCTGTTTAGGCTTTGTACAAGTTGCTCCAATGCTTCCCTTATATCATTAGGATTTTGTTTAATGATGGAGTCTATATGGCTGTCCAATAATGCATTAGCTGCTGTTAATTTAATATATAACCCTGCTGTTCTCAGGTTTCTCTCTTCAAAAAATTTGTTTTTCCCTGCATCAGTTAAAGCATAATCCAGGATACCATAGGGTGTCACCACCTTGTTGACTATTTTTCCGTTACCACGACGACGCTGATCGAATTCCCAAGAAACATCCATCATAAAATAGATATCTTCTGCGCTAGGCATCGAGTATCTTAAGTTCAATATCAATCCTTCCTGAGAAATCTGGCCCGCGGTGACCGGTAATGATAGTTCGTCGCAATTAGTTTTATCTCTGCACGTCTCAAAATACGCAAGCGGATGGAAATGATATAAATGTAGTTCATCATATTTAACCATTACCTTTGCCAGAAATTTTCTGTCAACCTTAATCGTCGCCTCATCAGGCCCAGAGGTTACATGCCTCCCGATTTCAATCCACCTACAATTTCCAGGTATAAACACCCACAACTCTTCGAATCTTTCGCTCTTTATCAATTCGAATATTTCTTGAATTCCGTGAGATTCGCATTTGTTCTCGGCTACTGTTCGTTCAAGATCGGAGGTATTCACAACTAACTTGTCGACATAGCTGGTTGGCAACTCTGGCAAAGGAATCGGAGGCGGATAAAGGGGTCTGTGAAATGATTTAATCTCAGCCCCTATGGTGTTTGCCACTAGGAGTAGTACTACGGAGAGAAAAATGCTCGCCTTTTTCATGGATGGAGTATTTTTACGATAGAGAATTCCATCGGAAAGGAAAGCAACATTTATATCTCCAAGAACTTCTTTAATTTTAGCGAAGATAAGTGAGTCTTCCCAGGATTTTGTTGGTAGCGCTGGCCGGTGTCGTCACTAAGTCAAGGCTGCGCGCAGAGCCCTGACGACGTGCATTGTTTCGCTATTTTGCCGTTGAGCACAACGACCAAGAGACAAGAAGTTGATTCCAAGACGTTTCGTATTGGCAAGAGATCTTTCCCTTAGCTAATGCCCGTGTAAATGCTGGTGCCTTTTCGGAGAGTCGGAGCAGGCCATTGAGTCAAACATTGGCGCGGCGCGTGCCAAATCTGGCAAAACATGGTCAAATGGGGCATAACCGGCATGGTCGCATGATGCCGAAGGCCGCCTCAAAGGGAGCATGGAAACGGAGGTTGTCAGTTAGTACATACGCATGAACTATAAGGGGAAGATAACCCCATGAGAAAGCGAAACAGATTAGATGATGAGGCTAAGCCTACAAATCGGCGCAGGTTCCTGAAGGCCGGTACTGCTATGACAGCCGGGCTGGCTGGCGCAGCCACGTTGGGTTTCCCGCAGGTCTCCCGAGCGCAGACGATTGTCCTGAAGATGCAAGGCGCGTGGAGCACGCAGGACATCTTCAACGACTACGCCGAGGACTACGTGAAGCGCGTCAACGAGATGGGCGCCGGCCGGCTGAAGATCAACTATCTGGTTGCGGGGTCGGTAGTAAAGCCGTGGCAAGTGCAGGACGCTGTACACAAAGGCGTGCTCGACGCTGGTCATCAGGTAACGGCGCACTGGTACGGTAAAAACAAAGCGGGGGCCTTGTTCGGTACAGGACCCGTCTTTGGGCAGAACGCCCACCACACACTGGCTTGGATCCACTACGGTGGCGGTCAAGCATTCTATGACGAACTCGTTCAGAAGATCATGGGGCTCAACCTGGTCGGGTTTTTCTGTATGCCGATGCCGGCCCAGCCGCTTGGCTGGTTTAACAAGCGCATAAAGCGCGTCAGGCAGTTGAAGGGCCTGAGGTACCGCACCGTCGGTCTAGCGGCTGACATCATGAAGGCGGTGGGCCTCAAGGTAAGCCAGCTTCCCAGTAAAGACATCTTCCCGGCACTGGAACGCGGTGCGATCGAGGCCTTTGAGTACAACAACCCGACTTCGGACAGCCGTTTCGGCGCACAGGACGTAGCCAAGACTTACATGCTGGGCAGCTTTCACCAGCCTATGGACTTCTTCGAGATCATCTATAACAAGACAAAGTATGAGTCTCTGCCCAAAGAGCATCAGGCGATATTGAAGTATGCGGCCGAAGCGGCGACTACCGCCAACTTTGGTCTAGCGCTGGACACCTACTCCAAAGATCTCCAGAGACTAATAGATTTATATGGCGTCGAGGTTTATCGCACGCCGGAGTCGGTGATGGAAGAGCAGCTCGAGGCCTGGGACAAGGTATTGCGCGAGTTGATGCGGGATCGATTCGTCGTCAAGGTTCTGGAGTCGCAGATGGACTGGGCGCGGCGCGTGGCCTTTTACGAGCTCCATAACTCGCCCGACTACAGGCTTGCTTACGAGCATTACTTCGGTAAGTTAGACTAACGCATCACTTGCTTGCTGACCGAAGCTTGGCGATTCGGTATAGCGACGATCGCTGTTTCTTGGGTGATTCGTTTAGGCTGACAACTGCTGTTCTCCAGCATACCAGTCGCCCGATTGGTACGATTCCGCTTAGCGATAAGTGGCTGCTTGACGCTTTCTCAATCAGGCTACGCTCTTCAGCCTGATCGCCGCTCTTGCATCGTGCATTACCTTATCGAGCAGCTTGACGCAGGCATAGACAGCGTCGATATGGGGCGTCGGTGTACTAGTCAGCCTTCCCAATTCCACCACAGCCCCTACCAGCGCCTCTACCTCAAGCTCGCGCCCCGCCTCTACGTCCTGGAGCATTGAGGTCTTGTGTTTACCGACGCTCTCCGCCCCGGCGATCCGTTTTTCTATCGTGTGGCGGAACTGAATGCCAAGCTTATTCGCGACCGTCTGCGCCTCCTCCATCATCTTTGTCGCCAGCTTGCGGGTGGGAGGGAATTGGCATATGTCAACAAGCGTTGCCTGCGTCAATGCGCTGATCGGGTTAAATGAGAGATTGCCCCATGCCTTCAGCCAGATTTCAGAGCGGATGTCATCGAGCACGAACGATTTAAAGCCTGCCTTGGTGAACGTTTGGGAGAGCGCCTCTACACGCTCGCTATGCGAACCGTCCAGCTCACCTACGGGGAAGCGATTGCCTTCTACATGTTTTATTACCCCCGGTGCGACCACTTCAGCCGCAGGGTAAACGACACAGCCAATAATTCGGTCTGGCTCGATGTTGGCGTCGATCTCACCAGTTGGGTCGACTGCCTCGATGCGCTGTCCCTCAAACTCCCCCCCGTGCTTGTGGAAGTACCACCAGGGAATCCCATTCTGGATAGTGATCACTATCGTGCTCGGTCCCAAAAGCGCGCGCATCTTTGCCGCGATGGACGGGATCTGATACGCCTTCACGGCGATGACAACCAGGTCTTGTACACCAGCCTTATCCATGTCGACGATTGCTTTAACATCCCGCGCTACAAGCTCCTCGCCATCGTGCAGCACTAACTTGAGACCATTTTTGTTAATCGCTTCCAGGTGTGACCCTGGACGTTCGATGAAAGTGACGTCCTCGCCGGCCAACGAGAATTTGGTACCCACCAGTCCGCCGATTGCACCGGCGCCGATAATGGAAATTTTCATGCTTACCTCCCGTGAGCGAGCGTCAAGCTATGGAGTCATCAATCCAGTTATTTAAGCGGTTCTGAGGTAGTAGACCGGCGAATAGGTCCATTACTTTCTCCTACACGTCTATTCAAACGAATTGCTCAGTCGGCCGATACCGTCAATGACGACCTCAACGGTACTCCCCGGCTTCAGCGAGCCGACACCGAGCGACGTTCCGCAAGTGATAACGTCACCCGGGAAAAGTGTCATGTCTTGGGAAACAAGGTTAACGAGTTTTGCGGGCGGAAAGATCATGTCACTCACCGGGTAGTTTTGCCGCTCATCGCCGTTTACGATTGTTTTGATTGAGAGCTCCGCTGGATTTAGATCAGTTGCGACCACTGGACCAAACGGACCAAAGGTGTCGAAGCTCTTAGCGCGTGTCCACTGAGCGAATGACGAATCCTTATTTATCAGCTCGAAAGCGGTGATATCGTTAACGCAGGTATAACCGAAGATGTACTGGTCGGCATCAGGCTCCGCTACCGCCTTGCAAAGCTTTCCGATCACAATGCCGAGCTCACCCTCAAAGACGACGCGCCCATCGTGGGACTGCGGGCGGCGTATGGTTTCGCCCGAGGCCGTAAACGAACTCGTGGATTTTATGAAGTAAAGCGGCTCATCTGGAATTGCAAATTTGAACTTCTCAGCCAAGGCATAGAAATTGTTCCAAAGTGCAACCATTTTCGACGCCGCACTTGGAATCAGAATTTTGATCTCGTTTAAGGAAACTGTCTCCGCGGTGGCCTCGGGAGCGCTGAACATATCACCACGGTGCATGGTAATGGTGTCATTCTTTAGCGTGCCAAATCTGATTTCGCCCGCATGCTCAAACCGAATCCACTGGGTCATCGCCGTTTTCTCCGCGGTTCCATTCTGAAGTAATCAATGGTTTTGCTGATCGGCCATCCGCTGGGTTCTGTTTTGCAGTTGGCTATACCTATACCTTTGACATACTCACGTTAACACCAGCCATCGGCGTCACGACGGTTGGCAAGTCGAATTTGACGCCGTTTTCGGGCAGATGCGCAGGCAACTCCGTCTGCGCTAGCAAACCGTGGTCCCTAAGAAACGGCTGCAGCTCCCCCTCCACAAGAAGGTCAGTGAAAAATACATGCTGCGTCTCGAAGATCGTCGCGCAGAGCCCGTCCCAAGTCTCATTGACGGCGCTACGCCCAAGCGCATCACACACCGCGACCCACCCACCGGTCTCCGCGTCACGATACGCGCGCCACTCTATACGCACGCTTGGCTGGAAGCGAACAATCACTTTTTGTCTTTATCCTTTTTGTGGTCTGCGGCTACCGGATCGTAGCTTAAGCGGTAAAAAGTGACCGGCACGCGCCATTGTACGCCCAAGGGGTTACCACATGCCTGCGGATGAAAAACATCGCCCCCCGTGCGCTAGCCTGTCGACTCAACACCCACACAGAAGTCGGAAGAGCTATGGAGTCTAACATATTTTATCTGGTATACAATATACAAATCTGGAGTCAGTCTAGACGTGACGGACGGTTCGGTCGTGTGGGATGAGATCGGGTTTGCGGATTAAGGTCCCGCCGAGGATTGCTGGGACCCTTGAATCAAAGCGGATTGCAGGATTCGAGCGAGGTGCAGCGCCTCACGATGCGCACCGTCGCGAATCTGTTGGCGACAACTGGTCCCGTCAGCAACGATGACGGCGTCGCTACCGGCGGCCCGCACCGCTGGCAATAGGCTGAGCTCGGCCATTTTCATCGAGAGATCGTAATGCTCGGCCTCAAAGCCGAAGGCGCCCGCCATTCCGCAACAGCTCGACTCGAGCATGTGGACCTTGAGCTCTGGAATCAATCCGAGCGTTCGTTCCACGGCCCCCATTACACCGAACGCCTTTTGATGGCAGTGACCATGGACTAACGCCTCGTGCCACCGCGTTGGTTTCAGCGGCAACGCCAACTCGCTGGCGTCGTGCTCCGCTGCCAGAAACTCCTCAAACAACATGGCCCGGGCGGCGAGTGTATCGGTGTCTGCGCTCGGCAGCATCGCCTTAAACTCGTCGCGCAGCGTGAACAGACAGGAGGGTTCGAGGCCGATGACTGGCATTGCCTTTTCGAGGTATGGCTTGAGCGCATCAATAGTGCGCTGGGCCTCGAGTTTTGCCTCATCGACTAAACCGGCAGCGAGAAAGGTACGACCACAGCAAAGCGGCCGGTCGTCGCTTGGGCGCGGCAAGTATACGTGATAACCGGCGGCTGTCAGCACGGCCAATGCGGCACGTGCATTTTCAGGTTCAAAGTATCTATTAAAGGTGTCGATGAGCAGCACGACCTCGCGTCTTGCGCTCGTGACCTCGGTAATCAAATCGCCACTGGACTTGAAGTAGTCAGGCCGCCACCTTGGTAGCGTACGTCGTGCGCTGAGGCCCAGCAGCCGTTCACTCAAGGTAGGAAGCCCCGGCAGTCGGTCACGTAAGTTGAGTAACGCGCCCCAGCGCGCTGCCCGGAGCGCATAGCGCGGTAGATAAGCGATCATCCGATCGCGCAGGCGTAGCCCATGGCGTTTGCGATAGTGATACAGAAACTCGATTTTCATGCGTGCCATGTCGACACCGGTCGGACACTCGCGCTTGCACCCTTTGCAGGAAACACACAGCGCCATGGCTGCGGCCATCGCGTCGGAGACCAAAGCATCCGGCCCAAGTTGACCGGTAATAGCCAAACGCAGCGAGTTGGCGCGGCCACGTGTCACGTGTTTCTCGTCACCGGTTACCCTGTATGACGGACACATCACGCCTGGATCCGATTTACGGCAAGCACCGTTGTTGTTACACATCTCGACGGCGCCTGGAAAACCGCCCCACTCCGACCAGTCAAGGACTGTGTCGAGTTTTTGCGGTGTGTAACTGGGCATGTAGCGGAAAAGGCGGCGGTCATCCATAAGCGGCGGCCGCACGATACGGCCCGGGTTGAACAAGCCCTGCGGATCAAAGCTGTCCTTGACCTCCTCGAGGGCACGCACAATCCGTGAACCGAACATGGGTTCGTGGAACTCCGAGCGCACGATGCCATCGCCGTGCTCGCCCGAATGCGAGCCCTTGTACTCACGCACCATGGCGAAGGCTTCTTCGGCGATCGCCCGCATCTTGCGTACATCCGCTTCGTCTTTCATATTAAGTACCGGCCGCACATGCAAGCAGCCGACAGACGCATGTGCGTACCATGTGCCTCTTGTGTCGTATTTCGCGAATACCCTATTCAGGCGATCTGTATATTCGGCCAAGTCTTCTAACGCGACCGCACAGTCTTCGATGAAGGAGACCGGCTTACCGTCGCCCTTCATCGACATCATGATGTTGAGACCCGCTTTGCGCACCTCCCAAACGGCGCGTTGAGAGGCGGGATCGGTGACCTTCACGACCGAGTTGGCAAAGCCAAGCGTGCCCATGAGCTCGTCCAGATCCTTGAGGCGGTTCATCTGTTCGACATTGTCGTCACCGGCAAACTCCACCAGTAACAAGGCCTCGGGTTCACCGTTCACAAACTTTTCGATTGTCGGCCGGAAGGCGGCAATGTCGCGCGCCAGATCGATCATCGTCCGATCTACGAGTTCCACGGCTGCCGGTTCCAGCGTGACGACATGCCGCGTCGCGTCCATCGCCTGATAGAAGGTTGGAAAGTGACAGATAGCCAACGCCTTGTGTATCGGGATCGGCTGTAGATCAAGCTCAATGGCGGTAAAGAACGCCAAGGTGCCTTCTGAACCGACGAGCAGGCGCGCCATGTTATGACCCGCCGGTGAGATTGAGTCGATGTTATAGCCGCCAACACGGCGTAGTAGCTTGGGCAAACGCGCCTCGATCTCATCGGCCTCGCGCGCTGCTATCGCGCGAAGGCGCTCGACCAGCATCTGATAGCGGGGGTTACCGGCGAGACCACTGAGATCTGCTGACACCTCGGCGAATCTCCAGCTCTCGCCGTTTGCCATGACAGCGTCGATCGCATGCACGTTGTGCACCATGTTTCCATAGCGGATGGAACGCGCGCCACAACTATTGTTTCCTGCCATCCCGCCGATAGTGGCCTGGCTCGCGGTCGATGGATCGATGGGAAAGAACAATCCGTGTGGCTTGAGGAATTGATTCAATTGATCCAGGATGACACCCGGTCGAACCCGTACCCTGCGTGCCTGTGGATCGAAATCGAGCACGTTGCTCAGATACTTCGAGACATCAACGACCAGAGCGTTCGCCACTGTCTGCCCGCATTGCGAGGTACCGCCACCACGCGGTAACACAGGCACCCCTTCTTCTGCCGCAATCTGGATGGTGCGCACGACATCCTGGTCGGTGCGGGGTATCAGAACGCCGATAGGTTCAACCTGGTAAATTGACGCATCCGTGCTATAGCGGCTACGACTGAAAGGGTCGAACAGCACTTCCCCTTCGAGCTCGCGCGCGAGACGCGCCGCTAGCCGAGGATCCCCTGGCGTGATATTCGCATTGTGTGAGGGTAAATCCGGAGCGTTCATAGGCTTGTTCGACGGCGGTCGAATGCGCCGATCATAACATCTTGCCCGCGCAATACGAGGCAAAAGCGGTATCACCGCGAGCAGTCCCTGTTCATTGCTAGATCCTTGGCGTTACAGGCATAATCCGAGCTTCCGTCATCAAATAGCTCTGACAGGAAAAAGCATCCATGTCCAAACAAGAAGGCCGACATTTTCTTCAGATTCCTGGGCCGACCAACGTGCCTGATCGCGTGCTACGCGCCATGGCGGCACCCACCATCGACCATCGTGGTCCCGAGTTTGCCGAGCTCGCGAAGGACATACTCGAGGGGCTGCAAGCAATCTTTAAGACGCAGGGTCACGTTGTCATTTTTCCAAGCTCCGGTACTGGTGCATGGGAAGCCTCGCTTGCGAACACGCTTTCGCCCGGTGAGCGGATACTGATGTTCGAAACCGGTCACTTCGCTACGCTCTGGTACAACATGGCGAAACGGCTTGGGCTCGATGTCGAGTTCGTATCCGGCGACTGGCGCAGTGGCGTGGACCCGACCGTAGTCGAAGCCAAGCTCAGCGAGGACCGCGAGCGTAAGATCAAGGCTGTCGCGGTCGTGCACAACGAGACTTCCACGGGCGTAACCAGTCGCATCGGTGAGATTCGCGGCGCCATGGATCGCGCTAAGCATCCGGCACTGCTGTTTGTCGATACGATTTCGTCGCTCGCTTCGATCGATTACCGCATGGACGAGTGGGAGGTCGACGTCACCGTCAGTTGCTCGCAAAAGGGGCTGATGCTCCCGCCCGGGCTTGGGCTCAATGCCATAAGCGAGAAGGCGTTGGCCGCAAGCAAGTCATCAGGGTTCAAGCGTTCGTATTGGGATTGGCAAGACATGCTTGCCACTAACAAAAGCGGGTTTTTCCCCTACACCCCGGCTACCAATCTGCTATATGGGTTGCGCGAAGCGCTTCAAATGTTGCTCGAGGAAGGACTGGAGCAAGTCTTCGCGCGCCACGACCGCCATGCGGAAGCGACGCGACGCGCGGTCAAGGCTTGGGGCCTTGAGCTACTGTGTACCAACCCGGTGGAGTACAGCAGCTCGTTGACGGCGGCCATGGTCCCTCCGGGGCACGATGCTGATCGTCTGCGCGAACTGATCCTTGATCGTTTCAACATGTCGCTGGGAACCGGTTTAGGCAAAGTGAAAGGGCGGGTATTCCGCATCGGTCATCTCGGCGATTTCAACGATCTCGCGCTTGCCGGCACGTTGTGTGGCGTAGAGATGGGACTGACGTTGAGCGGTATTCCATTCCAGGCGGGCGGTGTCTCGGCGGCGCTGGGTTATCTGACGGATGCGGCACGGCAACGGAGCAAAGAGAAATCCAGCGCATCCGCTGCCTGAGTAGGCGCCCACCCATTCATTCTGATTCCAATACCTTGATCAGTGCGCTGTGATCCAGGTCTCCATCACCTCGCTCGATGAGACGATCGTAAAGCTCTCGATTAAGTGTGGTGGCAGGTAGATCAACACCGAGTTCGCGCGCGAGATCCAGCGCTTGCGCGATGTCTTTTCGCTGCGTTGTGGCTTTACCACCGGGTTCGAAGGTTTCGTCAATCATCCGTTTCCCGTGAACCTCGAGGATGCGTGAAGCGGCGAAGCCACCCGCGAACGCTTCCCGCACCTTGGCGGGATCGACGCCGGCACGTTTTGCGAGTGTAAGCGCTTCTGCGACCGCGCCGATGGTCAGACCAACGATAATCTGATTGGCGGCTTTAGCGACTTGTCCGGCGCCGATGTCACCGACGTGGGTAATATTCTGGCCGAGGGCTTCGAAGATCGGTTTCGCGCGCGCGAACGCGCTCTCGCTCGCCCCCACCATGATTGCAAGGCTCGCCGCCTCGGCACCGACCTGACCGCCCGAGACGGGGGCGTCGACGTAAGCCGCGCCTGCCGCTTTGACACGTTCTGCGAAACGTCGCGTCGCCAGGACCGTGGTGGTTCCCATATCGATCACCAGGCTCCCCGCTTGCAGACCATGAATGATGCCACCTTCGCCGAGCAGTACCTGCTCGACGGCGGGCGTGTCAGAGACCATGAGAATGACGGTTGGCGTGCGCTCGGCGACCTCCTTTGGCGAGTCCGCCGGCTGCATGCCTTGGGCCGCAAGCTCATCCACCACCCCGCGGCTGCGGTTGTGGATCACAAGCTGCGCGCCTGCCCGCTGCAAGTTCAGACTCATCGGCCGGCCCATGAGGCCGAGGCCGATAAAACCGATCGTGGTTCCACTCAGTGTTCCCATTTGTTGCCCTTAGCGTTTTTTCCTGACGATCCGGGGATGATACCCTAGGTGTCGTTGCGTCCGGATCCGGGTGGGTTCGCGACGAGCAACACATTGAAAGGAAAAGGAGAATGGCAGACACCATCCTAGTGCAGCGCGAAGGCCCCATCGCCACTGTAGTGCTCAACCGACCAGAGAAGCTGAACGCACTCACTAAGCCCATGTGGCAGCGACTCGGCGAACAGATTGAATCGCTTTCAGCGGACGAGAGCCTCCGCTGCATCGTGTTGCGTGGCGCCGGTGAGAAAGCGTTTGCCCCGGGCAACGATATCTCGGAGTTTGAGAACGAGCGCTCAAACGTCGAGCAGGCACGCGCTTACGGCACCATCATCCGTCGTACGCTGGAGGCACTGGAGCACTGCCGCCATCCCATGGTGGCTATGATCAAAGGGATCTGCGTCGGCGGCGGCTTAGAGATCGCGGCGCACTGTGATGTCCGCATCTGCGGTGAGTCGAGCCGCTTCGGCATTCCTATTAATAAGCTCGGCCTCGTCATGGCGCATGCCGAGCTTCGCGGACTTATGGTGCTCGTGGGCCGGGCGACAGCCCTTGAGATTCTGCTCGAAGGTCGCGTGTTCGACGCACAGGAAGCGAAGGAGAAGGGATTGGTGACACGCATCGTGCCCGACGACCAGGTCGAGATCGAGGCCAACGCCGCCGCGCAACGCATCGCCGAGGGCGCACCCTTGGTCGCCCGCTGGCACAAGAAGTTTGCCAACCGCCTGGCGGATTCGACGCCGCTCAGGGAGGAAGAGATCGACGAAGGATTCACCTGCTTCGGCACCGAGGACTTCAAGATCGGCTATCGCGCCTTTCTTAATAAGAGTAAGCCGGACTTCAAGGGACGCTAGCAATGGGACCACTCGCCGGCGTCAAGACCATCGAGCTTGCCCATGTCATGGCGGGCCCGACGTGCGGACTGATGCTTGCGGATATGGGGGCCGATGTCATCAAGCTTGAGAAGATGCCTGCCGGCGACGATTCGCGCCGCATGGTTCCGCCGTCGATCAACAGCGAGGCCGCAGCTTTCCTCATGATGAATCGCAACAAGCGCGGCATCGCTGTCGATTTAAAGCGCGACGAAGGCCGGGAGATCGCAAAGCGTTTGCTCACAACCGCCGATGTCGTCATCGAGAACTTCCGCAAGGGGACGATGGAACGGCTCGGCCTCGGGTACGAGGCGCTGTGTAAAATCAATCCGGGTCTGATCTACTGCGAGCTTTCCGGCTTTGGTCGCACCGGGCCGTATGCTGAGCGCGGGGGTTTCGATCTCATCGCCCAGGGCATGTCGGGTTTGATGAGCATTACCGGTGAAGCCCCGGGGCGACCCCCCGTAAAAGTCGGTGCGCCGTTGACGGACATCACCGCCGGCATTCTGGGTGCCATGGGTGTGCTGGCTGCCTACGTGCACCGTCTCAAGACCGGCGAAGGCCAACGCGTCGATGCATCATTGTTCGAAGCCGGAATCGTGCATACCTATTGGCAATCCGCCATCACCTTTGCCACCGGCGTGCCTGCCGGACCGATGGGCTCCGCCCATCCGCTTAATGCGCCGTACCAGGCGCTCGAGACCGCCGATGGCTGGATCACGATCGGTGCCGCCAATCAGGCGAACTGGCTAAAGCTTGTCAATGCACTGGAGGCGGGTGAGCTTAAGGACGACCCTCGCTTCGCCACCAACGATGCGCGCATGAAGAACCTGGCAGTGCTGATCGACACGCTTACGCCGCTCTTTAAGACGCGTATCTCGGCGGACTGGCTGAAGCGCCTGGAGGCCGCCGGGGTGCCAGCCGGACCGGTATTAGACATCGCTCAGATGCACGCCAATCCGCAGACGCAGGCGCGAGAGATGGTGGTAACCGTGCCGCATACCCGCTTGGGCGAGTTCAAGACAATCGGTCATCCCGTCAAGTACTCCGCGACCCCCGGTGGCATCAGCCGCGGTGCGCCACTACTCGGCGAGCACACTCGCGAAGTGCTGCAAGAGTTCGGCTACTCGGAAAAGGAGATCGAGAACCTGATTGTCTCGGGTGTGGTCATCGCCGCTTGAGAAGACCGGACCTAACCTGCTGTCCCGTAGCCCAGGGAACGACGCATTTCCTCGCAGCTCTGACGAAGCGATCCGTGCTCTCGCAGCGCCGACAAAGTAATTGCTCCCCGAAAAGCAAAAAGTGGTCTGTCCAGGTCTGTCCTAATCTTTGTCAAAGGTGGCCTGGCGGTCTTCTTCTTCAGCTAAAACGCGAACGATGCTTTGGACGTTGTGT
>JBHIDJ010000056.1:0-17189 GCA_046760105.1 Acidiferrobacterales bacterium | reverse complement strand
AGGATTGTAGGAACAATCCTTGCCCTGGAGTCGGTCGCGAGGGCGCGTAGATGCCCGTGTATACAAGGCGCGCGATGGAAAATGCGCGGAGGCGTACTTTACAGTACGTTGAGCACACTACCGAGCGCGACGCGGGGTAGATGCGTGCCCGCAGTAGATAGCTGGTGAGAAATGCAGGCTAGCATCCGCACGGTGCTATTCGACCTGGACGGGACCCTCGCGGATACCGCGCCGGACATGGCGTATACCCTAAACACGCTACTGATAGAAAAAGGCCACCACCCCCTGCTCTACGATATCATTCGACCGAACGTGTCACACGGGGGACTCGCGCTTGTTAAGTTGGGCTTTGGCCTTGAACACGGCGAGACCAAGCTTCAGGCACTGCGACAACGCTTTCTCGAAATCTACGCAGATAATTTATGCCGCGAAACACATCTTTTCCCCGGAATTCGCCAATTGCTGGATGGGTTGGACAAGAAGGGGATCAACTGGGGCGTCGTCACCAACAAGCCTGGATATTTGACCGAGCCCTTGCTAAAGCAGCTCGAGATTGTGCAACCGCCCGCGTGTATCGTGAGCGGCGATACCACGACCAACCGCAAACCCCATCCCGAGCCCATGTTGCACGCCTGTGCCCAGGCGGGCAGCACCCCCGCGCAGTGCCTCTATGTAGGCGACGCCGAGCGCGATATCCGCGCAGGAAAGGACGCAGGGATGAAGACCTTAGTGGCGCTATTCGGTTACATTAGGGAAGATGAAGACCCACGTGAGTGGGGCGCAGACGGGATGGTGCAGGCGCCCATGGAGATTATCGATTGGCTAGACACTCATGGCTGACCTACCGGGATTGATTTCTCAGACTGTCACTCAAATGGACCCCCAGACACTTATTATACTCTCCCTCATCGCACTGCTTGCCGGCGCACTCGGTTGGCTCATCGCCCGATTACGCTGTCAGAAAGCCATTGCGCAGTTGGAGACGACCTTGAATCTCGAGCGCCGGACAGCGGAGGAACGAATGGCCGAGCTGGAAAAGACGTTTTCCGCCCTCTCGAGCGAAGCGCTCCAGAACAACAGTCGTGCGTTCTTGCTACTCGCCCAAGAAACCCTGACGCGATTTCATGTACAGGCCAAAGGCGAGCTCGATCAAAAGGAAAAGGCGGTGGAAGACCTGGTGAGACCCATCCGCGAGGCCTTAGATAAGGCGGAACAGGAGATCCGGCGGATGGAAAACGAACGCAAACAGGCCTATGGCGCATTACACAAGCACCTGGAGAGCCTTACCGAGACGCAGCAAATGCTCCACGGTGAAACGCGCAATCTGGTACAGGCCTTGCGCCGGCCCGAGGTTCGGGGACAATGGGGTGAAATGACGCTCAGACGCCTGGCCGAGCTGGCGGGGCTGGTGGAACATTGCGACTTCTTTGAGCAAGAGCAGGTGACGGGCGATGAAGGCCGTCTGCGCCCAGACATGATTGTACGCATGCCCGGGCAACGCGAGGTCGTGGTGGACGCAAAGACCCCGCTCGATGCCTATCTGAGCGCGGTGGAGGCGACCGACGACGCGACACGCCGGCAATACCTCGAACAACATGCACGCAATTTGCGCGTGCGTATCCGCGAGCTTGCCGCCAAGGCTTATTGGAACCAGTTCAGGCATAGCCCTGACTTCGTGGTGCTTTTCATTCCCGGGGAACAATTCCTGGGCGCGGCACTGGATGTGGACCGCGATCTGCTGGAACATGCCCTGCGGCAAAAGATCATTCTGACGACGCCGACAAGCTTTGTTGCACTGCTTCGCGCCGTTGCCTATGGCTGGCGCCAGGAGGCCCTGACGGCTAATGCGGAGCGTATTCGCGAGATCGGCGAAGACCTGTATAATCGTCTAGCCACGTTCAGTGAGCACTTGTCGCGCTTGGGCCGTAGCCTGGACGGCGCCGTTGACCAATACAACAAGTCGGTCGGCTCGTTTCAGGCGAAAGTGCTACCAGGTGCACGCAAGTTTACGGAGCTCGGGTTCAGCGGGGCGAAACCACTGGAGGAACCGGAGCAGATCGAGAAGGGCCTACGGGAGGTGGAGTCGTAGATCCTGTAGGTAAAGCGGTGCCATAGTTGAGGCGCTAACCACCACGGAGGCCAGCAGCGCGGTTACGCTGGTACTATAAAATGAACACGGGCACCGAAACTCCAAGCGTCTACGAGGTCGCGCCTGAGACTCCCGCCACTCTCGAAGCGAGGGACCGAGAGCGCAAGGTCGAGTCGCGACCATGTATCCTACTTGTTGAAGACTCGCCGACAACGCTAGGGTTATTGTCGCGACCGCTTTCTGAGCGTTACAACCTGTTGGTGGCGGAAGACGGGCTCGATGGCTGGGAACTCCTGCAGACACACCCCGAGATCGAGTTGGTCATCACAGATATTATTATGCCGCGCCTGTCCGGCCATCAGCTGCTCGTCAAGATACGTGAGAGTAACAATCCACAGATTAGCAACCTTCCAGTGATTGTGATCGCCGGCGTGGTTGACAAGGATGACCGGGATCTTGCGTTTCGCAACGGTGCCAACGACTTCGTCACCAAGCCCATCGATTCCAGCGAGCTGCAGGCGCGCGCGCAAGTTCATCATAAGCTTGCGCGTACCATCCGCGAGCTCGAGATCAGCCGGCAGACGTTAGCGGAACAGGCTACCACCGATCCGCTGACGCGTTTGAAGAACCGCCGCGCATTCGTCCAAGCAGGCAAACAAGCCCTCGCGCTAGGCCAACGTTCAAGAACGCACGTGTCGGTGATGTTGCTGGACATCGATCACTTCAAACGTGTCAATGATACCTATGGCCATCAGGCGGGAGACAAAGTGCTGATCGCCATTGGCAATCTGCTGACCCGCATGAGTCGTTCGGTTGATACCGTGGCGCGTGTGGGTGGGGAGGAGTTTGCCATCATCCTTCCCGACACGAGTCGGGAAGGCGCTGCGGTATTGGCGGAGCGCATCCGTGCAGCGGTCGAGAAAGCACCGTTTCATGCAAGCGGTCAACCCGTTTCGCTGACGATCAGCGTCGGTGTGGGCACCTTCGGCAGCGATTCCGTCGAGACTGTCGACGCACTGCTTAGAGTTGCGGACCGTCGGCTTTACATTGCCAAGAAGACGGGTCGTAATCGCATCTGCTCGCACGACGAGGCCGGCACCCCGCGGTCGGCTTGATACGGTACCATTGATGCATCTCCTCTGATGCGTACCAGCCGCGCTACCGGTTGCCCTGTGTGTACGCAGGCTTAACTACCTCGGCCTTTCGACCGTTCAAGAACCTTTTCGCGTGCTGCCAATCGCCGATATTGCCACTGCATCCGTAAGCGCATTAGCTTGACTACCGATAGCGTCTAAAGGATGACTCCAGCCGAGTATTGTGAGCAAAAGGTCAGACCTCGCGGATCGACCTTTTACTACAGCTCGCTGTTTCTGCCACTAGAGAAGCGCGAGGCGGTGACCTCGCTTCATGCCTATTGCCGCGAAGTTGGAGAGGTCACCGATGAATGTCACGAGCCGGCGGTTGCGCGCATAAAACTCGAGTGGTGGCGCCAGGAGATAGACAACACGTTTCGCGGCAAACCTACCCATCCGATATGCAAAGCGTTGGTCAGCACCGTCCACACGTATGGGATGCCCAAAGATCATTTCCTCGAGTTCATCGATGGGGTCGAGATGGATCTCAACCAAGGACGTTACAACACCTTCGGCGAACTGACCTCGTATTGCCAGCGCGTGGGTGCCGTTATGGGACTGCTGTCTACACCGATTCTCGAGTACACAGACCCCACGACCCTGCAATGTGCACGTGAACTCGGGATAGCGTTGCAGCTTACGGAAATCCTTCTAGATGTGCGCAAGCACGCGCGGCGCAATCACGTTTACATTCCGATCGAGGACCTAACACGCTTCGATGTTCCAGTGGCAGACATTATGAACGGGATCGAGACGAGCAATTTCCGCTCGCTTATAGCATTCGAGATGGAGCGGATCGAACACCATTACGCATGCGCAATAGAACGGCTACCGAAGAACGACCGCCTACGGCAACTACCCGCGCTCATCATGGCTGCGATCTATCGCGCCACTCTGGACGAAGTGCGCAAGGATGGCTATCGCATTCTAAACCACAGCATTGCGCTAACACCTGTGCGAAAGTTTTGGATTGCATACAAGACGCGGCGCCAAGAACGCCGACTGAACAAACGACACGTACCCGGTTCCGTTCGGGTCTGTTAGCGTGATCTATCTGCGATAGATAGTAATAAGCTAGAATGCGCACGGTTTATTCCCGCACAGGTGTGATAAGTACGTAGCGATGGACAATTATACGCCAGCAAAAGATTTGCTCTCAGGCCGTATTATTCTGATTACCGGTGCCGGCGACGGGATCGGAAAAACTGCGGCGTTAACGCTCGCACAACATCAAGCTACCGTTGTATTGCTTGACCACACAACCAAACCAATAGAAGCACTGTACGACGAAATCGAAACTGCCGGATACCCGCGACCGGCTATGATTACGCTTGACCTCGCCACCACCACCCCTGATGACTACGAGACAGTGGCAAGAACCATCGACGATGAGTTCGGGCGTCTAGACGGTCTGCTCCACAATGCCGCCGAGCTCGGCACCCTTACCCCGATCGCGCTCTACGACCTAGAGACCTGGATGAAAGTGTTAACGGTAAACTTGCACGCGCCGTTACTGCTAACGCGCGCTTGTTTGCCGTTACTGCAGAAGTCGCAAGATGCGTCGATCATCTTTACGACGGCTGATGTTGGTCGCCAGGGACGGGCCTACTGGGGCGCCTACGGAGTCGCCTGTTTTGCGCTCGAGGGACTCACACAGATTCTGGCCGCGGAACTCGAGACCAACACATCGATTCGCGTCAACAGTCTCGATCCGGGTGCGGTGCGAACTGCCATGCGTGCCCGTGCATACCCGGCCGAAGACCCTAGCAGGTTGTCAACACCGTCGCAGATCATGTCGACATATCTCTACCTGATGGGTCCCGACAGCCGGAATGTTACCGGCCAGGCGTTATCCGCCCAGCGCCCATAGAACCTTTTAAGGATTGGATCAGTGCGACCTCTAGCCGTCCACGGTGCGATGAGGGCTCGCTCCTGGGCAGTTGAGAGGCCCACCGTCGCCTTCGCCATGGACTATACTGTTCTATACGCCTTGCGAAAATGGTACAGGCGCGGAGCTATATCTGAACAGGGAGCTAGGTATTTCCCATGAATTCGGTAACGACAAAAGCAATCACGGCACTGTGCATGGGTGTGGCCGTGTGTACATACCCCGTGCAAGCGGCGGTGACGGATGTGGCGGCCTCTCCCAGCAGCCGCAGCGTGCAGTTGGGGCGAACAGCTGCGGTGTCACTGCGGTGGGCCGCAACCACGGACGACGGTGATAACACAACCGTGCATTCCACTGAGGGTGTCTTTCTGACCCCCAACGCCGTGACGCTGGGCACGATACGGCGACCCGTGTCGACGTCGATGGGCGGCTCCAGCGTCGCCGTGCTAAGCGAGACTACACTGGTTCCCAAGGGTGTGATCGATAAGGCGCATCAAATGGGTTTTGACAAACTGATCTACCAACGGCGCTTTGACGACGGCGCCGGCAGCAGCCAAGGCCAGATCACCTTGAACATCGCGCGACCCTTGGCCGGCGGGTTTTCTATTTCGCGTCTCACGTTGCAGTTCGACGACGGCACACCGCTTCGCATCGTGCCTGCGAATAATCCGCTACAGGTACAGGCCAATATCGGATTCGACGGATCCGGGTATCTCCAAGCCACATGGGAATTGGCGGGTCCTGAAAGTGCCGTCACACCTGTCTATCGGCCGCTGCACGCCGTACGCCATTATCTAACGGGCAGTGAGCCCATTGTGCTAATCAGCCCTGAATTGCCGACCGATATGGTGGGTCACTACCGTGTGCGCCTTCGCATCAACAACCCGCCACCCCGGTTTGACATCCCAGTCATCCAATACGTCATCGGGAACGACAAAGGCTAACTAACGAAGGGGCGTATCAGGCTGCGGTCTCTACCGGCGACGATAGCGCCTTGAGAAGCTTGTCCTCTAGCTCGATCCTTAGTGCGAGTTCCTCACCGAGTTGTGACAGATCGTTGTCCAAGTCCGTGGCACTATCGCGCTTCTCCTCGGTATCGTATTTATCATTAAAGGCCAGAGCTGCCTCGGTCGTCTTGGCAATGCGGGGATAGAGCTGTTCCGCAAGCTTGGCGATACCGCGACGCCGCTCCGCTCCGTTTACGATGCGTTCGTAGAGACTGAAATGACCCGCAGCAATATAGTCCACAAGCACTTGACAGAACTCTTGCAACAGGGCCGGTGATAGCTTATCCGGGTTCTCATCTTTGAAAGGTTCTAAACCCGCCACCCGACAGAACAGCGCGAGCACCTCCGCGCGTTCTGCCGTTAACTTCGCGACCAGTTCTCTGGTTCGGGTTCTGCGCTCTTGCGCCCTGGCGGCCTTATCGGTGCTGCTAGACATGGCTGACCGTCCTGGTTCTCGCTATATAAGGGTGCATAACTATACGTCGTTCATCCATGTTTGTTAACGGCTGGCCACTGCGCATATTAACTTATTGATAATAAATGATAAACATTCGTAGCAGCGACAAGACGATCACGTTAGCTTTCCAGGCAGGTTGCCCTGCAAGTTGCGTAGCACCCGTTTCATACCGCCTTTACCCGCGCGCTTCATCATCTTCTGCATCTGCGTAAACTGCTTGAGCAAACGATTCACGTCTTGAACCTGCGTCCCGGAGCCGTTGGCGATACGCCGCTTGCGTGAGCCGCGGATTACGGCGGGAAAACGTCGCTCCTCAGAGGTCATCGAGTTAATGATCGCCACTAAACGGACAAACTGCTTACCGCTAACCTGTTGCTTGACAGCATCCGGCACCGCCCCGATACCCGGCAGCCGTTCCATAAGGCTCTCGATGCCGCCCATGTTCTCCATTTGTAACAGTTGATCACGAAAATCCTCAAGGTCAAAGCCTTTACCCTTTGTCAACTTCTTCGCGAGCGTTCGCGCTTTCTCGTGGTCGGCCGTACGTTGCGCCTCTTCGACGATACTGAGAATGTCGCCCATTCCCAGTATCCGTGATGCAACGCGATCCGGATGGAACGCTTCCAGGGCATCGGATCTTTCACCGATACCTAAGAACTTAATGGGCTGGCCGGTAACGTGACGTATCGACAATGCAGCACCACCGCGTGCATCGCCGTCGGTCTTCGTAAGGATAACTCCCGTTAGCGGCAACACCTCATTGAACGCCTTGGCACTGTTGACGGCATCTTGCCCAGTTGTGCTGTCGGCAACGAACAACGTTTCCACCGGGTTGACGGCGGCATGCAGTGCCTTGATCTCTGCCATCATGACATCGTCGACGTGTAGACGCCCTGCCGAGTCGATGATGACGACGTCCACAAGCAGTTTTCTCGCATGAGCAACGCCGGCACGTGCTATGTCAATCGGATTCTCATCGGGTCCGCTAGAAAAAAAGGCCACGCCGGCATCGCTCGCAAGTCGGCGCAATTGTTCAATGCCAGCAGGACGATAGACATCGGCGCTTGTCACCAACACCTTCTTTTTCTCGCGTTCATGCAACAGACGCGCGAGCTTCGCTACGGTAGTGGTCTTGCCCGATCCTTGCAGACCGGCCATCAATATCAACGCCGGTGGCCGTACCGCTAAGTTCAGCCGATCGTTGGTGATCCCCAGGAGCGCTACCAGCTCGTCGTGCACAATCTTGATCACCGCCTGCCCCGGCGTAAGACTCCTGAGCACTTCTTGCCCAGTTGCCTGCTCGCGCACACGGTCGGTGAACGCCTTCACCGCCGGCAGAGCGACATCGGCCTCGAGCAGGACCATGCGGACATCTCGCAAAGCATTTGCCATGCTTTCTTCTGTTAACCGTCCGGTTCCGCGCAGACGGCTCAGGGTGTCTTGTAAACGCTGGCTCAAATTCTCAAACATCGGTTTGCCTCGGTGACATCATTCATGCGCACCATCATGGTTTGGCGATAGCAAGAAAGCGCTCGCGGAAGCAGCTATAGTAGGTAGCAACAGCCGTGATCAAGCGTACTGCAACCGGAGCTGGGCGGATGCCCCTCTTCAACACTGACGCGAGCTATGCCATCATGCACGCCACAGCTCTTAAGTATAGATATTATGAAGGAATTCCTTATAAATTGCCTAGCCGTGGGTAGCTATGCGCTCGTCAGTATCGTGCTATGGCAACGGTTACTTCACGGCAAAGCGCTTACCGGCACCACAAGGAAGGTAATCTTATCGCTCGCGCTCGTGGCAATAGCGTTGCACGCCCTAGCCCTCTATCTGGGCCTGCGTGTCGACGATGGTCTAAACCTCGCGTTTACAAACGCCATTTCCTTGGTGACCTGGGCGGTGGCTGTGCTATTTCTGATCGCGGCCCTGTATAGACCGATCGCGAATCTTGGTGTTGTAATCATGCCGCTAGCTGGGCTTGCCGTCCTCATCGCGTGGGTGTGGCCCGGCAGACATATCGTTTTGCCCGAAACCAGTACACTGCAGTCGTTGCACATCATTGTCTCGGTGTTGGCGTACGGTCTTCTCAGTCTTGCCGCCGTGCAGAGTCTGTTGTTATTCGCACAGGAACGGCAGCTGCGCAGCAGGCAGATGGCGGGGTTCATGCGCGCCTTGCCCCCGCTGCAGACTATGGAACATCTCCTGTTCCAGTTAATCGGCATGGGTTTTTTACTACTTACCCTCACCTTGATCAGCGGTGCCTTTTTCTCCGAGCAGATGTTCGGTAAGCCGCTGCGCTTCACGCACCACATGGTATTGTCGATTTTCGCCTGGGTCGTATTCGCGATACTGCTGCTCGGGCACTGGCGCTTTGGTTGGCGTGGCCGGCCGGCGGTGCAATGGACCCTGGGTGGATTCACCTTGCTGGTGCTGGCTTACTTCGGGACCAAATTCGTTCTAGAGATTATTCTCGGGCGGTAGCCAGCCCGGGCCGCCGTTGGCGCTCCGTGACTGACAACGGTCAGTCGACCGACTTATAATCGCTACGAGCGGAACAACAACTAACCACTATCCAAAAAAGAAAGATGATTGAACCTATCGCGCTTACTCCCGAGATCATATGGGTGTTGGGGGTGCTCGTCTTGACAATAGTGCTTTTCGTTTCCGAGTGGGTACGCGTGGATGTCACCGCGTTAACCATTATGGTCCTATTGAGTGTGAGCGGTATCATCGGATTCGAAGTGGTACAACCGGAGCAAGTCTTTAGTGGTTTCTCCAGTAACGCGGTCATCTCGATCATTGCTGTCATGATCATTGGCGCGGGCCTGGATAAAACCGGGCTCATGAATCACATTGCGCGGTCAATAATAAAATTCGCCGGCAACACCGAGCATCGCTTGATCGCCACAATCTCTGGCACAATCGGTGTGATCTCTAGCTTTATGCAGAATATAGGCGCCACCGCGCTTTTCCTGCCAGCGGTAGGACGCATCGCCGCGCGCACGCGCATCCCGCTAGGACGGTTGCTCATGCCCATGGGATTTTGCGCCATCCTCGGTGGGACGGTGACACTCGTCGGTTCGAGCCCGCTCATCTTGCTGAACGATCTGGTTGACACTGCCAACACCAATCTTCCCCCGGGGATCGATGAGATTTCGCGGTTTCATTTGTTTGATGTAACGCCGATCGGCCTCCTGTTAATCGCGACTGGCGTCGTCTATTTCCTCCTGCTCGGCAAATATGTGCTGCCAACGAGCCACGGCGTAGAGCCCGTTACGCCAAATACAATGGGTTACCTCACCCAGACTTACAATTTGCTGGGCGATGTATTTCAGGTCGCCGTCCCCGCGGGCAGCAGCCTGATTGGCAGCAACATCGAATACCTGCGGGCACAGTCCAACTACAACATCAGCGCTATAGCGCTTCAGCGCGAAGGTGGCATCCGTCTCGCACCCGTACGCGATACCGTCTTTCAACCCGGCGACATACTGGGCCTGCTCGGAAAGGAAGAAGACATACATGATTTCGCGCAGAGATTTAAGCTGGAACAACGGGCAGACATGGGCGCACTGGCGGACGCGCTTTCACCCACCTACTCGGGTATCTCCGAGATCGTCATCGCGCCACGTTCGTCACTGATTGGCAAGACTATGCGCGAGATCAAGTTCCGACAGCGCTACACGGCCACCATCCTTGCGATCTATCGCACGGACGCACCTATCACAGAAAAGCTTTCGGATATCCCCTTTCAACCGGGCGATGCGCTGCTTATTCACAGCAGCTGGCAATCCTTGGCACTCTTGGACTCAGACCCCGACTTCATCGTGATGACAGCGTATCCCCGCCAGGACCTCGAAACGCGGCCGGAGAAAGTCAAATACGCCGTGGTCTTCTTTACGCTCGCCATCGGATTGGTTTTGTTTACCAATCTACGCCTAGCGGTCTGCTTTATGACGGGTGCCATCGGCATGATCCTCACGGGTGTGTTGCGCATCGATGAAGCCTATCGATCGGTCGATTGGCGTACCGTGTTCTTGCTCGCGAGTCTGATTCCGCTCGGCATTGCGGTAGAAAACTCCAACACTGCGGCCTGGATCGCCCAAAATATGTTGGCGTTCTTCGGTGATGTACCAAGCTGGGTATTGCTCGCCGTGATAGCGCTACTGACGACCGCGTTTACACTGATTATGTCGAACGTCGGTGCCACCGTGCTTTTGGTGCCGCTGGCGATCAAGATCGCCGCCGGCGCTGGCGCCGATCCACGGGTATTTGCGCTCACCGTGGGAATCGCCGCGTCAAACTCCTTCCTCCTGCCCACGCACCAGGTCAATGCCCTGATCATGGGTCCCGGTGGTTATCGCAATATCGACTATTTGCGGGCCGGTGGCATTATGACAGTGCTGTTTCTGCTCGTGCTGGTGCCGATGCTGGTCTTGTTTTACGCAAAATAGCCGGCTTTTTGCCGGTCTAGCCGAGCACACAGAGAAAGCGGTACAGATCGTGCATGGCGCTCAGCCGGCACATTGACGGCAGGGCTTGCCCATGTGCTAAAGTGATCGATGTCCCCATGGTCGTGAGGCGATCTCCGCTTGGATGACGTCCCCATAGGCGCGCTGGCGCTGGCGCTCGCTTTCCTTATTCTCTTATCCGCTTTTTTCTCCGCCAGCGAAATCGGCATGATGGCGCTGAATCGCTATCGGCTGGAGCATCTGGCGAAATCCGGGCATCGCGCCGCGCGCATCGTGCATAAACTGCTCGAGCGCCCGGACCGTCTGCTGGGTGTCATTCTCCTCGGCAATAATTTCGCCAATCTGCTGGCATCGGCAATAGCGACAATCATTGCGCTCAAACTGTTTGGTGAGGCTGCCATCGCGGTTGCCACCGGCCTGCTCACTGTGGTCGTGCTCATTTTCGCTGAGGTCGGGCCGAAGACCATCGCTGCGATGCAGCCGGAACGCGTTGCCTTTCCGGCAGCGTACGTGCTGCGTCCGTTACTCAAGATTTGTTACCCCATCATCTGGCTTATCAACCAGATCGCAAACCGCATGCTGCGCCTGCTGGGCGTTCCGTTGGATAGGAGACGCGATCGAATCAGCAGCGACGAGCTACGGTTTGCCGTCATGGAGGCCGGTGCGCTGATCCCAAAATCCCATCAATCGATGCTGCTGGGTATACTCGACCTTGAAAAGACGACGGTTGAGGATGTCATGGTGCCACGCGGTCAGATACAAGGTATCGATCTCGATGGCGATTGGGATGACATCATGGCGCAAATTTCACGCAGCCGCTTCACACGGCTACCCGTCTACCGCGGCAGCCTGGACAATGTGGTTGGCATGATACATCTGCGAAAGGTACTCAATCAGATTCGTGAAAATAAGTTTACGCGCGAATCACTCATGGAGGTTATCGCTGAACCCTACTTCATTCCGCAGGGCACGCCGCTGAACAGACAGTTACTCAACTTCAAGGACATCAAACGTCGCTTCGGACTGGTAGTAGATGAATACGGAGACATCATGGGCCTCGTTACCCTTGACGAGATCCTAGAGGAAATCGTCGGTGATTTTTCGACGGAAGCAATCGGCAAGCTCGAGGACATTCATCCGCAGGCGGACGGCAGCTATCTCGTTAAGGGCGGTGCCAGTATTCGCGATTTGAACCGCAAGCTTGGCTGGCAGCTACCCACAAACAGCTCGCGAACCCTGAATGGACTGATCACCGAGTATCTCGAGGATATACCGGAGCCAGGCACCAGCCTCATACTGAGCGGCTACCAAGTCGATATCATGCGCACCCGTGGTACAGCTGTCGAAGTGGCCCGCATTCGCCCGCATCCCGAGGAAAGCACCACCGAAGAATCATCGGTGAGCTAGCAGACCTACACCAGGCCAGCGCTGCCCACTCGTCACTTTCAGCTCTCTTCAAAAGCGCTGGGCTTGTCTGGCATATCAGTGCGTCCCTGGGTATCATCACGGCATTTTTACGAACCGCCACCTGCCGGCATAAAGATACGAGGAGAGATTGCCTTGGCACATGCGATCAGCCTGGCATTGGTAGCGTACGGCCTATGGCTGTTACTGTCCGGCCATTACGACGTCCCGTTACTTTTGGGCCTCGGCGTACTTTCTGTATTGCTTGTAGTTACCATTGCTCTACGGATGGACGTGCTGGACCGCGAAGGTCACCCGATCCACCTGACGCCTAAGGCACTTGTCTACTGGTCATGGCTCGTTTGGCAAATTGTGAAATCCAATATAAATGTGGCGCGTCGCATTCTGAACCCTCGCATGCCGATCAGTCCCACCGTAATACGCCTTAAAGCAAGTCAAAAAAGTGAGTTGGGCAAGGTGATTTACGCCAACTCGATTACCCTGACTCCGGGGACCGTGTCTATTAACGTGAAGGGCGATCAAATTGAAGTGCACGCCCTGACAAAGGAGGCGGCGCAAGAACTGCGGCGTGGGGAGATGGACCGACGGGTCACAGATTTCGAAGGGGCCAGTTAATGTTTTTCGCGGCAGCAGCGGCCATCCTGGTTACTATGACTCTCGCGCTGATTCGGGCCCTGCTGGGACCCACAGTCTACGACCGCATACTCGCGGTAAATATGTTCAACACCAAAACGGTGCTGATCATCGCCGTGTTTGGGTTCCTTACCGGGCGGCCGGATTTCCTGGATATCGCCCTCGTATACGCCCTCATCGCGTTTATCACTACTATCGCCGCCCTAAAGTTCTTTGAGTATGGCGATCTCGGCCGCGCTCGACGGCGTGCCGCAAACCGGGGGCGGCGATGACGATTGCACTGATAGATTTGCTAAGCTGGACATTCTTGGTGGCCGGGGGCTTTTTCGGTGTCGTCGGCGGTATCGGCATTGTGCGTTTCCCCGACCTTTTCACGCGCTTTCACGCAGCCGGTATGACGGACACGCTTGCTGCCGGCCTGATCTTAATAGGTCTCATGCTACAGGCTGGCTGGTCATTGGTTACGGTAAAACTGCTACTGATTCTCGTGTTTGGCTTGTTCACCAGCCCAACCGCAACACACGCGCTGGCGAAGGCAGCTCTTCACGGTAGGGTGAAACCGCGGCTTAGCAGAAAGGGGAGTTAACCATAGAGCAGCTAATCAACATCGTACTGTTGACCTTTCTCGCGATCACGGCGGTGGCGGTCGTCGTGTTGCGAGACCTATTTGCCGTGGTTATGCTGTTCGGCATCTATAGTCTTCTGTCGGCAAGTATTTTCTTAGCGCTCGATGCAGTAGACGTGGCGCTCACCGAAGCCGCCGTCGGCGCCGGTATTTCCACGGTGCTCATGCTGGGCACGCTGGCGCTAACAGCGCGGAAAGAGAAAACCCCCACGCACAAGGCGCTCCTCCCGCTACTGGTCGTCGCCGTCACGGGGGCAGCACTTGTTTACGGCACCCTCGACATGCCGCGCTATGGTGATCCGGACGCTCCCATTCACCGGCACGTGGCACCCCGCTACATCCAAGACTCGCCACACGAAACCGGCATCCCCAACATAGTCACGTCGGTACTCGCGAGCTACCGTGGTTATGACACCTTGGGTGAGGTGACGGTCATCTTCACGGCCGGCGTCGGTGTAATGCTGTTACTCGGATCCGGACGCCAACAGCGCAAGAACAAAGGTAAGAAGCGATGAAGCACCACCTCGTGCTACGCATCGTCGCCAAGTTGCTTATTCCGCTCATTTTATTGTTTGCGCTGTACGTGCAGTTTCACGGTGACTACGGTCCGGGCGGTGGCTTTCAGGCCGGCGTCATTTTTGGCGCCGGATTTATCCTCTATGCCTTGGTTTTTGGGTTAGAGACGGCAAAAAAAGTCGCTCGACCCGGGACCGTTCGCGTGTTCGTGGCACTGGGCCTGTCGCTCTATGCTGGCGTGGGCGTTGTCTCGCTGTTCCTGGGTGGACGTTATCTTGATTACAACGTACTGGCCCATGATCCTGTGCGTGGCCAACATCTAGGAATCTTCCTGATCGAATTGGGGGTGGGTATCACGGTGGCGGCCGTTATGATTACTATCTTCTTTGCCTTCGCTGGCCGGGAACGTTCGTGATGGAGTTACTTGGCCTGTATAACTATTGGATCGTGATTTTTCTGATGATGGCCGGCTTCTACGTGGTTATATCGCGAGGTAATCTGGTAAAGAAAATTGTCGGCCTCAATTTGTTTCAGACCGCAGTGTTCATTATGTACATCTCGATGAGCAAAGTGCAGGGTGGTACTGCACCTATCATCGCCGACGGTATCAGCGTTTACTCCAACCCGCTTCCCCACGTCCTGATCCTGACCGCAATTGTCGTCGGCATCGCCACCATCGCGCTCGGACTGGCATTGGTGGTGCGCATCAACGAGGCCTACGGTAGCGTCGAAGAAGACGACATCCATCGCCAGGACAAATCGTTGTGATCGAACAGCATCTACCGGCATTGCAGGTCGTCGTGCCCCTGCTAAGCGCACCGCTGTGCGTGCTCCTGAACAACGCACGGCTTGCTTGGGGGCTGAGCCTTGCCGCAAGCTGGGCGGCACTGATCATCGCTGGTTTGCTGCTTCAACAGGTACTCACCACAGGCACGCTGTCCTATGAGATAGGCGGCTGGGCAGCCCCGTGGGGAATCGAGTATCGCATTGATCCGGTAAACGCGTTCGTGTTGTTGATCGTCGCAGCAATCGGTGCCGTGATGTTACCATTTGCCGCCCGCAGCGTAGCCAGCGAAATCCCGGAACGGCGGATCACGCTGTTCTATACCGCATATCTGTTGTGCTTCGCGGGTCTGCTTGGAATCGCCGCCACCGGTGACGCATTCAACCTGTTCGTGTTTCTCGAGATCTCCTCACTCTCTTCTTACATCTTAATCAGTCTCGGCCGTGATCGCCGTGCGCTGACCGCTGCGTTCCAATATCTGGTCATGGGCACTATCGGTGCGACGTTTATCTTGATCGGGGTTGGGCTCTTATACATGATGACGGGCACACTTAACATGGCCGATTTGACGCAACGTCTTCCGGCCGTGGCGGATACGCGCACGGTGCGTGCGGCGCTCGCCTTTCTCACGGTCGGCATCAGTCTAAAACTTGCGCTTTTCCCGCTGCACCTGTGGCTGCCGAACGCTTATGCATATGCGCCATCGATGGTGACCGCCTTTCTCGCTGCCACAGCCACAAAGGTGGCGGTGTACATGCTATTGCGCTTCCTGTTCACCGTGTTCGGTGTGGCGTTCTCGTTTGAGGCGATGCTATTGAATCTAATCCTGCTCCCGCTTGCACTGGTGGCGGTATTCAGCGCATCCATCGTCGCTATCTTTCAGGACGACTTGAAGCGTATGTTGGCTTACTCGAGCGTTGCCCAGATCGGCTACATGATCCTCGGGATCAGCTTCGCGTCTTTCACCGGCCTGACGGCGGGCATCCTGCATCTGTTTAACCACGCGTTAATGAAAGGCGCACTTTTCTTGGCCCTCGGCTGTGTCGTTTACCGGCTCGGTTCCGCCCGTCTCAGCGACGTGGCCGGCCTTGGGCGGCGCATGCCCTGGACATTTGCTGCCATTGTCGTCGGTGGCCTGAGCGTTATTGGTGTACCGCTCACCGTCGGCTTTATTAGTAAGTGGTATCTGATCCTCGCCGCCCTGGAGGACGGGCTCTGGTGGGTTGCCGCGCTCGTGCTCGTCGGGTCGCTGATGGCGATCGTGTACATATGGCGAGTGGTCGAAGCGGCCTTCTTTCAGCCAGTACCTAGGGTTGGTCCACGCCGTCAGGAGGCGCCACTATCTCTGCTTTTGCCTACTTGGATTCTGATCGGCGCGAACATCTACTTCGGGATCCACACCGACCTCACAGTGGGTGTTGCCCAACGCGCCGCGGAATCGCTGCTCAGAGGTGGGCTATGAGTTCCGCCATGACGCTGTGGCTGACGATCGCTGTGCCTCTTGCGGGTGCTGTATCGATTCTCATGTTCAACCGGCACCCCAACCAACGAGAAACGGTAACGCTGGTTACTGCGGTCGGCTTGTTTTCGCTGGTTGCACGGCTGTGGTTTGCCGTGCAGGCAGGTGAGCGGCCGGCTGTTGTACTCGTGGAGACACTGCCAGGGTTGCCGCTTGCACTCGCCGTCGAACCCCTGGGCCTGCTGTTCGCTTTGGTGGCAAGCCTGTTGTGGATTGTCACCTCGCTGTACTCCATTGGTTACATGCGCGCCCACCATGAGCGGCATCAAACCCGATTTTATTGCGCGTTTGCCGTGGCACTCGGGAGCACGATGGGAGTGGCATTCGCCGCTAACATGTTCACGCTGTTCGTATGTTACGAAGTGCTGACACTGTCGACCTATCCGTTGGTTACGCATTCGGGCACCCAGGAGGCACGGCGTGCGGGACGTGTCTATCTGGGGCTGTTACTCGGTACCTCTATTGGTTTGCAGCTGCTTGCTATCGTCTGGACCTGGATGCTCACCGGCACTCTCGACTTTCGCCAGGGAGGTATCTTGCGGGATACGGCAACGCCATCGGTCCTGGCAGTGCTTTTTGCCTTGTATGTCTTCGGCATCGGCAAGGCGGCGCTCATGCCGTTCCATCGCTGGTTGCCGGCGGCG
>JBHIDJ010000055.1:0-17452 GCA_046760105.1 Acidiferrobacterales bacterium | reverse complement strand
ACCGGCCGATCGGATGGTCGTTGCCGAGAACACCGTGTCCCCGCAGGACATTTTGCAGCAATGCTTTCCGATCCACCGCATACTTCAGCGCCAGGCGTACATCGTTGTTGTCGAAGGGCGGTGTGTCGGTGCGCATCGGAATCGAGTAATGCGCGGTGCCGCTGGTCTCTTTGATGCTAACCTTTTTGTTGCGCTTGAGAAGATGCAGTGTCTTGATGTCGAGACGATCGATGCAGTCCACTTCACCGGTGGTGAGTGCGTTGGTGCGCGCGGCCACGTCGGCGATGGTGAGCGTCTCGACCTCGTCGAAGTGTCCATAGTCCGAACGCCAGTAGTTCCGGTGGCGTTTCAGCTTTGCATTCACACCCGGCTCATAACTCTGGAGAACATAGGCGCCGGCACCGATTCCAGCCGTCGCCTTGATTTTGCCGTCTTTCTCGCCCGGCACGATGATCAGATGATAGTCGCTGAGCATGAACGGAAAATCTGCGTTACCACCTTCCAGGGTAACGGCCAGCACATGCTTGCCGTCGGCTTTCATCTCAGTGATCTGCCCGGCGATTGCCTTGCCCCCCGATTTTGTGTCTTCCCCGCGATGGTGGTTGAGCGATGCGATGACATCGCTGGCCTCCAGGGTTTTGCCGTTGTGGAACTCCGCCCCCCGGCGTAACTTGAAGGTCCAGGTCTTGGCGTCGGCCGACGCTTCCCAACTTTCGGCCAGTTCAGGCCCCAGATTACCATCCGGCTTTATTTCAGTCAGGTGATTGTGAACACCATGTCCGAGGGTAAACTGCGTATAGGCGTTCTCGTAGGTCGCTGGATCCAGGGAGTCGGTGGTAGACCCGTGACCGATGCCAACGCGGAATTTGCCGCCTTTCTTCGGGCCAGCGTAAGCCGGCGCCGTTCCAAACATAGCGCCCGGGATGGCTGCGACAAGCCCCATCGCCGACACGCGCCTCATGAACTCGCGGCGACTGATCCATCCTTGAGCAAGCAAACGCTCCAGTTTTTTCAGCTCTGACATAGTTACCTCCTCCATTGGCTAGGAGATTCTGGTGTACAGGGTTAGGTATCCGTGGCGAATCCTTCCCCATCGCCAAGGCGACGGGGCCCTTTTTTGTGCACGTAGAAGTATAACAATATACCCCTATACCGGAGGAAATAAAATATACGACGTAAAAGGTAAGATAAGTGACCCTAGATAAGTATTCGTTATAAAAACAATAACTTGTAGAAACCGCCGGTGCATTGAAACCGGAGCGCGACTCACGGTAGGCACAACAGCACGCCACCAGGGGGGACACTACATCTGGCTCGAGCTCAACCCCCTTTGAGCGGGGGCATGATGGAGAGTTTGTCGTTTTCGGCGAGGGTGCGGGTATCACGCTCGCTCTTGGGCACTACATTGCCGTTCAGTGCTACAAGGTAATTCCCATCGAGCGGCATGCCGAGCTGTTTAATCACGTCGAACGGCGTGGCGCCATCGGCGACCTCCAATTCAGCGAGATTCTTCACGCTCCCGGGTGGTAGGTATTTCCCTAGCAATCCGGTAGTTCTTACCTTGATCCTCATTGGTTTCGACGCTCGGGGACAGGTACTTACTCAGAGCTTACCTTGGACACGGTCAAGGTAAGCATCCATGACCTTGTGGGGATCTTTCATAAGGACGTCCTTCCACGACCCAAGCTCAACGCGCGTCTGTATGAGGCCGCGGATTATACCCACGTGTTGAGTAAGGCCGAGCGCGAGTGCACCGACGATTACGTCGCCGTCAAATTCCAGCCTCAGGTATTTGAACCGTTCGGTATCAATTGTCTTTACCTGGTCCCCGCTATCTACGCCCATCCACAGGCCAAATGAACTGGAGATCAGCCCCACCGTATTGAGCACGTTCATCGATAGGCTGCCGCGGAACGGTGTTTTTCGACCTGCCATGTTGCACCCGGCGATGCGCCCGTGTTCGGCTGCGGTTGGTTGGATGGCATGGACTTCTTTCTTCCCGGTCGAAAGATCGGGTCCCTGAGCAACATCGCCTGCCGCATAGATGCCGGGTACGCTCGTCTGCAGGGTGTCATCGACCACGATACCCGCGTCAATGTGAACACCACTATCTTGCAGAAACGCGACGTTCGGCATGACCCCGGTCGCGCACACCACCAGATCTGCATCCAGGCGACCACCACCGTCCAGTGTCAACTGCAGGGTACCGTTGTCTTGTTCGATCGCGGTGACACGTGTGGCGATGAGTACCCGGACCCCCTGCTTTTCACACCAGCGTTTGATCATTTCGCCACCGGTCTCGTCCATCATGCGCGGCAGCATGCGGTCCGCCATCTCTACAACGGTGAGCTTGACCTTTCTCGCTACTAACGCCTCCAGCACAATACAGCCGATAAAGCCCGCGCCCATGAGCACCACCCGGGAGTTGGGTTTTGCGCGCTGCGCGATGCGACGAGCATCGTCCAGCGTCCAGCAGTTCTCGATCCCCGGCAAGTCCATCCCGGGTATAGGCGGCCTGACAGTATGTGAGCCAGTTGCAATCAACAGTTGGTCGTAAGGGAGGCTCTTACCACTCTCCAGGGTTACCGTTTTGGTGGCGGGTGTAACGCCGCAGACGGTGTCGCGACGAACATCGACGTTGAGTGTTTCGTAGTGGTTGGCGGCGTGCCGTAGATAAGTGCCGTCCTCACCGACGTGCTCTGCCAGCAGATAGGGAATCGCCATCCGCGAATAAGGTGGTTCCGGTTCGTCACCAAGTAGTAGGATGCTGCCGGAGGCGTCCAATTTCCGCAGTGTCTCCGCTGCTATCACCCCGGCAGGGCCGGCACCGACTATGACGTAATTCATGGCTTATGCGGACTCTTGTAGCCCTAATCTCCTGATTGTTTTTTTTGTCGGTACGCCTTCAGGTGTCCAACCGCGCGCCTTGTAATACTCTGGTAGCATCTCGCTGAGCTCGCTGACGCGGCCCTTGGCGGTGCCGGACGGCGCCGGCACCTCCAGCAGACGTTTCGGCAAGGTATCGTCTTTAGCCGTGATCCCTGCGGCAAGATTGAACTGGCGTTCGAGGTTCCAGACGCGTTCGCCGATCTCGAGCAACCGCTCGACACTCCACTCGCCCTCGCAGGCAGCGTCGATCTGCTGCTTGAATTCTTCAACTCCCCAGGCGGCCGTAGTGAACAGGCATAGGCCGGTCGAGTCGACGATGGCAGTGCGGTCCTGCGACTCCTTGCAAGGCTTGGCTTTACCCTTGCCGGTCTGGTCCTCCATATCCTCGGCGAAGGTATCGTGCTTGAGATGGCACGCCCCGCGATTACTGGTCGCGTAGCCAAGTCCCATACCCTGCAACGCGCGTGAGTCGTAACCGGCGAACTCCTGGCCTTTGACTGTCATCGCTATTTCGGGGTGGGCGTATTTCTCGCACATTCGTTTCGAGCCCAAACCCAGGATTTGGCCAAAGCCTTCGTACTTGCCGGTCTTCTCCGCCATGATCGTGAGCGCTTCGGCGTTGCCAAAGTTCAATGGCACCCCGTCGGTATCCTTCTCAGTAATAACACCCATCTCATAAAGCTCCATGGCAGCGGCCAGTGTGCCGCCGAACGAGATCGGATCCATGCCGTGTTCGTTCATCATGTAGCCGGCGAAGGTCAGTGCATCGACATCGTCCACGCCTACCATCGGGCCAAAGGCAAACGCGGTCTCGTACTCCAACCCGCCGGACGCATGCCAGTATTCCTTGCGGTTAACAATGGTGAAGTGCTCCTTATCGATGTGCGCGATGCGGCCGCAGGCAATGGTGCAGCCGAAACAGGCCTTGTTGGTGATCAGGTTACGGTGACCGCTTGGTTTGGTCGCCATCATCGCGTCGGGGTTGATCTTGTCATAATCGTCGAACTGGACTTCGTTGAAGTTGCGGGTAGGTAGTCCGCCGAACTCCTGCATTGTGTCGATCATGGCGTTGGTGCCGAGTTCAGTCAGCTCCCGCCGCCCGTCGTTGTCCCAGAGCAGCGCTTTGGTTTCCTTAACCACCTGCATGAACCGCTTGGGATCATCCACTTTGACACCTACCGTGCCGTGTACCGCGATCGCCTTGAGATTCTTCGACCCCATGACAGCACCGACTCCCGAGCGTCCGGCCGCACGGTGCAGGTCGTTGACGATGCACGCGAAGCGCACGCCGTGCTCACCAGCTACACCGATCGAGGCGACCTTAAGCAACGGATTCTGATGGCGTGCTTTGATCGACTCCTCGGTATTCCAAACGGAAGTACCCCAGATCTCATCGGCAGACAGGATTTCCACGTGGTTGTCGAGGATATGCAGATAGACCGGCTTCGGTGATCTGCCGTGAATCACTAACAGGTCATAACCTGCAAACTTGAGTTCGGCGCCGAACTTGCCGCCCGAGTTTGAACATGCAATAGCGCCGGTCAGAGGGCCCTTGGTAACGACGGCGTAGCGCCCACTGGTAGATGCCATGGTGCCTGTCAGCGGCCCGGTCGCAAAGATCAAAACATTGTCCGGTCCCATGGGGTCCGCTTTAGGGTCCATGTTTTCCCATAGGTATTTGGTTGCAAGACCCCTTTCGCCCAGGTAAAGGTTGGCCCAATCCATGTTGAGCGGTTCGGATTTGGCGGTGCCCTTTGTCAGGTCAACCCGAAGTATTTTTTTCTGCCATCCCATAAATGCCCCCAACTACTAATAAGCCGTTCGTTGCTATCCGAATATGGAAATAACACTAGGCGTTTGATTCGACTGCCCCACGCAAAGACGCCAAGGCGCAACGGACGCAAAGTTATCGCTTCTCAAAAAATTCCTCAATTTAAAAACACTTTGCGTCTTCGCGCCTTTGCGTTGAGTTTTATTCCTCAATCTATCGTACACATTACTAACCCTAAGCCGAGGGGTGATCACGCAGGGCCGACTGGCGCATGCGGTCGTAACCGGTCCAGTCCGCGTCTACATAGGTAATCGCGCCTGTCGGGCAGGCTTCGGCGCATTGTGGATTACCACCGCACAGGTCGCATTTGATCACCTTGCCGGTGTCGTGGTTGTAGTTCACTGTGCCAAAGGGGCAGGCGATAGTGCACACCTTGCAGCCTACACAGACGGCGTCGCTAACCTCCTTCGCCCCGGTAGCGGCGTTAAAAGTAATCGCCTCTACCGGGCAGGCGTGCATACACCAGGCCTCGTCGCACTGCGTGCAGGTGTAGGGGATTGCATGACGGCCGTGTTCGAACTCGAAGATCTTGATCCTCGACTTGGCGGGATTGAATACACCCTCGTGCTCGAAGGAACAGGCCATCTCGCACTGCAGACAACTCGTGCACTTTTCAGGGTCGATCAGAAGTGACTTTTGCATGATGTGACTCCGGTCAGGGAATCCGCCGTCCTGTCGCGAGCACCGGTAAAGGAGTCGGCGGTCCGTTCAACTGTACTCGATTCCGGCTGTTTAGCGCCAGATGCAGTCCCCCAATTCCGCTTTCTTCCGGTCCCAATCCTGTTTCGAAAGGACGATGATGCCGTGTGTTTCGGTCAAGCGATCAAGGGCACCGCTGCGCTTTTCCAGATACTGCGTCAACTGACCGGCAGCGGCATTGGTAATCACGTCGTCGCCCGGATCGATGTAGTGGAGCGCCGCAGTCGCGCCATCCGGGCTCATCACGGTCAGCACCTTGGCTGCTCCATGAGTCATGCCGCGCAGTCCGTAGATCTTCAATGTCGCGGCTCTATCTTGTCGCGAAGTACCATTTTATGCACTGGATAGCCCGTTCGGGTAGAACATTTAAAGTGTCCCATGCTAAATGGTTTGCGCAGCACATGCCAAATCAGCGTGTTTTTCCGCATTACCGCGGACAGTCAAGCCGAACTGTCTACGTCATGTCGCGGGAAATTTTTTGGTGCCACCCACGTGCGAATACCTGTTGCTTACCTTCATAGGCCTCCAAGTTGGCGCGGATGACAAAATTCTCATGGTCAGCCCACATCTCGGTGCGGGTCTCGGTTCGCACACGCCAGTCGTCCCTGTATAGGATTTCGGTCCAGTGAATGTTGGCGCGAGCACTCAAGGGGTCGTCGCTGTGAACACGGTACGTTTCCCGGGCTACTTCCGAGATCGTTAGACCATGAGCCTGAATCCGATGCTCACCGAAGTCGTCGATGATGTGCACGATACTGTCGCCACTGGCGGGGTCACGTTCGGTTGTGCGTGTGTGCGATTCGGGGCGCAGGATATCTACGGCCATTGTCCGCGTGCTTTCGGGTTGAGCAAAAGGTCGCGATGGCTGCTCACGCGGTGGGCGCACTGGCAGGTTCAAAAAGCTTCGTCCTGTGTACAGTTGCAACGTCACGGGTTCGGACGATGGCCAGACCATAGGCCAATAGGCCGTCGATACGGCCACACGGATTCGATGGCCCGGTGCAAAGGCATACGCGATATCATCCAACTGCACACGGACACGATAGCGTTTGCCGGGCTCTAGCAGCGTAGGGTGCTCGTGACTATCGCGGTGCGTGAGATTGAGGACGCCATATGTAACACGCGTCGAATCACCTTCAGGCCATACGTCGCACAAGCGCACGGCGATAAACGCCTTCGGCCGGTTTGCTGCCATCTCTAGTGTTAGCATCGGTGCACCAAAGATCTCCGCGCGCTCAGCCAACGGAGGTGTATCGAAGACGAGCGAGCGTGCGTCATCTTCTTGCTGGTCTGTCGGCCCCTCCGGCCCGAGCCACATGGCGCAGTACTCGCCACCGGCAGTTCCGGTGTCTTGCGGCGAGCACAGGGTCAAGACGTGTTCTGGCGCGGGTTCAGCATCCAGCCGGCCCGCGTTCAACACCAATGTGTTGACATGTATACCGGGTGAAGGCCAGGTTGATTCGGCGATCCAACGTCCGGCACGCTCTTCATAGCTCGCCCGCGGACGCGCGGTCTCGAGCATATAGGCACGATACAGTGGCTCATCCATAACCCCGGTGTCGATGCCTTTTAGCCACCGGTCCCACCAACGAAGACACTCTTGCAGGAAGCCAATGCGGGGACAGGGTACAGCGTTGTGCGGATACTTGTGGACCCACGGACCGGTGAGTCCGCGCGTCGGTGCCTTGAGACCGGAGAGCAAACGCGGAATCGTGTTGGAATAAGCATCTCCCCAACCGCCCACGGCGAACACCGCAGCCGTAATGGCACCGTAATCCTCACACACCGAGCCGTGCTGCCAATAGTGATCGCGTCGCTGATGTTTGAGCCAGTTCTCGATCAAGAGTGGAATATTCTCCAGGCGATGCATCCACATGTCTCGCCAGCGTTCACCGACCAGCGCGGGATCAGGCGGACGCGAGGAGTACGCGAACATAGTGCACGCCCAACCGAGGTTCTCCATCAGTAACGCACCACCCTTGTAATGGACGTCGTCGGCGTAACGGTCGTCGGTGGAACACACAGTGATGATCGCTTTCAGAGCAGTCGGTCGTCGGGCCGCCACTTGGAGCGCGTTGAATCCCCCCCAGGAGATGCCCATCATGCCGACGTTTCCATCGCACCACGGCTGCGCCGTGATCCACTCGATTACCTCCAGCGCATCGTTCTGTTCTTGTTTCAGGTATTCATCCAACAAAAGGCCGTCTGACTCACCACTGCCGCGAAGGTCGACCCGCACACAGGCGTACCCATGGCCGGCAAAGTAGGGATGGTTCTGCTCGTCTCGTGCTGCCGTACCGTCACGTTTGCGATACGGAATGTATTCGAGAATCGTTGGCACTGAGTTTTCGCGCGCGTCGACGGGCATCCAAATACGCGCAGCCAAACGGCAGCCGTCGGACATTGGAATCCAGGTGTTTTCGATTTCGGTGATCCGATGGGGGAGCTCGGAGATAATCTTTATGTCGTTGGTGGCTGAATCGGTGGTGGGCATAGCATGAATACTAGAAAGCTTTGCATACGGGGACTACAAGCTAGAATCGTGGTATTTGCGCAAGGGACGCTGTTCAGTTACTCAAGATACAACTCGGATTTCATCGATCGAATCGACAACGACGTCGGCGTGGGCCGCTAATATCGTTCGATTGCCGACGCCGCTCAGCACACCGACCCGGCAGCCAACACCGGCGCGCGTCGCCATGAGCATATCGGCTGCGGTATCACCGACCACCATAGTGTGCGCCGGCTCGATACCGAGCTGCACCCCAAGTTGTTGGATGGCATCGGGCGCCGGTTTCGCTGGCGTTTGGTCATCGCCACAAATAAGCAGGCTTACGTGTTCTTCGATGTCAAGCAGCGGTAGGGTTGCCTTGGTTGCTGCGCGGTCGTCCGTCGTGACGAGGGCAATATGTACGCCCGCCTGCGTAAGTTGACGGAACAATGCAGCGACGTCGCCGACTGGTCGCACAAGGTCGGCAGTAGGCAATTCACCCATGCCGGCAGCAAATGATTCTTGTACGCACTTTTCAGCTTCATCCCAACTGGCACCATGCTGGTACAACACAGCTGCTGCGATGGTATATATGTTACCCATGGTAGCTGTTGCCAGCGGACCGTCACCGGCCGTGCGCTCTGTCTCTGGGTTGTAACCAAGGCTTGCATATAAAGCACGACGCAAATCCTCTTTGCCCTGAACTCGCTTAACCAACGTTTCTACACAGTGCCGGGCTTTACGTCCCCAAAGGTGATAGAAGTCGATCAGCGTGCCGTCTTTGTCAAACGCGGCAAGATCGATGTCAAAAGTTCGATCGTTTAAGACTATCTTTGCCATGGTTGTTGACGTTACTCATCGGCGTGTCGCGAAAACAAATGTAACTTGGCCAACGTTCTTCCGGTGCGCGTCGTAGCGCGCTACGAAATCATTCAGCTCGTCTAACGCATCGAGTTGCCGAACGCGGGCTAACGCCTGTTCCAGCTCGGTTTCTGTGGCCATCGCCCATATCGAATCACCGTCACGCCATTGTTTGCTAAGCGGCCCGCGCGGATCGAAGTAGGCCTCACCTTGGATCACCGCATCGAGCGGTACAAAGCGCCCGCGGTATGAAAACGCACAATCCTCGAGAACCGTGGCCAGATCGTCGATGGGAATATGGCGCTTTCGCATATTCTCGGTAGCCTCTGGGATTAGCGTATAGGGCCAAAAGCCGCGAGCTAACTGTTCATGGGAGCAGATGTTAATGACGAGCGCCCCACCTGCTCGTAGTACGCGCGAGAACTCGCGCAAGACCCGATGGTAGGCGGGATATCCTGCCGCGTCGCTGTCAGGCAAGTGATGCAGGACCTGGTTCACCATGATTCCATCGAAGGTGGCGTCTTCGAATGGTAGCGCATCGATTGCTGCACGATTAAACGTGACGCGCCCGGTTTCACGAGCCGTTGCGAGCTTCGCCGATGCCATTGCCAGCATTTCGGTATTAAGGTCCACGGCCTCAATCCGGCCGACATAATCAAGTAGTGCCTGAGAGTAGTTGCCGGTGCCGCAGCCTGCATCAAGCACTACCAGCTGGTCTAAGGGTGTCGATCCCTGAGCAAACCAGCCCAGAATAACTTCCACGCCGAAGGGGACTCGGGTTTTGTCGTAGCTCTCCGAGGTCTGTGTATAGTTTTCGAAGTTGCTCATGTCATAGACTGCGTTCCCGCCCGAGGGCGACGCGAAGGTGAAGCAGTCTCTCCGGACTGTAACAAGATTTAGGCGGAGCTTCCAAGGTGAGGAACGATCACGGTTTCACGCGAATTTGACTACAGATGTGCATATTGTGGGCCCTTGATTTTGCGGTTATGAAAGAATGACAATACGAAAAGGTTCAAGTAGGGCGACGCAATGACTTTCTGATGAAGGAGGATCTGTAAATGACCGAGAAATTCCTGGCTGGGCGTGTAGCGATGGTAACGGGTGGCGCCTCGGGAATGGGGCGTGCCATGGCGTTGGCGTTCGCCTCGGCTGGTGCGAACGTGGCCATTGGGTCGCTGTTGGTCGATAAAGCCGATACCAAGGCGGATGGCGAGCTCGTCTATCTGCCGGGTGAGCGAGAGCTCGAGTCCACCCGGGCCGAACTCGAAGCCCAAGGTGCCAAGGCTATTGGTATGGGGCTGGATGTAACCTCCGACGAGTCGGTGCAGGCGTTCTACGATACCACCGTCGCTGAATTGGGTAATGTCGACATCCTCGCTAACGCCGCTGGCATTACGGCCGAGCAGACGATTGTCGACCACCCAGACCCGCTTTGGCACAAGGTCATCGACGTGAACCTTAACGGCACCTACCGCGCTATCAAATGCGTGCTACCGGGCATGATCGAACGTAAGTGGGGTCGCATCATCAATATTGCGTCCACTGCCGCAAACGTGGGCGCGGTAACCTCGGGCGCCTATTGTGCCTCTAAGGCGGGTGTCGTGGGACTCACCCGCTGCGTGGCGTTGGAAGGTGCACCACACGGAGTGACCTGCAACGCCATCAGCCCAACATGGGTCGATACCAGTTTCGGCCGCGACTGGATGGGTGATATCGCCGAAGAGCAAGAACACCGTTCCGGCGCTGAATACATCGCCGACGTAGAGAAAGCCAATCCCCAAGGCCGGCTCATCAAGCCAGCAGAGGTTGGCGCACTCGCGCTCTTTCTCTGCCGCGATGACGCGTTTGGCATCACCATGCAAAACCTTACGATTTCGGCCGGTTCCCTTTGGTAGGGTCGCCAACGTTCGATGGACGCTGCTTATCAGCCGCCGGGATCAGTGGTGTATGAGGAGGTCATTCCCCCTGGCCGGCCGTGGGCGCGGATCATCAAGTACCATCACGTTCTTCGCATTGTGGATCTCGAGGGTCAACAAGGCGTTGATTTCCTGTGTTATAACGCTGAGCGTCCTGAGGAGCGTTACCATGCCCCCAATACGCTTAAAGCCTGTCGAACTCTGCGCCTAGGTAAAGGGCACACGTTGTACTCGGATGAGGCGCGGCCGCTTTTTACGATTATCGAAGATACTTGCGGTGGGCACGATACGATCGGCGGCTGTTGCAGCGCGCCGAGCAACGCAATGCTCTACGGAGTTCACGACTGTCGCGGTTGCCGGGAAAACTTCTTAGAGGCGTTAGCAGCGTTCGGTCTCAGCCGTAGGGACATCGTGCCAAATGTAAACTTCTTCTGTAATGTACCCGTGCTTCAGGATGGCCGATTGGCGGAGACGGTCTTCGTTGAAGGTCGCTCCCGGGCGGGCGATTTTGTCGACCTGCTTGCTGACATGGATGTGCTTGCCGTTATTTCCAACTGTCCGCAGCTTAATAATCCCTGCAACAGCGCAAACCCCACCTCGATCAAGATAATGGTCTGGCAACCGGAATGACGCTTCCCTAACTGGAGGAACGTGACGGCTCCTTCAGTCGACGCCGAAGTCCGGCGGCGGCGCCTCGCGATAAGGAATGCGTGTGCGCCGGTCGGCATCGTCTAGCGTTTCATGGTTGCGGATATATTGCTGGTAAGTATCGCGGATCGGTTGGAAGTCCCAAGGTGTCACATGTCCCTGTTTAAGTGACTGGAACAGGAATAAGCGTCGGCGCTGACTCTGGATCACTCGTGTCTTGATTTTTTTCGGGTCCCAACGTGTCGCGCTCACGGAAGCGAGCGCCTGTTCCGTGGTGGCGTGTTCCGATCGCCCTGACAAATTCTCAAGTTCTTTTGGGTCGGTCTCGAGATCATAGAGCTGTGGTGGATCCAGTTCGCAAGTCACGTATTTGTAACGCCCACGCTTGACCATAAAACAGGGGGCCAACGCGCCCTCTCCCATGTACTCCGCAAGAACCGTATCCGGCCAGTCGGTCACATCGCCCGTGAGCAGTGGCCGTAAGCTGTGTCCGTCGACGGGCGTGACCAACTCGGGCGCCTCGTCGCGGGCTGCCGCGAGTTCAAGCAAGGTCGAGAGCAGATCGACCAGCGATACGTTTTCAGGAACGCGCCGTGGCGCAAAGAGCCACGGTGCATACACGATGAGTGGTACGCGCGACGCCCACTCGAAAAAAGTCATCTTGTACCACATACCGCGCTCGCCCAGCATGTCGCCGTGATCGGCGGTGAATACAATAATGGTATTGTCCGCAAGCCGCGTAGCTCTTAGCGCAGCGAGTAGCGCACCGATCTGATCGTCTATATAAGACATCATGGCGTAATAGGCGTGACGGGCGTTGCGTACGTGCTCCGCGTTGATGCGGTATTGGTCCATGCCGCATAGATAGTAGAGGCGACGGCTGTGCGGGTCGCGTTTGTCTGGGGGGATAGGCGCCACCGAGGGTAGATCGATATCATCGTCCTGGTAGCGGTCCCAATAGCCCTGCGTCGTCATGTAGGGATCGTGCGGCTGCGTAAAGGACAACGTCAAAAGGAACGGCCGCTCGTCACGGGTGCGGGCGAGGTCGTAAATCTTTCGTACGCCTTGGAACGACACCTCCTCATCAAAGTCGAGTTGCATGGTGCGCGCGTAGACACCAGCCTCGACCACACTCAACATGTTGTGAAACCAGGAGTAGCAGACCTCCGGTCTATCCCAATTGGGCGTCCACCCAAAGTCGGATGGATAAACATCGGTGGTGAGTCGATCTTCGTAACCGTGTAATTGGTCGGGGCCGACGAAATGCATCTTGCCGCCGAGACAGGTGTGGTAACCCATGGCGCGCAGATAATGTGCGAAGGTCGGCACTGACGACGGGAACTCCGAGGCATTATCGTAGGCGCCGATGCGCGAAGGCAGTTGACCGGACAACATGGAAAAGCGCGAGGGCGCGCATAACGGCGAGTTGCAGTAGGCGTTGTCAAAGACCACACTTTGTTCGGCAAGGGTCTCTAAGTTGGGGGTATTGACGAGCTTATGACCGTACACCGATAGAGCTGGTGCTGCCATCTGGTCGGTCATCACGAGTAAAATGTTCGGAACAATCTTAGCCATGGGATCCTCTTCGCTTCGCTATCTTCCGGCTATGCACATGTGGAGCAGATTGGCGTATGCTATGCCAATGACGCGTGGTTGGGTATTAGGTGACGCGACATCTGGCCATTCCACCGGTCGCGCGGTCTATAGTGGACTCCCCTCGAACCCAAGGATCATAAATCCGGACCCCCGGTTTTCAGGTGAAAACACACCTGCCGGCGTGCCCCCGCCTTTACCGGCCGCTTGCACCTTTCAGCTTATAGCCGTTAAGCGATACCGGGTTCGCTTGCCGTGCTAGTGTTCATATTGAAACGAATGTTTGTGGCTTGTTTAGGCTATGCGCCCAGCAGTTGATCCACATTGGCTGCTCATGGCTATTGTCTATAAAGCGCGCCGCGGTTTAGTTTGTCGGACACCGGTGAGAATATGATGAACGAAACCACGAAGTACGGAGTTCCCGGCGAGAAGGCTGAACGCCAAATCGGGTTTTTCCTGGTTTCGAGTTTTACGATGCTGCCCTTCGTGTCGGCGGTCGAGCCCCTGCGGGTCGCGAACCGTTTGAGTGGGCGTGCTCTTTACAGCTGGCATCTGTTTACCATCGACGGTGAGCCGGCAACGGCCAGCAATGGCATGACCCAGGCGGTGGACGCGGGGATCGAGGCGGTGCAGCGCTTTCCTACCATGATTGTGTGCGGTCCACACGAACCCAGCGTTTACGATGGCAAAAAAGTATTTGCCTGGCTACGGCGACTTGCGCGCCACGGCACTCAGGTTGGTGCGCTGGACACGGGCAGCTACTTGCTGGCGCGTGCCGGACTCCTCAATGGTTATCGTTGTACTATCCACTGGGAAAATCTAGCGGGCTTCGTCGAGGAGTTTCCTAACCTGCAAGTCTCGACTGCGTTGTTCGAGTTCGACCGCGACCGCTTTACATGCGCTGGCGGCACGGCTGCCCTCGACATGATGTTGCACCTGATCGCACACCAGCATGGCCGTAGACTCGCCAGCGCCGTCGCCGAAGGGTTCATCCACGATATCATACGCCCTGCAGGCGATCCGCAGCGGATGGACCTGCGCTCGCGCATCGGGGTCACGCATCCGAAATTGCTTAGCTGTATCGCGTTGATGGAGGCGAACTTGGAGCAGCCGCTGCTGCGTACTGAACTGGCCGCAGCCGTCGGTCTTTCCAAGCGCCAGTTGGAAAGGCTTTTTCGGCGTTATCTCGAGACAACGCCATCGCGCTACTATATGGAGCTACGGCTGCAGAAGAGTCGACGCCTACTGGAGCAAACCAGTTTGCCAATTATTGAGGTCGCGTTGGCCTGTGGGTTTTCTTCACCCGGCTACTTTAGCCACCGGTACCGCGAGCTGTTCGGTGTTTCGCCGCGCGAGGAACGCAGCAACGAGCAGCGTGTCGTTGCGATCCGCAGCGAGATGTCGCAACGCCAGAAATAATGGTCGCATCGTTGGAAAGTATCGGCGCGAACTCAGGCACCATATCGCGTGCCACTGGGCTAACACTATACTCTTAGAGCGAGAAGGCTATGAGCGAGGCAGAGGCAAAAGGACGACGGATGGGCGGTCGCGCGGCGCGGCGCGCACTCCGGGCGGCCCCGACACCAACGGAAGAAAAGGCAGTCCAGCCCGGCATGCAGGGCGGGCGCTACAAACCGCTTAGTGATCAAGACGTGCAGCGCATTCACCAGGCCGTCCTGGACGTACTGGAGAAAATCGGCCTGTCGGAGGGGATACCGTCTTGTGTGGAATTGATAACGAAGGCGGGCGGCAGGCTTAGCGACGAGGGGCGGTTGTTGTTTCCGCGCGCCCTCGTCGAAGACACCGTGGCCAATGCAGCACGTAATTTTGTGCTGCATGGTCAGGACCCGTCCCACGACATGGAGCTTAAAGATACTAAGCTCTATTTCGGTACTGCCGGTGCCGCTGTACATATCGTCGATTGCGATTCCCGCGAGTACCGGGAGTCCACGCTGGCGGATCTCTATGATATCGGTCGGCTGGTGGATGTCTTGGAGCACATCCACTATTACCAGCGGCCGCTAGTTGCCCGCGACTTGACAGACCCGTGGGAACTCGACCTCAACACCTGCTACGCCTGTGTCGTCGGTACCAGCAAGCACGTGGGCACGAGTTTCGTCCTGCCCGAGCACCTGCAGGAGGCGGTGCGGATGCTCCATCTCATGGCGGGTGGGGAAGATAAGTGGCGCGCACGGCCGTTTGTCAGTTGCTCGAGCTGTTTTGTGGTGCCACCACTGCGCTTCGCGGAAGATGCCTGCACCACTTTGGAAGCTAGCGTGCGCAGCGGTATGCCGATCCTGCTGCTAGCCGCCGGCCAAGCAGGTGCGACTAGCCCCGCGGCTCTTGCCGGCGCCGTTGTGCAGGAAGTGGCCGAGGTGTTGGCGGGTCTCGTCTACGTCAACTTGATCGTTCCTGGCCACCCCGCCATGTATGGAAGCTGGCCTTTTGTCTCCGACCTGCGTACTGGCGCTATGAGTGGCGGTAGTGGCGAGCAGGCGGTCCTTATGGCTGCCTGTGCGCAGATGGGTAGGTTCTATGATTTGCCTACTGGCATTGCCGCGGGCATGGCGGATTCGAAGTTGCCGGATGCGCAGTCGGGTTACGAAAAGGCTTATACGAACGGACTCGCGGCCCATTCCGGCGCCAATTTGGTGTACGAATCGGCGGGCATGCACGCCAGTCTATTGGGCTGTTGTTACGAGAGCTATGTCATCGACAACGACATGTTGGGGGCGATCAACCGCACGGTGCGGGGTATCGAGGTCAATGACGAAACGTTGTCAATCGACGCAATGCGCGATGTATGTGTCGGTGGGCCCGGCCATTATCTCGGTCACACGCAAACGCTTGATCTAATGCAAAAGGAGTACGTCTATCCAGAGGTGGGGGACCGCACGAGTCCCAAGGAATGGAAGGAACAAGGTTCGACCGATGTGTTGCAGCGTGCGACACAGCGCGTACGCGAAATTCTCTCGCAGCATTACCCGCACCACGTCGATCCCAAAGTGGACGCGCAGGTTCGCGAGCAGTTTCCAGTCCGATTGCCGCGCGCCAATATGACGCCCGGTAACGGGCGCTAGTAGCGCGTGTAGTTATTCTAGCGGGCAGTCTTATCCGTCTCGCCATTGCGGGACACAGCCGGACGATGGAGGCGCCGTTCGTCACGCGGCGGAATCCCAAAGAAATCGCGGTAGCACTTACTGAAGTGGGGTGCGGACACAAACCCGCAGGCCAGCGCAACCTCAACAATGGACACGCTAGTCTGCAATAGTAACTGGCGTGCGCGGCTCAGCCGCAGCTCGAGGTAATAACGCGTCGGTACGCAGCGTAGATGTTTTTGAAACGCACGTTCAAGTTGACGACGTGATATGCCTACGTGTTGGGCGAGCTCGTCAAGACCCATGGGGTCTTCCAGGTTTGCCTCCATTAGCGCAACCGCCTGGGTCAGTTTTGGCTGGCTAGTGCCAAGCTGCATGCGCAAAGGAATTCGCTGTCGATCGTGTTCACCACGGATGCGCTCGCACACGAATTGCTCTGAGATCTCCCGAGCGAGCTCCGGGCCCTGTTGTTCACTTATTAGGTATAGCATCATGTCCAAGGCAGCCGTACCACCGGAACAGGTGTAACGGTCGCGGTCGAGCTCGAACAAATCGGGTGAAACCACGATATTTGGGAACTCTTCGCGCATGCCCGCCATGTTTTCCCAGTGGATAGTACAGCGATAACCGTCCAGCAAGTTGGCGCGGGCGAGCACGTAACTGCCCGTGCACAGTGCTCCTAAAGGCAGTCCTTGGCCAGCCAGCTTTCGCAGCGTAAATAAGAGCGCCTTGTCGCAGGTGTGCTGGATATCGATGCCACCGCAGACAAACAACGCTGCCAGCGAGCTTGTGTCGGTAATCGCGCCGTCCGGCGGCACGCGTAGCCCATTGCTTGCAGTCACCGGTGAGCCGTCGTACGTGACGGTGCACCACCCGTAGAGTTCTTTGCCGCTGAGCCGATTCGCCATGCGCAGCGGTTCCACTGCAGAGGCGAAGGCAATCATCGAATAATTCGGCACCAACAAGAAGCCGAATCGGATTGGCCCTTGGCCGTTTTGGTTGTGTGAGGTCTTGCTATTCAAACCAAGTAACAGCGGCAGTTGAAACTGTTTGCCCGTTATTCACGTGTCGCTACAGCGTCGGCGACGACGCAAAGAATCTCAAACATCATGGTGGCGCCGACTAATGCGGTATTACCCGTAGGATCGAACGGCGGCGCAACCTCAACAACATCGCCACCGATCAGGTTGAGACCACGTAGGCCGCGGATCATCATCTGCGCTTCCAGCGTTGTAAATCCGCCGACTTCAGGGGTGCCGGTACCGGGTGCATAAACCGGATCCAGCCCATCAACATCGAAGCTGATATAGGTGGGACCGTCGCCAACCACTCGACGCGCCTCTTCGGTCACCGCGTGTATACCCATTTCATAAAACTCTTCCATGTAGACAACTCGCATACCATGGTCGTGACTGAATTTCCAAAT
>JBHIDJ010000054.1:0-17575 GCA_046760105.1 Acidiferrobacterales bacterium | reverse complement strand
CCTTCCCCCAGCACCGCGTCCCGGATTTCTTTCGGCACACGCGTTCCTGCCGCGTTATCGGCGTTCTTAAGCGGAAAGTTGGTAGTCACACGGACGTCATCGAGCACCACGGCCATCGCGCCAAGGCCGCCCTCCGGCAACGTGCGGGTGCCATAGACGCGCTCACGAAGATCCTCGATGAGCGTATCGTTACCGTTTAACAAGACCCCGCCATCGAGTAAAGCCAAGGCTTTTCCATCGGTGTCCCTTATCGGATAGACGGCACGTAACACGATAGTGCGATCTTCGACCTGCCGTTGGGCCAACGTTCCTGGCCCTGCATCGACGATCGGAACGCTTACACGTTCGGGTAGCGTGGGGTCTTCGCGCAAGAGGTCATCGGGCGAGAACACCTCAAGCGCAGCCGACGGACGCCCGCGAAGGGCGCGAACGGTGAGCGGGGTGGGCTTGCTGCTGCGTCGCTGCGGGGCGTCGGCCTCGTAAAGCCAATTCCCTAACTCATCAGTGATATGTACAAACGCAAAGCCTTCCTCTTGTATTAAATTCCGCAACTCTTTTTGCAAGGCGGTGGCGTCGGTTGTTGTGAACAATTTGCGAAAACTATAAGAATCGGCCAAGCGCTGGAGGGAGGTGCCGTATGCTTGCAGGATCTTCTCAAACGCATGGTGTGCATTGGCGAGATCGCTCTCGACCTTAAGAAACAGATTGTCGCGCGTGAAATTAGTGAACCAATAAATAGTTAACGCCAGTGTTGTCACCATGGCGAGTAGCGCTGGAAACACCACCAACACGAACAGCTTGTAACGCAGACTTGAGCGGACTCGCGCCTTGATGACTTTAAACATGGTAGGTCCTGACGTTACGCACTGTGCCCGGCTTTTTCAGCCGTCTCTGGCCAGGAACGCAACTTACGCTCGAGGGTCTTGCGCGACACGCCGAGTCGGCGCGCCGCCTCCGACTTGTTACCGCCCGCCATTTCCAGCACACGCAACATATGACTTTTCTCGACCCGCTCCAGTGTCCAATCGGCGGGAAATCCTTGAGCCGGCGCGACCAGCGTCTGTGCCGTCGTCGTACCCACTGCCTCGCCGGACAAAGCATCCCATGGGAGTCGGCCGAGCAAAAGGGCGCGCTCGATCAGATTTCTAAGCTCGCGTACATTGCCTGGCCAACTGTAGTCTTGCAATCGCCGTATATCCTCTCTACTGAAGGAAATAGGTGGAACACCGAGCTCCACCGCCAGCGTCTTGCTCAGAAAATCCACCAACTCTGGAATATCCTCAAGATGTTCCCGCAACGCCGGCATGCGGATGGTCACGACATTGAGCCGATAGTAAAGATCTTCGCGGAAGCGGCCACTTTTTACTTCTTCTGCCAGGTTGCGATTCGTCGCGGTGAGAATGCGCACATCCACCGGGCTTTCGCGATCGGAGCCGACGGGGCGTATCTTGCGGCTCTCAAGTACCCGCAGCAGCTTGGCTTGCAGGGGGCGAGGCATCTCCGAGATCTCATCGAGAAACAGGATGCCGCCGCCTGCAAAGCTGAACAGCCCGTCACGGGCCTGATGCGCGCCAGTAAAGGCGCCCTTGGTGTGACCGAACAACTCGCTTTCAAACAAGTCAGGCGCGATCGCCACACAATTGACGGGCACAAACGCGCCATCTTGCTGGCTGAATTTGTGTATCGCTCGGGCGGCGAGCTCCTTGCCCGTACCCGTCTCTCCCTCAATCAATACCGAGGTCGGCGTAGGCGCTATACGTTTGATGATCTCACCAACATCCTGCATCGCCCTGCTTTGACCGACCATGCCTGCGGTCCCGTATAAGCGATCGACAAAGTCATCGACTTGGCGGCGGAGCGCCGTATTCTCCCGCGTGAGTCGTCGCCGTTCGAAACAACGCTCGACCGCATTGAGGATCTGCTCCAGTCGAAACGGCTTGAGCACGAAGTCTGATGCCCCGCTGCGCAGCGCGGCAATGGTCGCGTCGATATCCGCGTAAGCGGTGATAAAGATGACGTCCATGGTGCTACCCTGGTCACGCAGATCCTGGACCCATTCGAGCCCCGAGCGTCCAGGCAGACGGATATCGATGACGAGTAAGTCGAAATGGCAGCGCTGGCAGAGTTCGTCAGCGGTTTCGCTATTCTCCGCCACTTCAACCAATCCGTACCGTTTTGCCAGGCCTCGCTGCAGGAAACTGCGAATGCCGGGTTCGTCGTCCACAACCAAGATGGACGCGGGTCGGTTTGGATCCCCGTAGGGACCACTGACGTGGGTGCTGGCGGGAGCGGAATCGACAGCCGCGGGCATGGTGCACTCCTTCACAAGGTCCAATAACGCATCGCCGACGGATTCAAGAAACTCGCCTTCCCGTCACTCGCGGATACGTAGAAAAAACCACTAAAGAATCGTTAAAAGCCTGCGCGCACTGAGACATTATGACGCAGAACGATGTCCACCATGCGTCAAATTGACCCGACTGTCAATCCGCGAACGATCCCGGTTAGACGGGTAATGCGAACGTCTTGAGGGGTTTTTCGATCGAGTGCGTCCGTTGGCACCAGAATTGCTAACACCGAGGCACACTGCGGGAGGAGCCAGATAATGAAGCGTTACCTGTGTACGTCGGGGAGGCGCCAGATCCTTCAACTACTCGTGCTGGCATTCGCTTTAGCTGCCGCTTCGGTGCATGGGGCCGAGCGCACCGTTCGCTTGGCGACGACCACGAGCACCGACAACTCTGGCCTGTTGCGTGTGCTACTCCCGCCGTTTGAGCAGCGCACCGGCTACAAGGTACACGTCATCGCCGTCGGTACCGGTAAGGCCTTGCGCATGGCCAGGGACGGTGATGTGGACGCAGTCATGGTGCATGCGCCGGCCGCAGAGCAGCAATTCGTTGGCGAGGGTCACGGCATCAATCGACGTGACCTGATGTATAACGATTTCGTAATTGTCGGACCGAAAGAGGATCCTGCGGGCATCTCCGGAACAGTGGACTCAGCGGCTGCGCTGGCGCGCGTTGCCGAGCGGGGAGCGTTGTTTTTGTCCCGCGGCGATGATTCCGGGACCCATAAGAAAGAGCTAGAGCTCTGGGTCGCCGCCGGCATTGAACCCGCCGGTCGCTGGTATCGGGAGGTAGGGCAAGGCATGGGGAGAGTCCTGCAGATGGCAGCCGAATTAGACGCTTACACACTCACCGACCGCGGCACGTGGCTTGCCCTGCGAGCCAAACTGCCGCTGGAAATCCTGGTGCAAGGAGACACGCGGCTGTTTAATCCCTACGGCATTATCGCGGTGAACCCGGCGCGCTACCCTGGGATCAATTACGCCGGCGCCATGGCTTTGATCGCCTGGGTGACGTCCGTGCCCGGACAGGCAATCGTTCGAGAGTTTGTCATCGACGGGGAGCCCTTGTTCAGACCGTTGGCGATTCAGGCACAACGCACAGTTGGGAATTGACATAGCTGATCTTTGCCGAACGCGCGTCTGCTCTCCCAGCCGTTTCCCTATCGCTGGACTACCAGCCGTCGGCGGGTGGTGCTATCGATTTCAGCCTTTCGTACTTCTGCTCGTCTTGTTGGCGCCATCCCTTGCCCAGGGCGCTGAGGGAACAATTCGTTTAGCAACGGCAACGAGTACCGAAAGCTCTGGGCTCCTGGACGTGTTGCTGCCGTCGTTTGAAAAACAAAGCGGTTATAAGGTACACGTGATCGCCGCTGGCACCGGAAAGGCGCTGCGCATAGCTCGGGATGGCGATGTCGACGTGGTGCTGGTGCATGCGTACGAAGCCGAGCAAGGCTTTGTCGCTGAGGGCCATGGTGTTAATCGCCGCGATGTCATGTACAACGATTTCATCATTGTCGGCCCACCAAACGATCCTGCTGGAATTAAGGGTTTACGTGACGCTGCCAAGGCAATGAAGCGCATTGCCACTGCCCGCAGTACATTTCTCTCTCGAGGGGACGAGTCGGGAACCCATACAAAGGAGCGCGAGCTGTGGCAAGCGGCTGATTTGAAACCCGCAGGCCAGTGGTACCGTGAGGTGGGACAGGGACAGGGCAAGACCTTGCAGATGGCTATGGAGCTCAGCGCCTACATTCTCACCGACCGTGGCACCTGGGTGGCACACCAAACCGCCCAGGATATGCTTTCGGTTCTCGTTGAAGGTGATCCCCGTCTTTACAACCGTTACGGCGTAATCGCCGTCAGTCCGGCCAAATATCCGGATGTGAACTACATGGGGGCCATGCGTCTAATTGCTTGGCTTACCGACTTGCCCGGCCAAGCCCTCATCCGCGATTACCGCATAGCGGGTCAGCCGTTGTTTTTTCCACTAGCGTTGGAACCATAAAGCATTATGGGCGAGCTCTTTACTGCCAGTCGACATGCCCTGTATTTATTGCTCTCGGGCGATCTGGAGCTTTGGGCCATCGTTGCGATCTCCTTTAGCGTTTCGCTAAAGGCCATCGCGCTAACCGCGCCAGTCGCGTTGGTGTTAGCGTTCCTGTTGGCGCATACGCGGTTTGTCGGCCGGCGCGCTTTGATTTCGCTGTTCCACACGCTGCTGGCGGTGCCCACGGTCGTGATCGGCTTGACGCTCTATCTGTTGCTATCCCGTAGCGGCCCGTTCGGTGACCTGAAGCTTCTGTTCACGCAGACTGCGATGATGATCGGACAGATGATCCTATGCCTCCCGATCCTTGTCGCGATGGGTCACTCCGCTATACAAGCAGCTGATAGGCGCGCCTGGGAAACTGCGATCACCCTGGGCGCGGGACCCACGCGCGCCATGCTGACACTGATGTACGAGGTGCGCTTCGGCCTGATGGCCGCGCTAACCGCTGGCTTTGGACGCATCATCGCCGAGGTGGGTTGCTCGATGATGGTCGGTGGCAATATTCTTAACTACACGCGCAATATCACCACCGCCATCGCCCTGGAAACCACTAAGGGTGAATTCGCCCAGGGCATTGCACTGGGTCTGGTGCTTTTGGTGTTGGCGCTGGTACTGAATTTTTCTTTGGCATTATTGCAGGGTAGAGGATTGATGGCGTCATGAACGCAGAGCCACTAATACGATTCCTTGATATACAGAAATACCTGGGAGGTCGTCGCCTGCTCGATATCGCGGAGCTTACGATTCGGCAGGCCAGCTGCATGATATTGAGTGGTGACAACGGTGCCGGCAAGACAACACTGCTGAAGATCCTTGCTGGGCTTGAACCTCCCGATAAGGCGGATGTGTCGTACCAGGGAAAGGTTCTACCCTGGCGAATCGCATGCCGCCACTATCGCCGACATGTCGTGTACCTGCACCAGACGCCGTATTTGTTTGACCGCAGCGTTACAGCGAATATCGCCTATGGCCTTCATCACACCGGCATCGCGCGCGCAGACATAGACGCCCAGGTGGACAACGCCCTGACATGGGCCGGCCTTGACCACCTTGCGAAACGCAATGCGCGCCAATTGTCCACCGGCGAGAAGCAGCGCGTAGCTTTGGCGCGTGCGCGCATACTCTCGCCGCAGGTCCTGTTGTTAGACGAGCCAACAGCAAGCATGGACTACGAATCAAGAGAGCGAACCTACTTCCTGATACAGCGCCTTAAATCCGAAGGCATTGGCGTTGTCATCACGAGCCATGAGCTGCAACGAATTTCATCGCTCGCGGATGAACATGTCCACCTTCACGGCGGAAAACTCTATAGTGATTTCGATAGGCCAGCAGGTGAGCTTGATCTAAATAGAAACCTTGGCCTCAACGTTCCAAATAGCGGCCAGCCGTTCAGCCTGAGCCAGCCCAAAACAACCCGATAACGCAACCTCGGCTGCTTGCATCCGGTCATGAGTGCTGCCACGACATCCAGGGCTTCATTTTCCAGGCACGAAATTACCGGTGTCGTGCTCGCCGGCGGGAAAGGCCGACGCATGGGAGGTGTCGATAAGGGGCTAGTGCTGCTGAACGGTAAGCCGATGGTCGTGCACGTTCTGACCGCACTGCGCCCGCAAGTTGGTAGTGTAATCATCAATGCTAACCGGAATCGCGATCAGTATGCGGCTTTTGGTTGCGAAGTCATCCCTGACATCGTGGGTGATTACTTCGGACCGCTTGCAGGAATAGCGAGCGCCATGCAGGCTGTCGACACAAAGTATATTCTTACAGCACCCTGTGACTCGCCGTTGATCGGCGACGACCTGGCGGCGCGTTTGTACGACGGGCTTGTCCGGGAACGGGCAGAGATCAGCGTTGCGCACGACGGCGAGCGTATGCAGCCGGTGTTCGCGCTATTGCAACGTGATCTGTTGTCGAGCGTGGTCGCGTATCTGGAGGGCGGCGAACGCAAGATCGATCGTTGGTTCGCTAAACACAGCGTCGCGACTGTGTACTTCACAGATAGACCCGAAACGTTTCTTAACGTTAACAGTCCCGAGGATCGTGCTGCCTTGGAAGCAAAACTCGCTGAGGTCCACTGATGCTCAAGAGCGCACGCGTTCCAATTTTGGGGTTAGCTGCCTTTAGCAATGTCGGGAAAACGACCCTGCTCGCAAAGCTTTTGCCATTACTAAAAGGGCAGGGGTTACGGGTCGGTGCTGTGAAACATGCCCCACACGGCTTCGACATCGACCGTCCGGGAAAGGATAGCTATGAGCTGCGCGAGGCGGGTGCAGCGCAAATTCTCATAGGGTCGCAGCAACGCTGGGCGCTTATGACCGAAACTGACGGACAGGAGGTACTCCGACTCGACGAGCTGTTGCGGCACCTGGATCAGGATTCCCTCGATTGTGTGCTGGTGGAGGGGTTCAAGCATGAGTCCTTTCCGAAAATCGAGGTTCATCGCCCGAGTCTCGGCCATCCCTTGCTGTGCGTAGAGGACAGATCCATCATCGCGGTAGCAAGCGACGGTCCACTATCCAAAGAAACGCATCTGCCGTTGCTGGATCTAAATAATCCCAGCGAAATCGTCGAGTTCATCTGTGAACGACTTTTCGGTGCCAAGCGAAAAAGCGCGTCTAAACCAAAATAGGTGGTAAGATTTTGCTGAAGGCAAGTGGGCAATGGGCGACGCGAGCGCAAAATCCCAGGTAGGTTGCGGCGGCGGGCATGGGGCCCCGGCGTTGTCAGTGGACGAGGCGCTAAGGCGCATCGAAGCCGCGGTCGAGCCTGTTAGCGGTGTCGAGAAACTAGCGCTGCGCAGCGCGCTTGGGCGCATTCTCGCGAACGATATTCTTTCCCCAGTCAACGTGCCATCACACACAAACTCTGCCATGGATGGCTACGCTGTTGCTGCAGGCGATCTGCCAAACAGTGGAACAGCAGCGCTGAGCGTGGTCGGCACCTCGTGGGCCGGCAGGCCGTTTGCCGGTGTTGTGCATCAGGGGCAGTGTGTACGCATCATGACGGGCGCGACGATGCCGGAAGGAGTCGACACCGTCATTATGCAAGAACACGTGCAACGCGAGGGTGATGTCATACGCGTTGGCACCGGTCACAAGGCCGGTCAAAACGTGCGCGCCGCCGGCGAGGACCTGGTCAAGGGTGAGGTCGCGTTAACGGCCGGCAAACAAATCTCACCCGCAGAGCTGGGGCTGCTCGCGTCACTCGGGATCGGCGAGGTGGCTGTGCAACGTCGCGTGCGTGTCGCATTTTTCTCTACCGGCGACGAATTGCGTTCCATTGGTGAACCTCTATCGGAAGGGGAGATCTACGACAGCAATCGCTACTCCTTGTATGGCATGTTGTCGCGGCTCGGGGTCGAGATCATCGATATGGGAGTCGTGCGAGACGACCGCGAGGCCACGAAAGAAGCCTTCATACAGGCGGCGCGCAACGCCGACGCCATCGTTACCTCGGGGGGCGTCTCGGTCGGCGAGGCCGATTATGTGAAAGAAACATTGGACATCCTGGGCGATGTCGGGTTTTGGCAAATCGCGATGAAGCCTGGCCGCCCACTCGCCTTCGGTCGCGTGCAAGACGCGGTTTTTTTTGGTCTGCCCGGAAACCCGGTTTCGGTCATGGTGACCTTCTATCAATTCGTGGAGCCGGCACTGCGTCGTATGATGGGCCAAACCGATGTGCATCCGGTTCCGGTCTTTAAAGTGCGCTGCGCCTCGCGCCTGAAAAAGAGCCGCGGTCGAACGGAATTTCAACGTGCGATTCTTGAGCGAGACACCAACGGCGAGCTTGTCGTGCGCAGTACCGGTCAGCAGGGCTCCGGGCTGCTGCATTCCATGAGCGCGGCCAACTGCTTTGTGATCTTGCCGCAAGATGCCGAAACCGTGGAGCCAGAAACACTGGTTGACGTGCAACCGTTTTACGGAATCATTTGATCGTGAACCGTTAGTCGTTAACCGTGAACCGTAGGTTCGTTAACCGTGAACCGTTAATCGTGAGCCGAAACCCACGGTCAAAGTCGCGAGAGCCAAGGCATCGTGTGGGGCGTGAAGCGTGAATCGCGGATGAAGACCCACAAGGATCTAGAAGTCTGGCAGGCAGCAATAGACTTGGCAAGAGAGGTGTACGAAGCGACCCGGAGCTACCCCGACGAGGAAAAGTTTGGCTTGGTCTCCCAAATGCGCCGCTGCGCGGTATCTATCCCTAGTAACATCGCTGAGGGTGCAGCGAGGAGCGGTAAGAAGGAACTCCTACGATTTCTCTATGTTGCCCTTGGATCACTTAGCGAATTGGACACACAAATAGAGATATCCAAGACCATTAAGATCGGTGATCAAAAAGAGCTACAACAGCTCCAGGAAGCTACGACTCGGGTCAAAATGCTGACAAATGGCCTAATCCGCTCCCTGAAGTAGATGTCCGATTAACGACTAACGACTAACGGTTAACGACTAACGACTAACGAATAAAATGTCAGGACATAAAGAAAGAGAGTTTATCCCGCTAAATATTGCTGTATTAACTGTTTCGGATAGCCGCACGGAGGAAACGGATACCTCCGGCAAAGTCCTCGTTCAGCGTTTGACCGAAGCAGGACATAAGCTGGCCGAGAAGCTTATTGTTCCCGATCACGTCTATAAGATACGGGCGGTCGTCGCGGGCTGGATCGCGGATAATGAGGTGCAGGTGGTGATTACTACAGGGGGAACCGGCGTGACAGGCCGGGATGGCACGCCGGAAGCGGTCACGCCACTGCTCGACAAGGACATCGAAGGCTTCGGTGAGGTCTTCCGCGCCGTGTCCTATGAACAGATCAAGACGTCGACCCTGCAATCGCGGGCGTTGGCCGGGGTTGCTAACGGCACTTATATCTTTTGCGTGCCCGGTTCCTCTGGGGCATGTAAGACCGCGTGGGACAAAGTTATCGCATCACAATTGGACTATCGCACACGGCCGTGCAACCTCGTCGAACTCATGCCACGCCTGCTGGAGTCCTGAGTACTCTGCCACCTCGGATCCGTAGACTCACAGCCACACACTCAAATCACTAAGCGCCGTCGATTGCAGCCGGTGGTACGTGGATCTGATCGTCGCCAGGACTTGCGCCTGCTACGTCACCTGGGTGCACACTCAGAGTGTTTCCGGCTCGTGGAGACGGTGCTGGGCGACCCACTGTCGTCAGACAACATAGCTTGAAGTCCGAGCTCAAGCCACGTTAGCCGGTGCCGCTAGCGTCTCACCGCCCAGCTGCTTACTGGTGATCTCGATGATCGCCTGAACCCATGCGTCTTCACTGTTCAATGAGGGCACGAGGCGCAGTTCTTCACCGCCCTGGACGATGAAATCTTGGCGTGCGCGAATGCCGATCTCCTCCAACGTTTCCAGGCAGTCAGCGGTAAAGGCGGGACAGAGAACGGCGACGCGGCGAATGCCACTGCGCGCTAAGTCCCGTATACGTTTGTCGGTATAGGGCTGAATCCACGGGGTACGTCCGAAGCGCGATTGAAACGTCGTCTCCCAACTGTCCGCGGGCAGGCCTAAACGTTGCGCGAGTGCCCGCGACGTTGCAAAGCACTGTGCGCGATAGCAATTTCTGTTGGCGACTATCATCGTTTCACAACAGTCCGCGTTGCGTAGGCAATGCGTTCCGCCCGACTCGTCGCCTTTGACGACCTGCCGCTCGGGGAGCCCGTGGTAGCTGATGAAGACCTTCTGCGGATCAAGACTGCTCAGCACTGGTCGAGCGACCGCCGCAAACGCCTCGATAAAAGCCGGGTGATCATAGTAAGGGGACACAACCTGAAGCGCGGGCACGTTCCACGACTTGGCAGCTTCGGTGAAAAGTTTCTCAACCGCTGATCCCCAGGCCGCCGAGGAGTATTGCGGAAAGAGGGGAAACACGACGATCTGGTCTATCGCGGCCTCGCGAAAGCGCGCCAGCGCCGAGGCGATAGACGGATGCTGATAACGCATCGCCAGCTCCACCTGCCACTGCTCGCCGAGCGCGGTCGCCAGCTTGCCCACAAGATCAGAGCCGTGAAACAGCAGCGGTGAGCCGCGCTCGGTCCAGATACTCGCGTAGGCCCTAGCCGACTGTTTGGGCCGCCACGGAAGGATGACCCCATACAGCAACAGCGTCCGCAGAAACGGGTTGATGTCGAGTACACGTGGATCTGACAGAAATTCTTTCAGGTGGCGACGCACGGCGGGCACGCTTGCCGCGTCGGGGGTACCAAGATTGATGAGCAAGAAACCTCGGCGTCCCATTGCAACTACGGATTCTCCCGTGAGCATGGCAAAGGTCGAACTATAAAGGCGGACGGGCCTTGCGAGAAGCCGGTTCGCTAAAGCCTTCCGGCAGCTGTTGTCATCAGCCAGCGAACGTGCGTTTTTTGCTTGCGGTAGACAGCAATGTCTTGTCAGGCGCGTTGGCTAGCCGGATGTGGGCACTACCACCTGTGACTTTGGCGTCGGTATAACATTTTCTGTATCTTCCGACTACGATGCACATACTGCTGAGTAATGACGACGGCTACCGCGCCACAGGTCTCGCTATATTGGCGGACGCCCTGAAGTCCGTAGCGCAGCTCGCGGTGGTGGCACCGGAGCGCGATCGTAGTGGCGCTAGTAACTCCTTGACCTTGAACCGACCGCTGCGGGTAGAGCAGGGCGAAAACGGGTTCTTCTACGTCGATGGCACGCCGACCGATTGCGTTCACCTCGCAATAACCGGGCTGATGGATCACGAACCGGATATGGTACTTGCGGGCATTAATCGGGGTGCCAATCTGGGTGACGACGTGCTTTACTCTGGCACCGTGGCGGCTGCCATGGAAGGTCGGTTTCTGGGTGCACCGGCAATGGCCATATCTCTGGTAGGCCAAGCCGGGCGGTATTTCGCGACCGCTGCGGAAGTTGCGTTACGGCTGCTCGAACGATTACGCGACGATCCATTGCCCGCCAACACCATTTTGAACGTCAACGTCCCTGACGTGCCAATGGATCAGATTGCGGGCTTCGAGGCCACGCGGCTCGGTCAGCGGCATAAGTCCGAACCGGTCATACGCGTGGCCGATCCCGACGGCAAAACCGTTTACCGGGTCGGGCCGCCCGGGGCAGAGGCGGATGCCGGGCTCGGAACCGATTTTCACGCGGTCCGGCATAATTTTGTATCGGTGAGTCCCCTGCATGTTGATTTGACCCGCTATTCAGCGTTGGACCAGGTAGCCTCATGGTTGCAGCGGGAATCAGGGTTATGAGCAAGCGGGCTAGACCGCGTACTGGCATTGGCATGACGTCGCAGCGAACCCGCGACCGGCTTATTACCCGGCTGCGCGACATGGGTATCGAGGATGAACGCGTGCTCACGGCAATACGGACCGTACCACGCCATCTTTTTGTCGAAGAGGCTCTTGCCAGCCGTGCCTACGAGGATAGGGCGCTTCCGATCGGTTATGGCCAAACGATCTCGCAGCCCTACATCGTCGCATTGATGACACAGGCGCTGCTGGCCGGGCGAAAGCCGGCCGCGGTGCTCGAAGTCGGTAGTGGGTCCGGCTACCAGACAGCGGTACTGGCGGCACTGGTAGACAAAATCTACTCGGTGGAACGGATTGAACCGCTGCTGCAGGCGGCGCGGCGACGCCTAATACGCCTGGGCTATCGCAACGTTCACTGTAAACTTGCAGACGGCAGCTGGGGATGGCGAGAGCACGCACCCTATGACGGCATCATGGTTACGGCCGCGGCTGTCGAGGTTCCTCACCCCTTGATTGAACAGCTCGCGCTTGATGGGCACATGGTGGTCCCTGTGGGGGAGGGTGATGCGCAGGAACTGTTGCTGATTACGCGAACAAAAAACGGAGTTTCCAAGACCCGGCTTGAGCATGTGAGCTTCGTGCCCTTGGTGAAAGGGCAGGGGTAGGTCCATCCACCACTGCCCTGAAATCCGACCCCGAATTGATGCGTGTTGACCTAAGATCTGCGATTATCTTGGCCGCACTCGGGGCCTTGCTTTGGGCATGTGGCGGCGACAGGCCGCTCGCACCGATCAGCGAGCAAGGTACAGGGATTCGTTATCCGGAATCCGAATATCGCGTGGTGGTAACCGGCGACACGCTCTACAGTATCGCCTGGGAGGCTGGGCGTGACTATCGCGACTTAGCGCGCTGGAACGGCATACGCCCGCCTTACATTCTGCGGCCCGGCCAGAAAATCCGTTTGTTCCCCGCAGCGGCGAAAACGGCCGGCGCTGAACAACGCTACAGAGTCGTCGTGGCGGGGGACACGCTATACGCCATTGCCGAGGAGATCGGCGTACACTACCAGGACCTCGCCAGATGGAATGGGATTGCTCCACCTTACGTGATTAGGCCCGGACAGCGCTTACGGCTCACGCCGCCGGCCACGCCTGACCGGCTCGCCCGCCGCCCATCACCCTCAAGTAAGCCCTCACGGCAGCCGAATAAACGTTCATCACGCAGCCAAACGGAAACAGACGACGCAAGAATCAACGCCTGGACATGGCCGGCAGACGGCAAGCTTCTGGCGCGTTTCACCCCAAGTGGTACCAACAAGGGCTTGGATATCGCCGGCCGGCGTGGTGAAGCCATCCATGCCGCCGCCGCCGGTCGGGTCGTTTATCAGGGTAGTGGACTTCGCGGATATGGTCAGCTTATTATCTTGAAACACAACCGCGACTTCCTTAGCGCTTACGCTCATTGTGAGCGCGCTTATGTTGAAGAAGGTGAGGTGATAGGACGAGGTCAGAAGATTGCTGCCATGGGCAGCAGCGGTACTGATCGGGTAAAGCTCCACTTCGAGATTCGCTTCCGCGGTTCCCCTGTCGATCCACTGAAGTATCTCCCAGGAAGATAGGTTTATGCCTCCGCGAAAATCTTCCAAGACGCATGAAGGGCGACGCTTAGTAGCGGACGGAGAGTCGTCGCGTGAGGATGCAGAAGCGTCTGATGAAAAGGAGAGCACGGACGCTGGCGAAGAAACGACCGCGACTAAACGTGAAGATAGGCAACAGGCGGATGCGACCCGAATTTATCTGAAGGAAATTGGCTTCTCGCCGCTGCTCACGGCAGAGGAGGAGGTCTATTATGCACGGCGAGCGCAACGCGGAGAGGAAGAATCACGCCAACGCATGATCGAAAGCAATCTGCGTTTAGTCGTCAAGATCGCTAGGCGTTATATGAACCGCGGCCTCGCCCTCCTGGACTTGATTGAAGAGGGCAACCTCGGTTTGATTCGCGCCGTTGAAAAATTCGACCCCGAGCGTGGATTCCGTTTTTCCACGTACGCAACATGGTGGATCCGGCAAACCATTGAGCGCGGTATTATGAACCAAACGCGCACCATAAGACTGCCCGTGCACGTGTTGAAAGAAATCAATATCTACCAGCGGGCAGCAAGACACCTCTCGCAAAAGCTCGACCACGACCCGACACCGGAAGAGGTGGCAAATCTGCTCGACAAGCCCATTGAAGAGGTCAAGGATATGCTCGGCTTAACCGAGCGTGTTACCTCGGTCGACGCACCGCTTGATGAGGATCCCGACCGCTCGTTGCTTGACGCCATCGCGGATGAGCAGACGCAAGACCCGGAGAAGCTCCTGCACCGGGAAGATCTCCAGTCGCAGATCGAAATCTGGCTTAGTGACCTCAATGACAAGCAGCGCGAAGTGGTGGAACGGCGCTTTGGTTTAAACGGCCGAGAGATTTCGACGTTGGAAGAGGTTGGTGCAGACATCGGGGTCACGCGTGAGCGCGTGCGTCAGATACAGGTCGAAGCGCTACGGCGGTTGCGTGTGCTGCTGGAGAAAGCTGGCTACTCCATCGAATCTCTTTTTTAAACCTCCCACCCCTCCCCCCAACCCCCTCCCACAAGGGGAGGGGGAATAAAAACAAAGCTTAGCGACGGTGCCAGCCCTTTGGCCTTAAGCGCTGCCGTGCAGACAGATACGAACCGTTAGCACCCTCCCCGCTGGTCGGGGAGCGGTGAGGGATTATTCCCTCCCCCCTTGTGGGGGAGGGTCAGGGAGGGGGATCATTAACAATGCTGCGACTACCCTGCGGCCCTCGCTCATCAGAATGTTATAGGTCCGGCAAGCAGCGCCGGTACCCATGACCTCAAAGCCCACCTGTGCATCGACCAGTGGACGAGTAGTCGCCGGGTCTGGAAACTGCAAGCGCGCCCCCGTGCCTAGAATCACCACTTCTGGCTCAAGCGCGACGATCTCCTCGAAATGGCCACATTCCAGGTCAACAAGCGCCCGTGGTAACCACTTGGTCACGCGACCAGGCGTGACAATCACGCTACACTTGTGGACGTCCTCATTGATGACGACGCGCCCTGGCCCGTACGAGCGGATTACGTTGGCGCCCGCCTCACCCAAGTCCAGGCTAATTTTCATCTTGGTAAACGCCTCGGGTGCCATTGTACCTGCATTCTCGAATTCGATTGACACTCCCCGCATGCATCGTTATGTTTCATGGCTTTTTTGAAAGGTACAGATAGCGACTTCGCCCCAGTGCGGTTGTTCTTGAGCCCGAATTGAATGGACGAATTTCCCCGAATAAAGCGGCTTCCGCCATACGTCTTCAACATTGTCAATGAACTGAAGGCCGAGGCACGCCGGCGTGGTGAGGACATCATCGACTTCGGCATGGGGAACCCCGAACGCCCGCCGGCAAAGCATATCATCGAGAAGTTGTGCGAGGTCGCGCGCCGCGAAGACACCCACCGCTACTCCATGTCCCGTGGCATTCCGCGCCTGCGACGCGCAATCTGCAATTGGTACAAACGACGTTACAACGTCGATCTTGACAGTGATAGGCACGCGATTATCACTATCGGTTCCAAAGAAGGTCTTGCACATCTGGCGCTGGCTGCCGTCGAGCCAGGAGACGCGGTGCTCGTACCGAACCCCGCCTATCCGATACACCCGTGGGCGTTCGTGATTGCCGGGGCCGACATCCGGCATGTGCCACTCATCCCCGGTGGCGACTTCTTCGCTGAACTGGAGAAAGCCATTCGCGACTCTTGGCCCAAGCCGAAGATGCTCGTGCTAAATTTTCCAGCTAACCCCACGACACAGTGCGTGGATCTAGATTTTTTCCAGCAGGTTGTAGCGATAGCACGCGAACATGGGATCTGGGTCATCCACGACTTTGCTTACTGCGATATTGTTTTCGATGGTTATATCGCGCCGTCAATCCTACAAGTTGACGGGGCCCTGGACGTCGCAGTGGAGTTCTTCTCACTGTCCAAAAGCTACAATATGCCTGGGTGGCGAGTTGGTTTTATGTGCGGCAACGAGCGTCTCGTGGCAGCACTAGCCCGAATAAAATCGTACCTTGACTACGGCATCTTTACACCCGTTCAAGTCGCGGCGATCCTTGCGCTGGAGGGGCCCCAGGAGACAGTAGAAGAAATACGCACGATCTATAAAAAACGGCGCGATACGCTATGTAGCGGTTTAAGCTCTGCTGGATGGAACGTGCAGCAGCCGAAGGCAACGATGTTCGTCTGGGCGCGCATCCCGGAACCATACCAGCACATGGGGTCACTTGAGTTCTCGAAAAAGCTCTTGCGCGATGCCAAGGTGGCCGTTTCACCAGGCATCGGTTTCGGAGAGTATGGGGATGAATACGTACGCTTCAGTTTAATCGAGAATGAGCATCGCACGCGACAGGCTATACGGGGCATTCGGGAAGTGTTTAGGCGCGATAGCACCCTGACCGGTGGGCGGGGGAGGAGACAAGCGTGAGACCGGTAAGGGTTGGAATTCTCGGTTTAGGTACTGTCGGATGTGGCACCGTCAATGTGTTAGCGCGCAACAGCGGAGAAATCGCAAGACGTGCCGGCCGCGAGATCCAGGTAGTACAGGCGTCCATCCGCGACCGCAACAAACAGCGCAACTGCCCAACAGATGGTATCGCACTCACACAAGATCCGGCAGCAATTGTGAGCAATCCGGAAATCGATGTCATCGTGGAGCTCATCGGTGGCCATGAGCCGGCCGGCGCGCTGGTATTACAGGCTATTGCTGCGGGAAAGCATGTCGTAACAGCCAACAAGGCGCTGATAGCCGTCCATGGGAATAAAATCTTTAAGGCCGCACAGGAGAGGGGCGTCATGGTGGCCTTCGAGGCTGCCGTCGGAGGCGGTATACCTATTATCAAAGCGATTCGAGAAGGACTCGCTGGCAACCGCATCGAGTGGCTCGCTGGAATCATCAATGGGACCGGCAACTTCATACTCACCGAGATGCGCGATAGGGGTCGCGGCTTTGATCAAGTCCTTGCTGAGGCTCAACGTCTCGGTTACGCCGAGGCCGATCCGAAGTTTGACGTTGAGGGCATTGATGCCGCACACAAACTTACCATCCTCGCGTCTATAGCCTTCGGTATACCCTTGCAGTTCGACAAGGCATACACGGAGGGCATAACGAGCATTACCCCCGCCGACGTCATGTACGCCGAAGAACTTGGTTATCGAATCAAGCATCTAGGGATTGCGCGGCGCAGTGACGGCGGGGTGGAGCTGCGCGTACATCCCACATTGATTCCGGAGCACCGGCTCATTGCCAGCGTGGGCGGTATAATGAATGCTGTATTGGTTAAGGGCGACGCATTGGGACCAACCCTCTATTACGGAGCGGGAGCTGGCGCTGATCCAACCGCGTCGGCTGTGGTGGCAGACCTTGTTGACGTGGTGCGCACACTAACCACCGATCCCCATAATCGCGTGCCCCACCTGGCATTTCAGTCCGACGCGTTGTCGGATCTTCACATCCTTCCTATGGAAGAGGTGGAGACGTGCTATTTCCTGCGCATGCAGGCGCTCGACCGCCCAGGTGTGCTGGCCGAGGTGGCGCAAATCCTGGCAGACCACAACATTAGTATCGAGGCAGTCATCCAAAAAGAACCGACAGAAGGGCAAAATGTGGTGCCAGTGATTATGCTTACATATCGTGTCGTTGAAAAAAATATGAATGCGGCGCTAACGCGGATCGAGGCGCTTGCTAGTATTCAAGGCAAGGTGGCACGGCTGCGGATGGAACATCTAGATAGCGACTGGAAATAGATTCGTTAGTCGTGAACCGTAACTCGTGATTCGTGATTGGTGACTAGTGACTGGTAAGTATTGATAGCCCGGCTGCCGTTCACCAA
>JBHIDJ010000053.1:0-17614 GCA_046760105.1 Acidiferrobacterales bacterium | reverse complement strand
AAACCGGTCATATTGCCAAAAAGGGCACCCGAAATGCCTAAGAAGAATGCCGCCACCGACCAGCCGATGGTCTTGTAGCGCAATGTATGGATGCCCATACCTTCGGCCTTCTCCTCGTCGTCGCGGATGGCGTTAATGGCAAGGCCGAAACGCTGCGAGTAGAGCCATTTAAGGAACACAAACGTGAGAACGGCGGACACAAAACTGAGGTAATAGAAGAGCTGCGCGCGCTCGTCGGGTTCGCCCGGATAGACCGGCAAGGCGATGCCACCGCCAGCGCCAACCCATTCCCATGTGCCGACGAGCTCGCCAGCGGCCAAGGCAACGCCCAGGGTGCCAATCGCGAAGTACGGGCCGCGTAGGCCGAACACGATCCGCCCGAAAATAACGGCAAATATCACGCAGCCGACGGCCGCCGCGCCGATACCGAGGGCCAGGCCGGTGAAATACTGCTCCGGCGTAAAATCGATCTTGATCGCGCCATAATGGGCGGTATACGACCCCACATCGTAATACAACCCAATCTGCACGATGGCGGAGATGTACATGCCGGCACCGAAGAAGGCGATGTTGCCAAGCGAGTTATAGCCCATCTGCCCGCCCAGGGTGTCCCAGGTGAGGGCGAACAAGATAAAGATCCACAGGACGGCGAGCTGAAACATGAAGTTGGGAAACAGGAAGGGCGCGGCGCCCCCAACCAGGAGAATAGCGCCGTAGCCCGCGAGCGTTCTTCGGTTGGCGTTCATATCACAGCTTGCCGCTGCCGGCTTTGCTGAATCTGGCGCACGATCAACACAAGCACGAGCATGCTCACCACCATGGCCTGCTGGAATTCGGCGCCCAGTACGAAACCTCCGAATTGTTCGACGACACCGAGTCCAAGGCCGGCCGCAATAACACCCGGCAGGTTCCCCAACCCGGCCGCGGTGACGATGACGAAGCAGCGGATCGAGTAGGCCAGCCCGAAGAACGGCTGGATGACCCAGATCATCGAAATCAGCACGCCGGCGGCGCCGCAGATCGCGGCGTTCAGCGCATAGGTGAAGGCATAGACATTCTCGGTATCGATCCCCATGACCTTCGCGGCTCGGGGGTCCTGAGCCGTTGCCCGGATCGCCTGGCCCATGCGGCTGTATTTCATGAACGTGATGACGATGGCGGCCAGAATGGCCATGAGGAAAAAGGCAATGAATTTGATGTCGGCAACGGTGAGCAGGCCCCATGTGCGGGTTTCGAAACCGGATTCAGCGGTCTGCACCTCCGGTCCGAACATCTGGTTCAATAATTGTTGTAGAACAATGGCGAGACCGAAGGTCGCCAGCAGCGATGTGAACAGGTCCTTACCGACAAGCCGACTGATGATAAGGCGGTAAATAAACCATCCGAACCCGAACATCAGGACAATAGCCACGGGCAGGCCAACTATTGGGTGGACCGCATAATCGCCCATGTATTTTGGGTTTGACAGCGCCCAGGCGATGTACCCGCCCATCATAATAAAGTCACCTTGGGCGAGGTTCTTGACGTTCATGACCCCCCAGACCAATGCCAGTCCATAGGCCGCCAGCGCGAAGATGGCACCGATGAAGATACCATCGAGCAGGAGCTGTACGTTCAGGACTGGTGCCTGGACCAGGAGTAGTATGTTGTCCAGCATTTTTTTAGCCGCTACCTATCACGGATAAAACGCCGCCCCCGCCTTTGGGCGGGGGCGGACAGAACCAATGTTACCCAGATAGCAAGGCTGTTATTTAATATTCAACCATCCGTGGGTAATTCACCGGATGGGAGGCCCACTTGGACGGCGCCACCACATTGAACTTGCCGTTCTGGATCTGCCGCAGCACCATGGGCTTGGCAATATTGTTGCCGGCCTTGGAGAACTGGATGTTGCCGTAGAAGGTTTTCATGTCGGTCTCGGCAAGCGCGTCGCGAAGCTTGTCCGTGTCGAACGAGTTCGCACGCTCAAACGCATCCCTCCAGACCATGACTGCAGCGGAAGCCTGGGCCGACTGATAGGGCACGTTCTTGTACCCTTCATAAGTGGCCTTGAACAGCCTATCGTACTCGGCCGCCGTCCCGAACAGTTCGTCGCGATAGCTCAAGGTCTCTGCCCACTGGGTCGGGCACAGAAAGCCCTCGGTCGCCTTGCCGAACTTATCGATGACCTTCGCGGCTTCGCAGTGGGTAATCCCGATCATCGGCACTTGGACCTTCAGCTCTTTGATCTGGCGCGCCGCGGTTGCCGCACCCTTCGAGTGCCCCGAGATCAGCAGGAGGTCTGGCTTCACCGCCTTGACCTTGGTCAATGTTGCCGAGATATCGGCGAGATCGCGCGGCATTTTGTCATCGATGACAATCTTCATGCCGTGCTTTGAGAGGTCGTCCATCACGCCCGCACGGACGTCCAACGAGAACGGGTCGTTCTCGAACACAAGCGCCGCCTTCAGATCCTGCGGCTTCCTGCCCTCTTTCTTGGCGAGCTCGGCGGCCAATGTGATCGCACTTGCGAGGTACTGCTCGGATGTCGAGATCACGCAGAACAGGTACTTGTAGCCCTGGGTGAACAGCGAGCGGGATGCACCCTCCGCCTCGACCATCGGGATCTTGTACTTCTCGGTCACCGGTGCCGCTGCCTTGGTTGTCGCGGAACTGTAGGGGCCAAGCATGTATTTGATCCCGTCCTGTTTGATCAGGCGTTCCAGCAGCTGGGCGGTGCGCGCCGGCGTGGACTCGTCGTCATAGAACTTGAGCTTGAGCTTGTAAGACTTGCCCCCGACCTTGACGCCACCGGCCTCGTTGATCTTCTTCACGGCGAGCTTGTAGCCGTTCGAGGCATGTATACCATTGGTGGAGTACTTGCCGGTAAACGAAATGGCGGAGCCGAGGATGATGGTGTCACCTTCTACCATGGCCGTAGCCGGGCCCGCCAGCAGCAGGAGCAAGGCGGCTACGCTCGACGCCACCAGGGCTCTGGTTCTAACTGTCTTTAGCATCTGATTCTCCTCCGATTTGTCAGGTTACTACTTGTATACGTTCTCCCGTCCACGAAGGGATCCCTTCTTCTAATTGTCCCTCTTCTAATTGTCCCTGTTGTGGCCCTTTTTTGCCGGTGTTGGAGCACCTAAAAGGGGCTCACAGGGAAGGCTTTGCTTATCGGGAGAACGCTGCCAACAACCATTCTGACACGCAGAATCGGGGCACGGCAAGTCTTGTATACCAGCGGCTGCGAAGGGGCAGAAAGCGCGTAGATTAGGGAGACCCTACAGCCCCATAACCTACCACGAACCGTGTGGCATGTGATCGATCTCACCCGCCCGAAATCCTGGTCGGCGGGCAAAATCCGCAGGCATGGGGGTAGGATTAGTTGTTCTACATAGGTAACTTACGGGGTCTTTTGTGCAAGTTGAAGCCGAAGTGAAATTAATCTAAGGTGATTGATCCACCCTCAAAAGCCAGTTAGAACTGGTCAAACCCTCACAACGCTATTAGTCTGGCGCCTAGTGACGGTTGAGCTAGGAGCATGAACGAGGAGGAGAATGTCATGAGCGTATATAAGGTTATTGAAATTGTCGGGACAAGCCCGGACAGTTGGGAGGCCGCAACCCAGAATGCGTTGAGCCTGGCGGCAAAGTCCGTTCGGGACCTGCGCGTCGCGGAAGTAACCAAGCTCGATGTCGCGCTCGATGAGAAGGGTCAAGTGTCCCAGTATCGGGCTAAGCTAAACGTCAGCTTCAAGTTCGAAGGTAGCTAATTCTTCAAAGGCGTCCTATACGGGCCGACCAAAGGGTTGCGCGTCTCGGGGGCGTTACGGTTTCGTCGCGATACTCCGCAACGGGACGAGGCCAAGGCCTGAACCACTAGACCCTGGGCTGCCAGTTAGGCTCGACGCGGGGGCACCGCGTAGAGCACATCCATGACAGCAAACCTGCCCGAAAACCTGGAGTACGAGTTCAGTTTCACCGTACCCGAAAACAAAACGGTACCGTATCTATATGCAGAGGCGCCGGAGTTCCAACAGATGCCAAAGGTGTTTGCCACTGGCTTCATGGTGGGCCTGTGCGAGTGGGCATGCGTAAAAGCGATAAACGAATATATTGACTGGCCGGCAACACAAACCGTTGGCACACGCGTCAATCTAAGCCATCTGGCGGCGACACCGCCCGGCTTGACCGTAACCGTGAAGGTTAAACTGCTCGCTCAAGAAGGGCGTAAGTTAAAATTCGCGATCAGTGCGCACGATGGCGTCGATACCATTACCGAAGGTACGCACGAGCGCATGATTGTCGATGCCGCGAAGTTTAGTGAAAAGCTAAAGCAGAAAATCCCATTTTAAAATAAGGGAAGAACGGTCCTATGCCAGTTTTGCAAAACATTAAAGCTTGCGTGTTCGACGCCTATGGTACTTTGTTTGACGTGCACTCCGCCGTGGGCAAGCATCGCGGGCGGATCGAAGATAAGGCCGATAAACTCTCCATGCTATGGCGTACTAAACAGCTCGAATACACCTGGTTGCGAAGCCTGATGGGTGCGCACGTCGATTTCTGGCAGGTGACGCAAGACGGGTTGGATTACGCGATGGAATCCTGCGGCATTGAGGACGCGAGCCTACGCAAGGACCTCATAAATGCCTACCTGGAGCTTGACTGCTACCCGGAAGTGAAAACGACATTGGCGACGCTCAAGGAAAGGGGAATGCGCACGGCCATTCTGTCGAATGGGTCGCCGATGATGCTCAAAGCCGCCGTGGAATCGGCGGGACTGGCTGAGTATCTGGACGGCGTGTACTCGATCGAGGACGCCGGCATCTATAAGCCAGACCCGCGCGTCTACCGGCTTGCCTGCGAGCGGCTCGGCGTTGAGCCGGCTGAGATCAGTTTTCAATCCTCTAATGCGTGGGACGCAGCCGCTGCTGCCTATTTCGGCATGCGGGTCGTGTGGATCAACCGCTTCGGCCAGAAGCGCGAACGCATACCCAAAGCCGCGGACGTCGAGCTTCAGACGCTTGCTGGCTTACCCGAGCTACTCGTCTGATGCCTTGTGCGATCATTGTCTGTGCCAATAGGCAGTATTTGATATGTTAATAGACCATCCAAGTCGTATCACCATATACTATATTAATAGTCCAAACAGCGCCGAGTGATCACGAGCATAGCTTGCTCAAGAAGCAAGAAGCACGGTTTTATCGTCAGCACGGTCACCACAGGGGGTAGTATGGCGAACCACGACTATCAGTCCGTATTCACCCGTTCGATCGAGGACCCAGACGGCTTCTGGGGCGAGGCGGCGAAGGCCGTTCACTGGTATAAGAAATGGGACAAGGTCCTCGATGACAGCAACAAACCATTCTACCGCTGGTTTGTCGGCGGAGAGGTGAACACCTGTTACAACGCGCTCGACCTGCACATCGAGAACGGTCGTGGCGACCAGCGTGCGCTAATTTACGATAGCCCGGTTACCGATACGATCAAGACGTTCACCTACCGCGAGCTTCGCGACAAGGTCGCCAGGTTCGCAGGCGCACTGGCCGCAGTTGGCGTCGGCAAGGGTGATCGAGTCGTCATCTACATGCCGATGGTGCCGCAAGCTATCGTAGCGATGCTCGCTTGCGCGCGTTTGGGGGCGGTGCACTCTGTGGTCTTCGGTGGCTTCGCCGCCAATGAGCTTGCGGTGCGTATCGATGATGCCAAGCCGAAGGTAATCGTGTCGGCGTCGTGCGGCATAGAGGTACAACGGATCATTCCGTACAAGCCGTTGCTTGATGAGGCAATCCAACTCGCTAAACACAAACCGCAAAAATGCATCATTGTGCAACGTTCGATGGAACCTGCCGAGCTTATCCCCGGGCGCGATCTCGACTGGAAAGAAGCCATGGACGCGGCTACGCCCCACGATGACTGCGTGCCGGTGGCGGCGACGGACCCGCTCTACATTCTTTATACCTCCGGCACCACCGGCGAGCCCAAGGGTGTCGTACGGGACAATGGCGGCCACATCGTCACCCTCAAATGGACAATGAAGAACATCTATGGTGTCGAGCCCGGTGAGGTGTACTGGGCGGCCTCCGATGTCGGCTGGGTGGTCGGCCACTCGTACATCGTGTACGCGCCACTATTCAACGGCAACACCACCATCCTCTTCGAGGGTAAGCCCGTTGGCACACCGGACGCCGGCGTGTTCTGGCGTGTGATTTCGCAACACGACGTCAAAGTGTTGTTCACGGCACCCACCGCGTTTCGTGCCATCAAGAAGGAGGACCCCGAAGGTACCTATATTAAGGAATACGATCTGTCCGGCTTTAAGACCTTGTTCCTGGCCGGCGAACGAACCGACCCGGACACCCTGCAGTGGGCCGAAAGCCATCTCGGTGTGCCGGTGATTGACCACTGGTGGCAGACGGAGACCGGTTGGGCGATCTGTGCCAACTGCATCGGCATCGAGCAGCTGCCAGTCAAGCCCGGCTCACCAACTACGCCCGCACCAGGCATGGATGTGCGCGTGGTCGACGGTCAAAACCAAGAGGTGAAACGCGGCGATATTGGCGCCTTGGTGATCAAGCTGCCGTTGCCGCCGGGAACGTTTCCGACCTTGTGGAACGCCGATGAACGCTTCGTCCAGTCGTACCTTTCAGAATTCCCCGGCTACTACAAGACCGCGGATGCCGGCTATGTTGACAAGGACGGCTACGTATTTGTCATGTCGCGTACCGACGACATTATTAATGTAGCGGGGCACCGGTTGTCCACCGGCGGCATGGAAGAGGTGCTGGCGGCACATCCGGACGTCGCTGAATGCGCCGTCATCGGCGTTGCTGACGACCTGAAAGGTCAGCTTCCGCTCGGTTTTCTTGTGCTCAAAGCCGGTGTGGACCGCGATTACGACGACATTGTTAAGGAAGTGGTGAAAATGGTGCGCGAGCAGATCGGACCGGTCGCTGCTTTCAAGACGGCCACCGTGGTGCAGCGACTCCCCAAGACGCGATCGGGCAAGATTTTGCGCGGTACCATGCAAAGGATCGCCGACAATCAGGAATACAAGACGCCGGCAACCATCGACGATCCCGCGATTCTCGGCGAGATCACGACCGCCCTGAGGGGCGTGGGCTATGCCAAGGGTGTTTTAAGTAGCGGGTAATATGAGAGCGCACCGGACACTGGAAACCGCGGGCGTTTACTGATCAATGGCTAAATCTCGCAAACCGACACTGAAGGATTGGGCGGCACGCGTCGCGGAGGAGTCAAAGGGTAGCACTGCCGACGACCTTGTGTGGAAGACGCCGGAGGGGATCGACGTCAAATCCTTGTATACCGCCAAAGATCTCCAAGCGCTTGAGTACAGCGATACGCTACCCGGCTTTCCCCCTTATCTGCGCGGACCGCGGGCCACGATGTACACCGTGCGACCCTGGACCCTACGACAATATGCCGGTTTCTCGACGGCTGAGGAATCGAACGCGTTCTACCGCAAGAATCTGGCGGCCGGACAGACCGGGCTGTCCGTCGCGTTCGATCTGGCCACCCACCGGGGTTACGATTCCGACCACCCGCGCGTCGTCGGCGATGTCGGTAAGGCCGGTGTTGCCATCGATACTGTCGAGGACATGAAGATCTTGTTCGATGGCATCCCGCTCGACCGGATGTCGGTGTCGATGACGATGAACGGGGCGGTACTGCCGGTGATGGCGATGTACGTCGTGGCAGCCGAGGAACAAGGTGTCACGCCGGACAAGCTTTCGGGCACTATTCAGAACGATATCCTGAAGGAGTTCATGGTCCGGAACACTTATATATACCCGCCGGAACCATCCATGCGCATCGTGGCCGACATCATCGGGTACACGGCGAGCCACATACCGAAGTTTAATCCGATTTCGATCTCCGGTTATCACATGCAGGAGGCCGGCGCGACGTGCGTGCAGGAACTCGCGTTCACCTTGGCTGACGGCATCGAGTACGTCCGCGCGGCGCGCTCGACCGGTCCCGACGTGGACGATTTTGCGCCGCGGCTTTCGTTCTTCTTTGGTATTGGCATGAACTTTTTTATGGAGGTGGCGAAGCTTCGCGCCGCGCGCCTGCTTTGGGCGACCCTTATGGCGGAGCTGTTCCAGCCGAAAGATCCGCGCTCGCTGATGCTACGCACGCACTGCCAGACCTCCGGTGTCAGCCTCGCCGCGCAAGATCCGTACAACAACATTATTCGTACAACAATTGAGGCGATGGCGGCGGTACTGGGTGGCACCCAGTCGTTGCACACGAATGCGTTTGACGAAGCGTTAGCGTTGCCGACCGAGTTTTCCGCGCGAGTTGCCCGCAACACGCAGCTTATCCTGCGTGAGGAGGGTGGCCTCACGAAGGTCATCGATCCGCTCGCCGGGTCTTATTATCTTGAGAGCCTCACCGTATCGCTAGCGAAGGAAGCGCGAAAACTGATCGACGAGGTCGAACAGATGGGTGGCATGACTAAGGCGGTGGAATCCGGCATGCCGAAACAACGCATCGAGGAGTCGTCCGCACGCCGACAGGCGCGAATCGACCGGGGCGAGGAGGTCATCGTTGGTGTGAACAAGTATCAGCCACCTGAGGCGGACGAGGTCGATATTCTGGACATCGATAACACGGCGGTCCGAGAGGCGCAGATCAAACGGCTAAGAGCGGTGCGTGCGGGTCGCAATGAGACGGCCTGTCGCACGGCCCTTGATGCGCTGACTGACGCGGCGGCTAAGCGTTCCGGAAACTTGCTCGCACTCTCGATCGCGGCGGCGCGTGCACGAGCCACGGTCGGCGAGATCTCCGACGCGCTCGAGAAGGTGTTCAGCCGCCATCGCGCGGTGGTTCATTCGGTCGCCGGTGTCTACGGCTCCGCCTATGAGGGCGATGAAGGCTTCGCCAAGATCAAGCAAGAGGTCGAGGCGTTCGCCGTCGAAGCAGGGCGCCGGCCGCGCATGTTGGTTGCCAAGCTCGGCCAGGACGGACACGATCGGGGTGCAAAGATCATCGCCACTGCGTTTGCCGACATCGGCTTCGACGTCGATATCGGTCCGCTGTTCCAGACCCCGGAAGAGGCGGCGCGTGAGGCCATTGAGAACGACGTTCATGTTGTCGGCGTGTCGTCGCAGGCGGCCGGGCACAAAACGCTCGTACCGCAGCTGGTTAATGAGCTCAAGCGCGAAGGCGCAGAGGAGATTCTGGTCATCTGTGGCGGCGTGATTCCACCGCAGGACTACGATACGTTGTTAGACAAGGGTGTTTCCGCCATTTACGGACCCGGCACTAACATACCCGTTGCTGCCGGGGAGATTCTCAAGCTGATCAAACGCCATCGACTCGCCGCCTAGTGCAAGACCTCGATCCACACGTGTCGGCGAGTTTAGGTCGACGTGACAGGACAGGGGGGACGCGTGCAAGACATCATCCGTCAACTTGAAGAAAAACGTGCTGCCGCACGCCTCGGCGGGGGCCAGCATCGCATCGATACGCAGCATGCCAAAGGCAAACTCACGGCACGTGAGCGTATTGAACTGCTGCTCGACCCCGACAGCTTCGAGGAGTGGGACATGTTTGTCGAACATCGGTGTAGCGACTTCGGCATGGCCGAGCAACGTGTGCCGGGTGATGGCGTCGTGACCGGCTACGGCACGGTCAACGGCCGGCTCGTGTTTGTGTTCAGCCAGGACTTTACCGTCTTCGGCGGCTCGCTATCCGAGGCGCATGCCGAGAAGATGGTCAAGATCATGGACCGCGCGCTCGAGGTCGGTGTGCCGATCGTCGGCCTGAACGACTCCGGTGGTGCGCGCATTCAAGAAGGCGTGGCCTCGCTCGCCGGTTACGCCGACGTGTTTCAGAAAAACGTACTGGCTTCGGGTGTGGTGCCGCAGATCTCGATGATCATGGGACCGTGCGCGGGTGGCGCGGTGTACTCACCGGCGATGACCGATTTTATTTTCATGGTCAAGAACAGCTCCTACATGTTTGTCACCGGCCCCGAGGTTGTGAAGACCGTCACTCAAGAAGAGGTGACACACGAGGAGCTCGGTGGCGCCGTCACCCATTCCACCCGTTCCGGTGTGGCCGACCGCGCGTTCGACAATGATGTCGAGGCGCTGCTGATGCTACGCCGATTCATCGATTTTCTGCCGCCGAACAACACATCGAAGCCGCCGGTCAGACCGACACCCGACAGTGCCGATCGTACGGAGCCTTCCTTGGACACGCTCGTGCCCGATAATCCCAACAAGCCCTACGATATGAAGGAGCTGATATTCAAGGTTGTCGATGATACGGAGTTCTTTGAGATTCAGCCGGAACATGCGAAAAACATTATCGTGGGCTTTGCACGCATGCAGGGCTCGACCGTCGGCATCGTCGCCAACCAGCCTATGGTGTTGGCAGGGTGCCTGGACATCAATTCCTCCATCAAAGGGGCACGGTTCGTGCGCTTTTGCGATGCGTTTAACATCCCGATCCTGACTTTTGTGGACGTGCCGGGATTCATGCCTGGCACCGCCCAGGAGTATGGCGGCATTATCAAACATGGCGCGAAGCTGCTTTTTGCCTTCGCCGAGACGACGGTGCCGAAAGTGACGGTGATCACGCGCAAGGCCTATGGCGGCGCCTACGACGTGATGAGCTCCAAGCACCTACGCGGCGACGTGAACTTTGCTTGGCCGAGCGCCGAGATCGCGGTGATGGGGCCAAAAGGTGCAGTGGAGATCATCTTTCGCAAGGATATCGGTGACGTCGAAAAGATCGCCCAGCGTACGGAGGAATACCGGACCAAGTTCGCCAATCCGTTCATTGCCGGAAGTCGTGGCTTTATCGATGACGTTATCTTGCCTCGCTATACTCGTAAGCGGATCTGCCGCTCACTGGCCATGTTGAAGGACAAGAAACAGGAAAACCCGTGGCGCAAGCACAGCAACATCCCGCTGTAGACGTACTACCGTTCACCAAGATCCTTATCGCCAATCGGGGCGAGATCGCCTGCCGAGTTATCAAGACCGCACGCAGGATGGGCATTAAGACCGTCGCGGTCTATTCGGAGGCGGATCAGGATGCGCTGCACGTGCAGATGGCCGATGAAGCCGTCTGTGTCGGCCCACCGCCCTCGGCAGAGAGTTACTTGATGATCGAGACCCTCGTCAAGGCCTGCAAAGATACGGGGGCCGAGGCGGTGCACCCGGGCTATGGGTTCTTGGCGGAGAACGCGGCGTTTGCGCAGGCGCTGATGAAACAAGGGGTCGTATTCATCGGCCCCGGAATGCGCGCGATCCGTGCCATGGGCGATAAGATCACGTCCAAGAAGTTGGCCAAGGACGCTGGCGTCAACACCATTCCCGGCCACCCCGATGCGATCAAAGATGCAGCGCAAGCAGTAAAGATCGCGCGCGGCATCGGTTATCCGGTCATGCTCAAGGCGAGCGCCGGTGGCGGTGGCAAAGGTATGCGTATCGCCTGGAACGACGACGAGTGTCGCGATGGTTTTGAGCGGGCGACCAGTGAGGCCAGGTCCAGCTTTGGCGATGATCGGGTTTTTGTAGAGAAGTTCATCGAAGAACCACGCCACATCGAGATCCAGGTGCTCGGCGATAGTCACGGCAACATCGTGTATCTCGGCGAGCGCGAATGTTCCATCCAACGGCGCCACCAGAAGGTCATCGAGGAGGCGCCATCACCGTTTCTCGACGAAGCAACGCGTAAGGCCATGGGCGGGCAGGCGGTCGCGTTGGCAAAGGCGGTGGAGTATCAGTCGGCCGGCACGGTGGAGTTCATCGTTGATTCGAAGCGCAACTTCTACTTTCTCGAGATGAACACACGCCTCCAAGTTGAGCATCCAGTCACCGAGTTGATCACGGGCCTCGACCTGGTGGAACTGATGATCCGTATTGCTGCGGGCGAGAAGTTGCGCATCTCCCAAAGGGACGTGAAATTAAACGGTTGGGCTATTGAGGCACGCGTCTATGCGGAGGACCCGTTTCGTAATTTCTTGCCGTCCATCGGACGTTTAGTGCGTTACATGCCGCCGACCGAAAGTAACTTTGTGCGCGTGGATACCGGTGTCTATGAAGGTGGCGAGGTGTCTATGTACTACGATCCGATGATTGCGAAAGTGATCACCTGCGGGACCACGCGTGATCAGGCGGTTGCACATATGTGTAGCGCGCTCGACGAGTTCTACATTCGTGGTGTGTCGCACAACATGGCGTTCCTGGCAGCACTCATGGTGCATCCTCGTTTTATCGCGGGACGCCTCAGCACCAATCTGATTGCCGAGGAGTACCCTCAGGGCTTTCATCCCGCCGATGTCCCGCATGAGGATCCGGCATTACTGATCTCGGTCGCGGCCGCTATGCATCGTCGTTTTCTTGACCGTGCCGCTCAAATTAGTGGTCAATTGCCTGGGCATGAGAGAAAGGTAGGGCATGACTGGGTGGTGGTTATGGGTGGCGAGAATAACGCCGTGACTGCGACTCCCATCGACGGTGGCCATGAGGTGGTTTACGGCGGCGAGTCGTATGAGGTGCGAAGTGACTGGCAGTTCGGCGAACCTTTGTTCCGTGGCAGTGTCAACGATATGTCAATTTGTGTGCAGGTGGAGCGCGTGAATCACAAGTACCGGTTGTATCATCGCGGCTCCCAGGCCGATGCTTTGGTGTTGACACCACGCGCAGCCGAGTTGAATGCCTTCATGCTCGATAAGCCACCACCCGATACGTATAAATACCTACTCTCGCCCATGCCGGGTTTGCTTGTCCGGGTCTCGGTTGAAGAGGGTCGGGAAGTAAAAGCAGGCGAGGAAGTTGCGGTGGTCGAGGCGATGAAGATGGAAAACGTCTTACGCGCGGAAGACGACCGCGTCGTCGCCAAGATCCTGGCCTCGCCGGGTGACAGCCTTGCTGTTGATCAACCCATTATCGAGTTTGAATGAAGGGTAAGCGGGCACGACACATCGAGCCGAGACAAAACGCCGGATCGCTCGCTGAGGTGGTGCGATCGGGTGACCGGCGCGCCCTCGCGCGGGCGATCACCTTGATCGAATCGACACACGCGGAACACCGTGCCGCGGCTTCGATCTTACTTGAACAGCTAGCGCCGTACACCGGTCAATCGATCCGCATCGGTATCACGGGTGTGCCCGGGGTCGGCAAATCGACGTTTATCGAGGCGCTCGGCAACTATGTCATCGATGATGGCCATCGCGTTGCGGTATTGTCGATTGATCCCTCATCTGCACTGAGTGGTGGCTCCATTCTTGGTGACAAGACACGCATGCAAGAGTTATCGCGCCGAGCGGAGGCCTTCATTCGCCCCTCGCCGGCGGGCGAGACCCGCGGCGGTGTCGCCCGGCACACCCGAGAAACGATACTCGTGTGTGAAGCGGCCGGTTTTAATGTCGTGATCGTCGAGACTGTCGGTGTCGGCCAATCGGAAACGGCGGTCGCCGATATGACTGACGTCTTTATCTTGCTGTTGCTGCCGAGCGGTGGCGACGAACTGCAGGGGATGAAACGCGGTATCGTCGAGTTGGCGGACCTCGTGCTCGTCAACAAAGCCGACGGCGAACTGGACGCAGCCGCGCAGCGCGCGGCGGCGGAATATGCGAACGCGCTCAGACTGATTCATCCGCGTTCAGCGAGTTGGACAGTGCCGGTGAAGACATGCTCTGCCCTCACCGGCGTCGGCATCGCCGAAGCGTGGGCCACTATCCTGCGCTATCACGAAGCGCTATCCAAAAGTGGGGAGCTCGCCACCCGTCATGGCGAGCAGGCCCGCGCCTGGATGTGGGCCGAGACGGCGGAGAATCTCATCGCGACTTTGAAAGACGATCCCAAGGTTCGTAGCCGCGTATCCAAGCTCGAGGCCGCAGTAACCAAAGGTCGCACACCGCCCACTGTCGCGGCGCGTGAACTACTGGATATTTTTCTTAAACAACGCCATAAAGAGTAAACTTAAAACCCCCATGACCAACATTCCCTCCCCCTTTATGGGGGAGGGATAGGGTGGGGGCTCCCCCTTTTCCTTGTGGGAGGGGCCAGGGGGAGGGGGTAGGAGGGGAAGATGATCGGTAAGTTAAATCACATCGCGATCGCCGTGCCGGATCTCGACGGCGCGAGCGCCGTCTATCGCAATATCCTGGGCGCGCGCGTCTCTGACCCGATTGATCTCCCCGAACACGGCGTGACAACGGTGTTCGTCGAACTGCCGAATACCAAGATCGAACTACTGCATCCGTTGGGTGGCGACTCGCCGATCGAAAAATTTCTCAAGCGTAATCCTTCTGGCGGCATTCATCATGTCTGTTACGAAGTCGATGACATTCGCGCTGCGTGTACTCGCTTAGAAAAAGCAGGCGCGCGCATCCTCGGCGACGGCGAGCCCAAGATTGGGGCACACAACAAACCGGTACTATTCCTGCATCCCAAGGACTTTTGCGGTACATTGATCGAGCTCGAGCAGGTCTAAAGCCACTGCCTAACGCAGAGATGTCAAGGCGCAAAGAGGTTCAAAAACAGCAGGCGCTTCTCGAGAGGCTTATAGAATTGGTTGCTTAACTGGGCTGCGATGATTGACGTATTATTAAAAGGAGGAACTGGGCCACAAGGCTCGCAAACGGCCGAGGCTGGTTTTTCGTTCCTCGCGAACCGCCGACATCCTGGCTTCGAACCACGACTACACGGACGTAGGAGGTAGAGCAACGCATGGAGCAGTCAGGTCTCGTCTGCGGAATTCGCTACAAATGGGGACTGCGGTCATAATGTCCCCAACCTAATAATAACTTTTCCCGGCCCAGCGGAAGTGGTACCAGCGATCTGAACCGCAGCGCCAGTGCCCGTGAACGCGGCCATCAAAGGTCCAACAGCTACAGGCGGTCGAGTGGAGGCGCTGGGCGGCGGGGAGGTGGTCGACGCAGGTGACAGGCGTCCCGACAGCGACCTGTAAGGAGCAGCATAGGCAAATGACGGGCTCGACACCGATTGTGGAGATCGAAAACATCTCCAGAACCTTTACCGTTCCAGGTCGGGAGCCGGTCAAGGCCCTGCAAAACGTTAGCAACCACGTTGACAAAGGTGAGGTGCTGGTGGTCATCGGACCCAGCGGGTCAGGCAAGAGCACGCTGTTGCGCACCCTTAACGGTCTCGAGACCGTCGACAGCGGGCGCATTGTTATCAATGGTGTGGACATCACCGATCCGAAGACCAACCTGAATCAACTGCGCCAACGGGTGGGCATGGTGTTCCAGCACTTCAACTTGTTTCAGCACAAGACAGCGCTGGAAAACGTCACGCTCCCACAGACCGTCGTGCTCAAGCGCTCAAACAAAGAGGCTGAAGCGAACGCCAGCCGTTTCCTGGAACGCGTCGGCATCGCCGCCATGGGTAACAGCTACCCGAGCCAGCTCTCGGGCGGGCAGCAGCAGCGGGTTGCCATCGCCCGTTCGCTGGCCATGGATCCGAAAATCATGTTGTTCGACGAAGCCACCTCGGCGTTGGATCCCGAGACCGTGGGCGGCGTGCTCGCGCTGATGGAAGAGCTGGCGGCGGAAGGCCTGACCATGATGGTGGTCACCCATGAGATGGGATTCGCCCGGAAAGCGTGCGACCGCATGCTGTTCATGGATGACGGCGTCCTTATAGAGGAGGGCAATCCCCAGAGCTTCTTCGAAAATCCCAAGGAGGAACGCCTGCGAACTTTCCTGAGCCAGATCCTGTAGGCTGTGCGCGCTTGGGAGGTTCATGGACGAGTCCCGATGCGTATGGTATACATCAGGCGAGTCACGGGGCTGTGACGCCCACAAAGAGAGGGCTGTGGGTCGGCTAGGAGGACGACAGTCAAACACGCAAAACGGAGGAGAGCGACATGAGAATACTGAAACGACTACTCGGCTTGGCCAGCGTTATCGTGGGGCTCGCGTTCTTGGCCCTGAACCAGGCCAGTGCCGACGTGCTTCAAGACATCGTGAAACGCGGCGAGCTGCGGGTGGCCGTGCAGACCCAGGGTCCCCCGGTTAGCTTCGTGGACAAAGACGGCAAGCGCACCGGGTTCGCGGTGGAGGTCATCAAGATGATGGCCAAGGATATGGGCGTCGAGCTCAAGATGCTTGATTACGACTGGAAGGGCCTGATTCCGGCCGTGAAGTCGGGCAAGGCTGACTTCCTCGCCGCCGACATGACGCCGAACGCGAAGCGTACCCTGGTGCTGAGCTTCACTGAGCCTTACCTCTACAGTGATGTGGTGCTCTACGCCAAGAAGAGCAAACCCTTCATGAAATGGCAGGACGCGTGCAAGAAGGGTGTGACCGTCGCGGTTGTCCAGGGCAGCAGCAACGTCGGCTTGCTCAAGGAAAAATGCTCGGTGGCCACAATTAAGGAATTCGCCGGCGGCGGGCCGGCCGTCGCCCAGGCGGTGGCGGCGGACCGGGCGGATGCAGGCATCAACGATCAGGCGTCTGCCGCAGGTTATATGCTCGAGTACCCGGACTTTCATGTTCTAGAGGGTGCCCCTAAGCGCTGGCCGCTCAGCTTTGCGACCCGGCCGGAGGAAACACATTTGTTGCGGTGGTTGGATAACTACTTCATGTTGATCCGCAACGACGGGCGTCTCGAGGCGCTGGCTGATTACTGGATGCGCGGCCCGGCGTGGAAAAAGGACCACTAGGGCCTAGATTCGATTCTCCGGTTTGAGACCTTGGGGCCTTGCCGTACCCGGCAAGGCCCCAAGGGTGTCGCTGTGCTGTGTCGGCTCTCGGCATGGACTGGTTTCTCGACTTTTACAATTTCCGCGTAGTCGCGCAGTACTTGCCGGAATTCGGCCGCGGCGTGCTGTCCACCATGGGGATATCCCTGGTGGCGCTGGTGCTGTCTCTGGTCCTCGGCACCATCACCGCCATCATGAGCCTGTCGGGCCGCGCCGCGTTGCGAAACATCTCGGCCGGTTATATCGCGGCCATCCGCTCGACCCCGCTTCTGGTGCAGATTTACCTGATCTACTTCGCGCTTCCGGCTTTGCCGCTTCTGGACCGCCGCCTCACCGAGTTGGAGGGCGGCATTCTCGCCCTGGGGTTCAACGCCGGGGCCTTCATGAGCGAGATTATCCGCGCCGGCATCGAGTCCATTGAGCGTGGGCAGGTCGAGGGCGCGATGTCCGTGGGCATGACCTATGCGCAGCGCATGCGCTACATCGTCCTGCCCCAGGCCTTCGCCCGGGTGGTGCCGCCGTTACTCGGTCAAACGGCGGTGCTGATCAAGGACAGCTCGCTGGTGAGCTTCATCGGCGTGTTCGAGCTGGTCGGTGCAGGCTTGACCGTGCTTAATGAACGACTGATGCCCAACGAGGCCTTTCTGACGGTCGCCGCCTGCTATCTGGTGATCTACTATTTGATGTTCTTGTTGTCGAACTACGCCCAGCGCAAGCTGGGTGGTGCCTATGCCTGAGGAAGTGAGCCGATGATCGACGTGATCCGGTCCACCATGCCTTTTCTCGTGGCAGGCCTGTGGGTGACCTTCAAGATCTCGCTCATCACGATTATCTGCGGCAGCCTGCTGGGGTTCATCGTCGGACTGGTGCGCGCGGAAAAGATACCGGTTCTGTCACCCGTGTTCGGCGGCTACATCCATGCG
>JBHIDJ010000052.1:0-17773 GCA_046760105.1 Acidiferrobacterales bacterium | reverse complement strand
ATTGTTCCTTACAATCCTTTTGCATTCCCGCCATCCCTGGCGGTCAGATGGAGGACGACTGCAGGGATGCAGGAGGTAGGGCAACGCAGGAGCAGTTGCCGAGGTAGAACCGCGTCGGGAACAGCGGTCGAGAAGCGGCCGACACAAATATTCGCCCTACGATTTGATCTGCGTACCCACACCCTGATCAGTAAAGATCTCCAGCAGCACCGCATGATCAACGCGCCCGTCAACGATGGTCGCCGCCGGTACACCGCTTGCGACCGCATCCAGTGCACAACGAACCTTCGGCAGCATCCCCCCGTGAATAGTGCCATCGCGAATGAGATCGTTGATTTCGCTCGCTGACAGACCGGTTAACAGGTTGCCCTGTTTACTAAGAATCCCCGGAGTATTCGTGAGCAGAATCAGCTTTTCGGCGCTTAGGGTGATGGCCAGCTTACCCGCCACCGAATCGGCATTGATGTTGTACGTTTGGCCGTCCTCACCAACACCAATGGGTGCAATGACCGGTATGAAGTCGCGTGTATCGAGTAAGGCTACAAGCTCCGGGTCGATCGCGAGCACTTGACCCACATGGCCAATGTCGACGATCTCACTCGGTAGGGTTTGGGCATTCCCGCTGTGCTCCATCACGAGCTTCTTGGCGCGGATCAAGCCGCTATCTTTGCCAGACAAGCCTACCGCCTTACCCCCGTGCTGGTTGATGAGACTGACAATCTCTTTGTTCACCAAACCGCCAAGGACCATCTCGACGACATCCATGGTCTCGCGGTCTGTAACGCGCATGCCGTCGACAAAACGACTTTCCTTGCCGATACGTTGCAAGAACTCGCCGATCTGTGGACCACCACCGTGCACAATCACGGGATTCATACCGACGAGTTTCATTAAGACGACATCCCGCGCAAACCCCTGCTTCAGGTTTTCATCAACCATCGCGTTACCGCCATACTTGATGACGATGGTCTTGCCCGAGAATCGCTGGATGTAAGGCAGCGCCTCTATCAGGATCTGTGCGCGTTCGAGTGCGGACATTGCCCCTCCCCGGCCCTCCCCAACGAGTGGGGAGGGCGGCGTTGATCGTTGCATACCAAATGCCTCCACGCGTCCCCAGCGCAATCAGTGCCCGGACGCGGAAGTTTGTATTGTACAACGTCCCCACGCGTAAGCGTGTGCCGGCAACCGTGTCTGAGCTCTTGCGTGGAAAGCTCGTCTCTTCCGAAGCAACTAGAAAAGTGAAGTCCTGGACTCCCTCCCCCTTTATGGGGGAGGGAAGGGGTGGGGGTGAGGAAGGGGTGGGGGTGAGAGGCAAAAAAAGGCCGCTGTTAGCGGCCTTCTCTATTGGTGTTAGACGTGTTAGCCCACATCTACGGCGATGCGCTTTGGCTTCACGGCCTCCGCCTTCGGCAATACCAACTCGAGCACGCCGTCCTTGTAGCTCGCCTTGGTCCTCGCCTCATCGACCTGCGTACCAAGCCTGAGCCTGCGCGCATATTTTCCATAGCGGCGTTCCTGCCGAATCACACGCTCACCCTTCTTCTCTTCGGTCTCGCTCTTGGTCTCACCGCTAATGGTCAACACGCCATCTTCCAGAGTTACCTCGATATCGTCTTTCTTGACGCCGGGTAACTCGGCGCGAATCACATATTGGTTCTCATCTTCGTTGACATCGACGGCGGGGACTACGTCACGGCCGACCGCTGGTTCGAAAGTACGCAGGGGCCGAAAGAAACCCTCAAAGATGTCATCAAAATCACTCTCCAGCCCTCGCAACGCATTACGGCTGGCAATCCTGGGTATCAAGCTTGTCATGATTGCACCTCCTGTTTAGTGAAAATGTTCGCCCACTTGTGGCAACTGCTTTCGCTACTTTGCATATGGGGATGCGCTAGCGGCATTTCAACTGTGATCCCGTAACACACCCTTTCACCAGTTTGCCAAAACTGGCTAAAGTCTCGGCTGTTGGGAGATAGGGGTAGTCGAAAGATTTTTCAAGAATCGTCGCCAGGTCTCACAAGATATACCGGGCGAGATCCTCATTACCGGCTAAGTCCGCGAGATGCGCATCCACATAGGCATGGTCTACCGTGATGCGTTCGCCCGAGCGATCGGCGGCTTCAAACGAAACCGTCTCGAGCAATCGTTCCATGACTGTATGTAAACGACGTGCACCAATATTCTCGGTCTTTTCATTGACTTGCCACGCCACCTCGGCGGTGCGCCGCACACCGTCCTCAGAAAAAACAACTTCCAGGCCGTCTACAGCCATTAGCGCGATGTACTGTTCTGTCAGCGACGCGTCGGGTTCTGTCAGAATCCGCACGAAGTCCTCGGTCGTTAGCGGATCAAGTTCCACCCGGATCGGCAAGCGGCCCTGGAGCTCGGGAATCAGGTCAGACGGTTTGACAAGATGAAATGCCCCGGAGGCGATAAACAAAATGTGGTCGGTCTTTACCATGCCATATTTCGTGGTAACGGTGCAGCCTTCGACCAGCGGCAATAGATCGCGCTGCACACCCTCGCGTGATACGTCTGGACCCCGAGTATCGGAGCGTCCAACGATCTTGTCGAGCTCGTCCAAGAAGACAATACCATGCTGCTCGACGCGCTCGACGGCGCCCGCCTTGATGTCCTCCTCGTTAATCATGCGCGCCGCCTCTTCCTCCGTCAGTAGTTTCTTCGCTTCCTTGATCTTTACCTTACGTGGGCGCGTCCGGCGTCCGCCCATATTCTGAAACAGGCCCTGCAACTGGCTTGTCATCTCCTCCATGCCGGGCGGTGCGATGATCTCCACGCCGACATTGGGCACGCTAAGCTCGATCTCGATTTCCTGGTCGCTCAGTTCACCTTCTCGCAGTTTCTTGCGATAGCGCTGGCGTCCTGCGCCGTCACTCCCCACCTTCGCGGCGTCTCCGCCAACGGCAAAACCCATGTCGCGTGCAGGCGGCAGCAATACATCCAAGATTCGATCCTCAGCCGCGTCCTCCGCTCGCTGGCGTACCTTCTCCATCTCCTGCATACGGGTCATCTTGACCGCCATATCCACCAAATCACGGATGATAGAGTCTACTTCTCGCCCGACGTAACCGACCTCCGTGAACTTCGTCGCCTCCACTTTGATAAATGGTGCATTCGCGAGTCTCGCCAACCGCCGTGCGATTTCCGTCTTGCCGACACCGGTGGGTCCGATCATCAAGATATTCTTCGGCACAATCTCGTTACGCAGATCTTCATCTGGTACCTGGGCGCGCCGCCAACGGTTGCGCAGAGCCACTGCCACCGCGCGCTTCGCTGCGGTCTGACCGATGATATGCTTGTCCAGTTCCTGGACGATCTCCCGCGGTGTCATTTCCGACATAGGCACAACTTAGGTATTCAGCTCTTCAATAGTTACGTTGCGGTTGGTAAACACACAGATGTCGGCGGCAATGGCGAGTCCCTTCTCCACAATGGTCCGTGCGTCGAGCTCGGTGTTGTCCAGGAGTGCGCGCGCAGCCGCCTGCGCAAACGGTCCGCCAGAGCCGATCGCGATCAAGCCCTGGTCCGGCTCAATGACATCGCCATTGCCGGAGATGACCAATGACGCGCTCTTGTCCGCAACCGCAAGCATCGCCTCGAGACGTCGCAACAACCGATCAGTACGCCAGTCCTTCGCCAATTCCACCGCCGCGCGCACAAGCTGGCCCTGGTGTTGCTCGAGCTTTCCTTCAAAGCGCTCGAACAGCGTAAGCGCGTCTGCCGTACCGCCTGCAAATCCGGCTATTACCTGGTCCTTGTAAAGCCGGCGCACCTTTCGGGCGTTGCCCTTCATGATCGTATTGCCCACGGACACCTGACCATCGCCTCCGAGAACAACCTTATTGTCCTTGCGAACAGAAAGAATCGTGGTACCGTGTAGCTGCTGCAAAACCAATACCTCTTCTCAGGCGAAACCGCAGCTGACTGTCTGGCAGTTAGAGATGTGAACTCGGCGCCTGCCCCATTGTAACCAATCGATAATCGCCGGTTAAATCGTCCGCACTGGCCCAGTAGCAATTTTCCCACCGGAAACCAAGGTGGAACTAGTAGCTAATATCAGTGCGGGGGCGTCACTTTTCAAGTCCCGAGCGGCGTGGGAACGACGGGCGCAAATAAGCGGGGGGCCGCCTAGGCGTTACCCGTTGCCCGCTCACGCCCAGCCTTGCGGAGGGACCACAGCAGTCTATAGCCGAGCAGCAAGGCGAGCAACACACCGTAGATTACCGGCTCCGAGATATCACTCTTGACCAGCCAGAAAAAGTGGATAACGCCACCAATGGCGATGATATACACGAGCCGGTGCAGGCGCTGCCAGCGTCGCCCGCCCAGACGTCTGACCATGCCGTTCGTCGACGTGACCGCCAAGGGGATGAGCAGGAGGAAACTCAGGACACCCACGGTGATGTAAGGACGCTCGAGCACGTCCTCGATAATCGCCTCCCACATGAAAAACTGATCGAGCCAGATATAGCTTATGAAGTGCAGACAGGCATAAAAGAACGCAAACAAACCCAGCATTCGCCGTACACGGATAATCGCATTCCAGCCAGTTATGCGGCGTAACGGCGTGACCGCCAGGGCGATAAGCACAAACCGCAGAGTCCAATCACCCGTGTACCGGCGAATCGTTTCTACCGGATTTGCACCGAGATCGTCGGCCACGCCATTCCACACTAACCACGCTAACGGTACTAAGCTCAGGACAAAAATGATCGGTTTCGCGATCCAGCGTACCCACTGAACTTGTGTGATTGAACCGGGGCCCTGCCATCTGCGCGCGGCTATAGCCGTTTGGGGATTTGTCGGCATTTGTTCTAATAGTGTTTCTTCAAGTCCATCCCTGCATATAAGGACGCCACCTGATCGGCGTAGCCGTTGAACATAAGAGTTTTACGTTTCGGCGAAAACAATGTGTCTACGCCAATCCGACGTTCGTGCTTTTGACTCCATCGGGGATGGTTGACATTCGGGTTCACATTGCAGTAAAACCCGTACTCCCCCGGCGCTGCTATGTTCCAGGTGTTGCGTGGCTGTTTTTCTACAAAGCGCATCGTCACGATAGACTTGATACTCTTGAAACCATACTTCCACGGCACCACCAACCGTAGCGGCGCACCGTTCTGGTTAGGCAACACCTCACCGTAAAGACCGACGGCCATAAGGGTCAAGGGATGCATTGCCTCGTCCATGCGTAGACCCTCCTGGTAAGGCCAATCCAGGCCGCCGCCGAAGAGACCAGGACGCTGGCCTGGCATCTGTTTTGGATCATGGAGCGTCTCGAACGCTACATATTTTGCCCGTGAGCTTGGCTCGAAACGCTTGATGACGTCGGCCAGCGGAAATCCAACCCACGGAATCACCATCGACCAGGCTTCCACGCAACGAAGTCGGTAGACACGCTCCTCTAGCGCATGGGGTTTGATGAAATCATCCACATCGTAAACCCCAGGTTTGTTGACCTCGCCCTCGACCGTAATCGTCCAGGGGCGCGTTTTCATCTTATGAGCCAGCTTCGCCGGAGAACGTTTATCCGATCCGAACTCGTAAAAATTGTTGTACGTAGTTATATCCTCATATGACGTCAATTTCTCATCCACTCGGTACGCGCTCTTGCGCACGTTTTCCAGCTTTGCACCTGCGCGCGCGCTCTGCGGGATAAGCAAGCTTGGGGCGAGCAACCCAGTGGCGGCTGTCAATGCGGCGTTGCGGAGAAAGCGTCGCCGCTGAAAAAAAAGCGCTTTGTCGGTAATTTCAGAACTCTTGATGTTCGGTGTCGGTTTTATAAGCAACATGGGCTTATGTCCTTCTTCTAGAGGTTAGTCTTTTTTTGCGAATTTCGTCGGCAGAAAGCAAGTCTACTTCTCCGACCGGTGATCTCCCTGCCAGTTCCACCCAACTTGTACACCTTCTTCGCCTATTTTGATCCATTGCGCAACTCCATAATCCATACCAGAGATGGGTGATTCCTGTCATTGCCTCCCGGGGCCTTTTACAGAGGCGCGATCCGATGCCACAATGACTTATAAAACCCCATGCCGGAGAACATGCCCATGCGTTTGCTATCACTCTTTATGACTGGAGTGTTGTTATTGCCTGCCTATGCCCATGCCGCCAAGACGACCGAGTGCTCTGCGGCGAGCGGCAACCGTAAAGTGGCCCTGCTCGAACTATATACCTCCGAGGGGTGCAGCAGCTGCCCGCCCGCTGACAAATGGTTGCGCGAATTGCCGCTGCGCGGTCTCACGGCTGATCGAGTGATTCCGCTGGCGCTGCACGTCGACTACTGGAATTACCTCGGCTGGCAAGACCCATTTTCGCAACAGAAGTTCACCAAACGCCAGCGTAGCGTGGCAGCGATCAATGGTCTGGGAACGATTTACACGCCGCAGTTTGTTCTAAACGGTAGGGATTTTCGCTCCTGGAGCCGTTGGCGCCGGGCGAATGAGGCAATAGATCGCATCAACGCCACCGAGCCACAGGCGCACATTCGCATGACGCTGCGATACAGTGTGCCCGATCGCCTTGAGATAAGCGGCGAGACTGTCGTGTCAGATGCAGCACGCGGACGTGGCACCAACACGTATGTCGTGATCTACGAAAATGAGCTTACCCGGGCCGTGCGCGCGGGCGAAAATGCCGGCCGCACGCTGCACCACGACTTCGTCGCCCGCGAATTTATTGGCCCATTGCGCACCACCTCCGAAACCGGTGCGCACCTGCGACAGCGCTTGCGTCTGCCAAAGCACTGGAAGGCCGAGGAGTTGGGTGTCGTCGTATTTATCCAAGACCGCCGCAGTGGAGATATATTACAGGCGCTGGCCATGCCGCTGTGCACCTCCTGACGACCGAAGCGCGTCTACACCCCCGCTTGCTGTAACGCCGCGATACGCTCGTCTAACGGCGGGTGTGACATAAACAAGCGCCTGAAACCTTTGCCGATGCCTCCCGAAATCCCAAAGGCAGCCATTTGATCTGGCAGGTGCGGTTGTTGCACACCCGCCTTCAACCGTGCGAGCGCCGCGATCATCTTATCGGTCCCCGCAAGCTTAGCCCCACCGGCATCGGCACGGAATTCGCGCTGCCGACTAAACCACATGACGATTACGCTCGCCAACACGGCCAGCACGATTTGAGCAATGATGGTGGTAATCCAGAATGCGGGGCCATGCCCACGTTCGGTCTTGAACACCGCTCGGTCCACGACATGCCCGATTACTCGGGACAAGAAGATGACGAACGTATTGACCACACCTTGGATAAGAGCCAACGTCACCATGTCCCCGTTAGCCACATGGGTAATTTCATGTGCTAGCACTGCCTCCACTTCATCTCGCTCCATGACTCGCAACAACCCTGTGCTCACGGCCACAAGCGCATGGTTGCGCCGTGCGCCTGTGGCGAACGCGTTCATATCTGGGGCATCGTAGATTGCAACCTCGGGTATACCGATACCGGCACGCTGGGCCTGACGCTTCACGGTATCTAACAACCAGGCTTCGGTGTTATTCCTCGGTTGTTTGATCACTTGCGCACCCGTGAGACGCTTCGCCGTCCACTTGGATATTGCCAAGGAAATCAGCGATCCGCTAAAGCCGAGGATGGCAGCGAATATCAGCAACGCATTGTAGTCAAGCCCAACGCCCTGTTCGTCCAAAAGGCGCTCGATGCCCAGTAGCCGCAACGCTATGCTGAGCACAACCAGCACCGCTATGTTGGTCGCTACGAATAATAAGACGCGTTTCATCATCGCACTCCGTCAACGTCTTAGGGGAACATCGTCCCGCGCCGGATAAGGCCAAGAGCCGGGCCGCCGCAATCGCCCCTCCTGGTCATTGACCAGTTAGGCAGCACTTAGACTGGAAACCCAGCACGCCTTTACAACGCCAACCGTTGCCAGTCGCGGTCAGCGGCCGTACAGGCCGGGAAAGATGCTATCATATACAAAAGCTCAAAGGGCCACCCAAGCGGTATCCCGTGCGTGGGCAGTGGCGAGGTCTGTCGATACAAGACGCTGCTCCTGGATTAGTGATTCAATAGGATTAGGGGTTCCGGTCAGCAATGCCCTCAACTTCCAAAAAAATTGTAGATTCACAGCTTAAAGAAGCGCTGATCTCCATGACTACGCTCGCCTATATCGAGGAGAACGCCCTGCTGACAGAGGCACAGTTGAACGATGCCAAACAGAGCCTGCAAGCCCTGTTCCTGCGGACCAGCGGCGAGGAAACCATGCTGCGTAAGCTTATTGCAATCCTCAGGACTACGAAGACCATCAACAAGGCGTTTAGCGACATCTCGAAGATCCTCTCTGGTATCTCACGCAGCGCGGAAACGCTCGAGCAGAAGCTCGAGGGGTTTGGAGACCAACTCGATCGTTTACGAATCACAGCCGAAGAAAACAGTGACTTCATCGGTCCTTTCTTCTCGTTTTCTCGAGATTTTCTCGAGCGGATCGTGACGCTGCACGACAACATGGACAAATTTATTGGCGTCAAGGAACACGAGGCTAAGTGCACAAACATATACCGTATTGCGCAGGACGTAAGATCCCGGCTCAAAGCAAGGTTGTCAGGTAAACTCGGTGCACACGCGCGTGGCGAAGCTGAGGCAAGAATCAAGGAAGAAGTTTTTCAGACGTTCGATTACGGCGAGGTCGAGCGCAACCTTAAAGACGCCAAGCGAAGATCCCGGATGTTGGAATCAGAAATCAATGAAATATTGGCGGATTTAAAGGAGATGTGCCAGATGGCAATGAATCCCGACATGCGCGAAAGTACTGACGGTCTCCCTAGCATTAATGCCCAACGTTATGAGGATGTCTACGCGATATGTCGCACCGGCCTAAATAGCTACCCGCGGCTCAGAAACATCAAGCAAACCATGCTCGATCTGTTCAGGTTGTATCAACATTCATACGGAATGTTCCGTTTGGACTTCGAGAATCTAAACCGCGCGATGGAGCCGATGATGACGAATGCGGATGCCTACTTTAGGTCCAAGGAAGAAGACGAGGACATCCGAGTAAAGCGCGAGAAGTTACAGAAGCTAGAGGTTCTCATACCGTTCGTCGAAACCACGGCCGACGCACTGCCCGACAGAGATCTTCGCAGCTACGCAAAATTCTCCAGACAATTCTCCGAAATTATTTCGGAGGCGCGAACGCCTTGGCATAAAATCAGCGCCGATCTGCTGCGCACGAAAGTGATGGCTGAGGCAGAACTAAGCGCTCGCATGTAAGCGAGTTTACACGATACCTCAGGACGGCCTTGGCTTCCTCAAAGCGAAGCACCACGTACGCTGCTGTCGCCTGGCCGCGCGCGAGTGCATCGAGCGCGTCCAGACCCGAAGAGATCTCGAGATTGTGGCAGCCACCACAGCGAAAGTTACAACCGTAGCTGCCTACAGACATGACCTGCGTGCCCGGGCGGTAATGACGTACAGGGTTGGCCTCAATAGGGCCTATGTCAATCGCTGAAATGATCCCGTAGGATAGATTGTAGAGGGTACCGTAGCGGTTAACGTGAGCCTGGCAGAAACCGCGCTGCCCGTGGGGAAGTGTGCAGCGCCACAGGCATAGATGACAAGGTTCTGTCTTTATCCCCACACTTCTGTAGGTGCGTCTCGATGAGTTGGTATTGTCTGGGAGCCATGCGAACGGAAATCGTAATTATTGCTTAGCGGATTGGGTAACCAGCATGGCGCAATAGGTTAGCTTTAAACTGAATTCACGCAAGCTGTTCACCGCAATTCCAACATAGTTGAAAGTTAGCTGGGTTTTCCTCGCGACATTCCGTGCAACGCACAGTGCCTTCAGCAGAAGATCTTTCATAGCCAGCCACCACTTCGCGGGCGCGCGCCAAGTCGACGTCTTCCATCAGCCAGACCTCCGGGTACGCATGGGTAAACGGAATCTCACCCAGTCCACCCTGCGCATTCTCATTGAAAACGCATGCCTCTATACCTGCTTGCTCCAGCAGTTGGAGCACGATATAAGCTTCAGGAAGATTGGCAGCCGTGTAAAGTCTACGCATGTGATACAGTCTTAAAGGCTTTTCACTCCCCTAGGCGAAACCCAACCTATGCGTTACCTGGTAATGTGCGATCTCACCGTCCTGAATATGCCCACGAACATCGACAACCTCGAACTAGTCGAGGTGTTTCAACGTCTTGGACGCGCGCGCGATCGCGTTTTGAATAGCGGCATCCGTACTCCTGGTGGAAGAACCGACCAACTCAACTTTTCCGACACCCATTGTTTCACCTTTGATGGGTGTAGCACTAGCCAACGAACCTCATGTTACGCGGCGCGCACGTCTATGCAATACACGCTCGGCTTCGTGACTCCGACGGACGACACTGCAGGGCACTACCGGGCAGAAAGGTGACGCTAGCAGTCACTTTCGGTAGCCAGCGTGCCGCCGCTACAAGCGCAAGTCGATAGCGGGTAGCCCTTATAACTCCTTGTTTAGCAGACCATTCACGCGAAACCTGGCGCTGACAGCGCCATCCCTCATCCCTTTGGCTCAAAAGTTGCATATAAAACAAGATATTAGCTGTGCTATTGGTACCCAGACGGATCCTAATGAAGATAAAGATACCCGTCGAACAGCTGAGGGTGGGGATGCATGTCACCGACCTTGAGCGGCCGCAGTTCGAAGGCGCGCCCTTATTTCGCGGCTTGACAATTCGCTCGCAGACACAAATAGACAAGCTGAAACGTCATTGCACACACGTCTACGTTGACGTTGCCGAGAGCACGTTGTTTCCCGCTACCCGCCGCCCTGCTTCCGGCAAATGGCCACCTTCAAAGCCGTTTACGCCGGAACATCAAAAACAGATGCAATTCGAGATCCTGAAGTTAGGTGCTGCACCCAGTGATGGCGGCTCCGGCTATCAACTTCAAACTAACCTGGAAGAAGAAATCAATAACGTTAGCGGTAGTTACCGCGAAGCCAAAGCTGTCATCGACACAACCATGGAGGACGCAAGGCAAGGAAAGCGCATTAATGCCACCCACGTTCGAAAGGTGGTAATGGAAATGGTCGCTAGCGTGCACCGCAACCCCAATGGCCTTATTTGTTTAGCACAGTTAAAAGACAAAAACGACTACACAGCATTGCATAGCGTTCGTACTTGCATCTTCGCGCTCGTGCTCGGTCACCATCTAGGGCTCGACGATGATGATCTATCTGCTCTCGGAATAGGCGTACTGCTGCAAGACATCGGAAAAACAATGATGCCAAGCGAGTTGCTACGCAAGCCCGAACGCCTCAACGACCAAGAGTTCGAAGTGGTCAAGAGTCATGTTTCATGGGGCGTGCAGATTCTGCTAGATACTGACGAACTCCCAGAACTCGCGATCGATGTTGCGCGCTATCATCACGAACGGTGCGACGGTTCGGGCTACATCCACGGATTGGATAAAGACCAAATTCCACAGTTTGGACAAATCGGCGCGATCGTTGACTGCTATGATGCGCTTACGTGTGACCGGCCATATGCCACAGCCATTTCCCCGCATGATGCGCTGACGCGGATTTATGAATGGCGTCATACAAAGTATGGCACGGTGCTAGTCGAGCAATTCATTCAGTGCATGGGTATCTACCCAATCGGCAGCGTAGTAGAACTCAACACCGGCGATGTGGGTGTGGTAGTAACTATCAACCGAAAACGACGCCTAAGACCACGGGTAAAGCTCGTTCTAAGACCGGACAAAACACCTTATAAACCGCCGAAATCCATGAATCTCATGAAATACACGACCCATGACGGCCTTCCCATCGCGATCGAACGCGTGCTGGAACCAGGTGCGTTCGGTATCAAACCCATCGACTATCTACCGCTCACCCCCTCCGATTAGCTGCCGCCAAGGGAACGACCCACCTAGTGCACGCGCCCGTTATATCGACGCCTGCCAGTGGGTGAGTCTGGTGTGCATCCGGCGAACATGTGCACCTTCCCAATACACTTTGGCGCACGTCCCACAATATAACAGCTTGTCAACATGTGTACGTGACTTACTGGGCACTTGTCGCCAAGCGGTAGGGCTGGCGTCTGACAGCACGGAATTACAGAGAAGGCACCGGCTGAACGGGCGGTGCAACCAGTCAATGTCCACTCGGCTTGAAAGGTCTTGGACGCAGTCACGCAGCGTATTACCACGGAGCAGGATGACGTGGCTCATGGCATTTCGAAACTCCATGAGCTTGTGGTCTCGGGTGATAAGTAGCCGCCCACCGCGCTGTGCGTTCTCCAACATTACTCTGTCCGATCCACCATTTACCTGAATCAGCGTGTCATAACCGGCTGCACGCAACCAGCGTCCCAGACGCGTTAGCATCTCGTCGCACAAGAATCGCATGTCAGGCGAAGCGGCCGATTCCTTCCTGGAAGATAGATCTCGCATACCGTGTCTAATCGAAGAGCGCAAGCTGATCGCCCGAGCGTGTACGCACGCTGAACTGGGTCGTGTCCAGTGACGCGGCATCGCGGTTCAAGGCAAGCCGCTTGCATACCAAACGAAAGCGATGCTGAATCATTTCCGCATATGCGCCAGTACCTGTCATGCGTGTGCCAAAACCGGGGTCATTCTCGCGACCAGCTCGAGTCTGTCGCACGAGGCTCATTACATGGTTGACTTTTAATGGATAATGCGTGACGAGCCACTCCTTAAACAGGTCTTTTATTTCCAACGGCAGGCGTAACAGCACATATCCGGCAGACGTCACCCCCGCCCGCGAACACGCTGTGAGGATGGTTTCTAGCTCAGCGTCGTTAAGGCCAGGTATCACCGGTGCGACCAGCACTCCCGTCGGGATACCCGCGTCGGTCAGTTTCCGCAGCGTCTCCAGTCTTCGCTGTGGCGCCGTAGCCCGCGGCTCCATACGACGTGCAAGCCGCCGATCAAGCGTCGTTACCGACAAGGTTACCTGTGCCAAGCGACGAACGGCCATCGGCGCAAGGATATCGACGTCCCGCTCGATCAGTGCTGACTTCGTGACGATGGTTACCGGATGGCGATAACTTGCAAGCACCGCGAGTATTTGTCGGGTTATTTCTAGTCGTCGCTCCACCGGCTGATACGGATCGGTATTGGTTCCAAGCGCGATCACCTGGCAGCGATACCTTGGGTTTCGCAGTTCCTCATCCAACAGGCGTGCGGCATCGGGCTTGGCAAAGAGGCGGCTTTCAAAATCGAGTCCAGGCGACAGTCCAAGATAAGCGTGGGTCGGGCGGGCGTAACAATAGACGCAACCATGTTCACAACCGCGATAGGGATTGATCGATTGCTCGAACGGCACATCCGGGGACTGGTTACGGGTAATAACTGTGCGAGACGTATCCTCGGTCACCGTCGTACGCAGCGGCGGGATTTCCTCGTCAAGTCCTCCCCAGCCATCGTCGATCACATGATGGGACAGTCCCTCATAGCGCCCGTCGCGGCGACTAAGCGCCCCTCGCCCTTTGCGCTTTCGCAAGGCCGGTCTATCAAAACCGGTGTCGTGAGGTGTGCTGGTCATCTGGCTTGTGATAAAACGGCATGTGTATTATCGCTCCAATGAGCGTTAGACGCACGCTCTGCCATGAGCCCCTTAAATAGCGATCGGCACAACAAATCCGTAGAGCAAATTAAAGCCATCGCCCTGGTGGCGCTCTTACTAGTAACGGCAATGTCTCACGGTGATCATAACCTGCCGTCAACCATGGAAGACGAAAACCTCGTCAAGCAACTTCGCGCGCATATCGAAACGCTGGCTGGTGAAATCGGCGAGCGTAACGTTTTTCACCCGCAGGAACTGCAGCAGGCCGCCGATTACGTCGAAAAGGTATGGCGCGATCAGGGCTATGAGGTTTCCCGTTACCCTTACGAAACGCGAGGCAACACTGTTGCCAATCTTGAGGTCACCCGCGCAGGCAGATCGGACGAAATCGTGCTCGTCGGCGCACACTATGATTCAGTGTTCGGTAGCCCGGGCGCCAATGATAATGGCAGCGGCGTGGCTGCCATGCTCGAGCTTTCCCGCTACTTGGCGGCGCAGCAGCCGAAACAGACCGTACGCTTTGTCGCGTTCGTCAACGAGGAACCGCCGTTCTTCAAGACCGCGAGCATGGGAAGCCGTGTGTATATGAAAATGGCGCGGGCGCGCGGCGATATGATAAAGGCCATGTTGTGCTTGGAAACGATAGGCTACTACAGCGATGCGCCTAATAGTCAACACTATCCACCACTGTTTAATCTGTTTTATCCAGATAAAGCCAATTTCATCGGATTCGTTTCCAATTTCCACTCGCGAGCGCTGCTCAAAGAAACCGTTGCCGCTTTTCGTGCCGCAAGTGATTTCCCCATCGAGCATGTCGCTACATTTGGGTGGGTGCCCGGCGTGGACTGGAGCGATCACTGGTCATTCTGGCGCGAAGGCATCCCGGCTATCATGATCACGGATACCGCGCTGTATCGTTATCCGTACTATCATATGACGCAGGATACGCCGGATAAGGTGAACTACCGGCGACTCGCAGATTTAATGGAAGGCTTGTTAGCGGTGGTTAACGCGATTGCAGACCCAAAATGAAACTGGCTCGATAGCCGAAGGCAAGCGCTACGCGATTTGGTTGTTACCTGACGACAGTGCTGCTGCTAGGTTCGCGGATCTGATCGATCACCTGAGTGAGCGGTATGGCGGACCACGATTTTCGCCTCATGTTACCTTGCTCGGGCGCGTGACCGGTCCCGAGGATGTTCTCGCGGAAACCACCCAACGGCTAGCGGAACAATTGCGCGCGTTGACGCTCCGGCCGCAGGGTCTTGCCGGCGAGGCCTACTACTTCCGCTGCTTTTACGTGAAGCTTGAAAAATCAGAGCAACTGTCGCAGGCCCACGAGCACGCATCCAGCAGCTTCAACAGCACTTATGCGACCGAGTACATGCCGCATCTAAGCCTGGTCTACGGGCACTTACCACGAACCGAAAAAACTAAGCTCCGTAGCGAGATTGAAGGCAAGTCGCCCTCCGATTTTATCGCAGACCGGCTCCAGTTAATCCATATCGCGGTATCCGTTCCCGACTGGCGCGTGGTCACCACTTGTTCATTGAAGGGCAGTTAGCAAACTCAGCCAGAGGCAAACCTGTGGGCATGACGGGTTGTTTCGGGAAGCCGGTACTTGGTCGTGCAGCGCAGAACATAATCTATCGCCGTTGCCAAACTTACACGGTGGCCGATGGACACATAGACAGGTTGCACGCCCGCGCGTGTGCGCAGCACCGCCCCTATCTGTTCTCCGTTATCCACGAGCGCTACCCACGACCCCTTGGCCTGCGGCAACGCACTATGCTCGCCAATGAGCCGCGACTTCGCAACCCCGATGCTCGGCGTATCCGCGAGCAGACCTAGGTGACAGGCGAGTCCAAAACGCCGCGGATGCGCGAGGCCTTGCCCATCGCAAAGTATCAGATCTGGCTTTGTGCGTAGTTTCTTCAACGCGGCAAGCACTGCTGGCGCCTCGCGGAACGACAGGTATCCCGGCACATACGGAAAACGCGTCTTTCGCCTCACGATCGCGTGCTCATGCAGGACAAGGCTCGGGAACGCCAGCACCGCCACGGCGGCACGGGTTATCCGCCCGTCCTGCTCAAACCCGACATCCGTGCCCGCGACATAATTGAGCTTCACCAGCTTGCCTTTGGCAATAACCTTTCCGCGCAATGCCTGCTGGATTGCTCTTGCTTCGGCGACGGTCGTGGGCCAGCGGTGACTGAGCCGAGCTTTCACACGTTTAGCGTCAGCGATAAAGGGTAGTCCGATACGGATTTCCGCCCGCGGATTATATGCTTATGGCAGTAGGAAGATGGCGGCAAACTCGATTGTGCACGTTCAGCTCATCGACTATGAGAATACGCTTAGACATCGGTCGAACTACAGGGTCACAGAATCGAGTATCATTAGACTCAACAAATGTTACATCAATTTGTCCACAATCTCCCATAGCTTGCCTAAGCAGTCGCATGTGTCCTCGGTCCCGACAGCAAACGCCTTTAGAACCTGAGATCGAAATCGGCTGCCTTTAAGAGTACTGCTTCTTGTTCCAAGTCCACCCGCGTGAGCGGATGCATATCAAGCCAGCCTTTTGGGAAGCGCACGGTCAGCGAGCGCATCTTCACTCTTAACTGAAACGGAGGCAATGGATCGGGGGTGCGGCTTCGATGCAGCGCGACGGCCAGCCGCAGAAGGACAGCGAGTCGCTGCATGGTTTGCGTCCATGTTGTGGGCAACGCTTTGAAGACGCTCACAGGATACTTACGCCGGTGCGCGCGGACGAGGACTGCAAGCAGGCGTTGCTCTTGCCGCGAGAACCCCAGCAGGTCCGCGTTCTCGAGGATGTAGGCGCCGTGCTTGTGATACTGGTTATGGGCGATGTCGAGGCCCAGCTCATGCAGCTGGGCGGCCCAACGCAACAGCTGCTCCGGGGCATCACCCGCTAGCGACCAATCCTGAGCTACCTGCGTGAGGCAATCGAGCGCCGTTCCTTCCACCCGCATCGCCTGTTCCGAATCCACATTGTGTCGTTTCGCTAGCGCTGCCACTGTGCGGCCACGCACATCTTCGTGACGAATGCGGCCGATGAGATCATAGATCAAGCCTTCACGCAGGGCGCCATCTGACAGTCGCATGCGCTCGATGCCGAGGGCCTCGAACGCCGCGTGTAGCACAGCGACGCCGCCTGGAAACACAGGCGCACGGTCAGCACTAAGCCCAGGCAATCTCAGGCGTTCGACGTGCTCAGCTTTGAGCAGGGCAGCCGCCAAACGCTTGAGGGCTTGGTGGGTGATACCGTCGTTGCTCCAACCCGCTTCGCGTACAACGCGTTCCACCGCGCGGATGGTACCGGATGCGCCGATCGCCTCCTCCCAACCTAAACGCCGATATCGTGCTTCGTGTGGTTCGAACTCGACACGAGTGGCGATTTCTGCACGGCGCAACCGTTTACGCGAGATACGGCCATCGGGGAAGTACAGCTCGCTTACGTTTACGCACCCGATATAAAGACTTTCCATGTGGACGGGGTGTAGTCCATCGCCAATGATTAACTCGGTACTACCGCCGCCGATATCCATCACCAGCCGGCGCCCGCTATCGTCCGCCACGCTGTGGGCAACCCCAAGATAGATCAGGCGTGCCTCTTCTACGCCCGAAATTATTTCGATGGGGTGCCCGAGCGCTGTTTCCGCAGCGGCAATAAACCCGGCGGCATTGTGCGCGCGACGCAGCGTATTGGTCCCAACCACCCGGACGCTGCCTGCGGGCATGTGGCGCACGCGCTGGCCAAAACGCTCTAAGCAAGCGAGCGCGGGGGCCGTCGCTTCCGGCACGAGGTGGTCGTCCTCATCCAGGGCGCCGGCCAAGCGAACCATCTCGCGTAATCGATCAAGCACACTGAGCTCGCCGTCGCGCAGGCGGGCTACCTTCAAATGGAAGCTGTTGGAGCCGAGATCGACGGCGGCAATCGTGTCGGTGGCTTCAGTCGTGGTGAGTGATGTCTCGCGTGCTTTGGCCCGCATTCCCAGATTACTATCAGGACCCCGGTATCGCCTCACGAGCTCGGAACCGCTTGTAGCTGTTCCAGCAGGGACCACCGGGGGCAAAACTAAGATCCTGTGAAAGCCTAGCCTATCGAATCTGCTGTCTGAATCCTAGGCTAGCACATACATATACATACGCGATTGGGCCAAGCGATCACGTTCGAGATTACAGGA
>JBHIDJ010000051.1:0-19809 GCA_046760105.1 Acidiferrobacterales bacterium | reverse complement strand
TCAAAGCTCTGGTGAGTTGATCACCAGCATCTTCTCGATCTGCATGTCATGCATGGTGTAGGGAATGCCGCCTACGGCGAGTCCGGATTCCCGCAGACCCGCGAACGGCATTCCGTCCACGCGAAACGCAGTGTGATCGTTGACCATGACTGCGGACGCGTCCAGGCGTTTGTACACTCGCAAGGCGGTATCCAAGCTCTTCGTAAAGACTGCGCCCTGAAACGCTACGGGGAGACTGTTGGCCATTGCCACCGCCTCATCGATGTCTTCGTAGCCATAGACGCAGACCACGGGCCCGAAGATCTCACGCTGGCTCACCTTGGCTTCTTGAGGCGGGTTGAGCAACACCGTGCATGGATATAAGCTCTCGCTGATGGGCTCCCCGCCCGAGAGCCGCTCGGCCCCGCCGGCCACCGCTTCTTGGACCCAGTCATGCACGCGGATCACCTCAGCACGGCGGATCAGCGGACCGACCCCTGTGGCCTCGTCGACGGGATTTCCGATCTTGAGCTTTCTCGCACCGTCGGCCAGTGCCTCGGCGAAGGTGCGTGCGTGGGCGGCCGGGGCAAACACCCGTTGCACTGACACGCAAACCTGGCCGGCATGATAGAAGCCTCCTTTCAGAATGGCTTTGAGCGCGAGGCCCTGATCGGCATCGGTGGCCAGGATCACCGGCGCGGCGCCGCCATGCTCCAGGGCGCACCGGGTCCCGGGTGCAAGCTTGGAGCGCAGCATCCAACCTACGTTGGCGCTGCCGATAAAGCTGAAAAAGCCGACCCGCTTGTCCGTGACGAGCCGTTCGGCTACCGGAATGCTGTCGGCAATCAGCACCTGGCACCACTCATCCGGCAGCCCGGCCTCGCGAAGGATCTGCACGAAGCGCAGGCATGACAACGGGGTGTCGTCTGCCGGCTTGACGATGACCGGACATCCGACTGCCACCGCAGCCGCCACCTGATGCACGATCAGGTTAAGCGGGTGGTTGAACGCGCTCACGGCCACCACTACGCCGACCGGTTCCTTCTGAGTCAGCGCGACCCGGTTCCGCGAGGCCGGGCTCGTGCCCATCGGTATCACGCGGCCGGGCTCGCTTTTCAGGGTCTCCACGCACAGGTGCAGGCCATCGATCGCCCGTGTCACCTCCACTCGGGAGTCGATCAGGGGCTTGCCACCTTCCCGAGCCGCCGCCTCCGCGAGCTGGTGGTGCGGCGCGCTCATCAATTGCGCGGCTCGCTCGAGGATTTCAATGCGCCGGTAAAGAGGCAACCAGCGGTCGCGGTCCCGAAACAGGGCGTAAGCCGTATCCAACGCCTTGTCTACATGCTGCTCGCCGCCGGTGTCCACCTCTGCGATGAGCGCGCCGTCGTACGGCGCTGTCACAGGCAGTGACCCACTTCGGGCCGGTGCATCGATGATCATCAACGGAAAGTGTTCGCTCATGTGCCGTCTCGCGGCTCAGATGGTCGCCGTGATCTCACCGAGCTTTTGGGTGAGGATCTGATTCTCGCGGTAGTCAATCGGTATCACGACCAAACTCGGCCCCGGCTCCTCGAGCGCCCGCTGCAATGTCCCCTTGAGCTCGCTACTCTTTTCCACCCGGTGGCCGTTCCACCCGTAGGCGTCTGCGAGCTTCAGCCAATCCGGATTGCCAAAGGAGAGATCGGTGTGTCGGTTGAACTCATTTTGCTGCTTCCAGGCGATGAGCCCATACCCGCCATCTTCCCATACCATAACGACGATGTTGCTGTTGAGCCGGCGCGCGGTCTCCATCTCCTGCACGTTCATCATGAAACCGCCATCCCCGTTGATGGCCAGGATACGGCGGTCAGGGTGAACAAGGTCTGCCGCAATGGCGCCGGGAAGGGCAAAGCCCATCGAGCAGAAGCCGTTCGGAATAAGACAGGTGTTGGGCTCGTGGCAGTGGTAGTGGCGCGCAATCCACATCTTATGGGCCCCCACATCCGATAACAGGATGTCATGTGGTCCCATCACCTCACGCAGGTCCCATAACACTTTCTGCGGCCGAATGAGCCCTGTCGTATCGTCATCCTTGTGCTCAGCTAGATCTTCCGCCATGGCCTTGCGTGTTTCGGTCTGCCGGGCGAGGTCGAAGGAAAGAACACCCCCTTGGCGGTCTATGCGGAAATTGAGCATGGAGAGAGTCAGCGCGAGATCCCCTATTAACTCCACCTCCGGGTGGTAGTGGGCGTCGATCTCGGCCGGCAAGAAATCGGCATGCAGAATGCGCTTGTTTCGATTGGGATTCCACAGGTGCGGGTGGTATTCCACCATGTCGAAGCCGAGGGCGATCACCAGGTCGGCTGCGTCGATAGCCAACGAGACGATGTCCTTTGAACCCAGCCCAATCGTATACAGGCAGTAGTCGGCATCCATGTCGACACAGCCCTTGGCCATGAACGTGCTGATGACGCCGATGCCGGTCTTCTCGCAGAAAGTGCGGAGCTGCCGGCTAGCGCGCTTGCGAACACAGCCGTTACCGGCGAGGATCACCGGACTTTTTGCGTTCTTCAGTATATCGAAGGCATCGTCGACGATGACATCGTCCGGTACCGCGCGCCGGAATCGGCGAGGAGTCAACGGGGAAGTAGTGACGTCCAGCTTAGCAACGTCCTCCGGCAACTCAATATGCACCGCGCCTGGCTTTTCCGTGCGTGCTACGCGCACCGCCTTTCGTATGATCTCCGGAATGGTGTTGGGGTGCACGACGGTGGTCGCCCACTTGGTTACCGGCTGGAACATCGCGACCACATCCATCACCTGGTGGGACTCCTTGTGCAGGCGTTGCGTGGAGCCCTGTCCGGTCAGCACCAGCATCGGGGCACGGTCCATGTTGGAGTCAGCGACCCCTGTAATCAGGTTGGTGGCACCGGGACCCAGGGTGCCCAAACAGCCTGCCGGATTGCCAGTCAAACGTCCATAGATCTCGGCCATGAAGGCCGCCCCCTGCTCGTGGCGAGTTAGAATGAACTTGATCTTCTCAGATCCCTCCAGTGACATCATGATATCGGCGTTTTCTTCTCCGGGAACACCGAAGATGTACTCAACACCTTCCTCCTCAAGGCAACGTACAAAAAGTTCAGAGGCATTCATCGGAATCTCCTTCCACGATTGTCATTCAAATCAAGAGGCGAGGGTTGATCATCAGTGATGACCTCAAGGTTCGGTAAGGGGCTGTGGTCCCTTGATTTTTTGGGCTTGATTGTTGACGTTACAGATCGATCTGCTCGGAAACGTGACGACGCGACAGCGCCGCCTGTCCCACTCGGCGGATCGCCAAGACAAACGCCGCGGTACGAAGATCGAGCTGCTTCTCGCGAGCGACCTCGCGGACCGCAGCATACGCCCGGCGCATGGTCTTCTCAAGCTCGTCGTTGACGCGTTCCAGTTCCCAACGGAATTGCTGAATGTTCTGGGCCCATTCGAAGTAACTGACCGTCACACCGCCAGCGTTCGCGAGGATGTCCGGTATCACCGTCACCCCCCTTTTGTGCAGGATATCGTCGGCCTCGGGGGTGGTGGGGCCGTTGGCCGCTTCCGCAACGACCGTCGCCTGCACGTCGCCGGCATTTTCCTTGGTGATAACATCTTCGAGCGCGGCTGGGATCAGCACGTCGGCCTTCCAGGTGAGCACCTCGGGACCGTCAAACGCATCGCCCCCGGGAAATCCTTTCACCGTGCGATGCTCGTCAGTCCACTCGATCAGCTTGGGAATATCTAATCCGTTGGCGTTCGATACACCGCCCATATGATCGGCCACCGCCACGATCGTCCCACCGCGCTCGGCGATTAGACGTGCCCCATTGCTGCCCACGTTGCCGAACCCCTGCACCGCTACGGTGACATCCGACAATGATTTGCCCTGCTCTTTGAGCGCTTCTTCCAGCGCGTACATCACGCCGCGTCCGGTCGCCTCCTCACGGCCTGGGGAACCGAACAGGTGCAGCGGCTTGCCGGTGACCACACCGGGGGAGAACCCGTAAAAGGCCGAGTAGGCATCCATGATCCAACCCATGACCTTGGGGTTGGTGTTCACATCCGGCGCCGGTATGTCGCGAGTGGGACCGATGACCTCTTTGATCTGCTCTACGAATGTGCGGGTCACGTCGTGTAGCTCCCGTTCACTCATCGTGCTCGGATCACAGTTGATACCTCCCTTGGCGCCACCGTAAGGGATGTTCACCACAGCAGTCTTCCATGTCATGAGATTGGCGAGCGCGGTGGAGTGATCTTCATCCACCGTGGGGTGATAGCGTAAACCGCCCTTTAGCGGCCCGCGCCTATCATTGTGCTGCACGCGAAAGCCCAGATGATGCAGCAACCGGCCCTGATCGTCTTCGGTGATGATCTCGACTTTGACCACCCGTTTGGGTGTGAGCACTATGTCCCTGAGTTTGGACGGTAGATCCAGCACATCCGCTGCCTTGTTGAAGTAGTAGTGGCTTTCTTCCAACATAGCTCTCGCTCCTCCGCAGTTGACAAGGTGACGTCACCACCAGCGCCGGACAGGGCGTAGCTCCTTCCTTGGTAAGCATGGTCGGCTTCATGCCGACGTCGTCGCGTGCAAAGCAAGGCGACAGAACGGTGTCGTCACCGCACATGATCGGAGATTTCTTCCTTTCAGTACAGTTCGGGGATTGACGCATTGGTCTTGGGTCAACTACGTATGCGTGTTAGGGAATCTACGTACGACAGCGCTTATCAGCGGCTGCTTTCACGGGTAAGCACAGTGACTTTGCCCAGCACCTAGGCACAAACAGAGTTCGGAGAGTGGGAGCGAAAGAGTAGAATCCAAGCAATCGCCGGCAGGCTTACCGCTTTCGTACCCGCCCTAGGTAGCGGTATAGTACGGGTTCAACCTAAGTAACGAAAACGAATCCGCCGCTGGAGGAGGGAGGTAAAGATTGCCCATGTTCCGCCATCCATTAGCTCGCGAGATCGCAGTTATAATCTGCCTTAAGGTGATCGCCTTGCTGGTCTTATTCTTCGCATTCTTTGGTCCCGCGCAACGTCCCGACGTGGACGCGCAAATACTGACCGGCCACCTGTTGGAAATTGAGACACGCCCGCATCAGGCATCGGAGATGAAGCGATAATGGAAGAGGCGGTATTACTCTCGCGTTGGCAGTTTGGACTGACTGCCATGTATCATTTTTTGTTTGTCCCGCTCACCATCGGCCTCGCGCTTCTGCTCGCCATCATGGAAAGCGTTTACGTGATGACCGGCCGGCCCATCTGGCGCGAGATGACCAAGTTTTGGGGCCTGCTGTTCGGCATCAACTTCGCCATGGGGGTGGCGACCGGTATTACTATGGAGTTCCAGTTTGGCACCAACTGGGCGTATTTCTCGCATTTCGTGGGCGATATCTTTGGTGTACCGCTAGCGATCGAGGGCCTAATGGCATTCTTCCTCGAGGCCACCTTAGTCGGTTTGTTCTTCTTCGGCTGGGAACGGCTAAGGCCCGTGCAGCACCTCAGTGTGACATGGTTAATGGCGCTCGGGACCAACTTGTCTGCCTTGTGGATCCTGGTGGCCAACGGCTGGATGCAGAACCCGGTGGGCGCCGAGTTCAACTACGAGACCATGCGCATGGAGCTCACCGACTTTTGGGCGGTGTTCTTCAATCCCATCGCTCAGGTCAAGTTTGTGCACACGGTGTCGGCAAGCTATGTCACCGGCGCGATGTTCATGCTTTCGGTTAGCGCGTGGTACTTGCTAAAGCGGCGCCACCTGCCCATCGCCAAGCGCTCGATGACCGTGGCGGCGAGCTTCGGCTTGGCCTCGGCGCTGTCGGTGGTGGTGCTCGGGGACGAGAGCGGTTATGTAACAACGGAGCACCAGAAGGTGAAGCTCGCTGCCTTTGAGGCAATGTGGGAGACCGAGGAGCCGCCTGCCAGCTTCACCGTTGTCGGGATTCCGGATATGGAGCAGCAGAAGACCCATTTTGCGATCAAGATTCCCTGGGTCTTCGGTATCATCGCGACGCGCTCGCTCGACGAAGAGGTGCTCGGCATCCGTGATCTCATCGAGCGCGCGCAGAAGCGTATCCGCAGGGGCATAAAGGGCTACGAAGCGCTACAGCGGTTGCGCACGAATCCGTCTGACACCAGCGCGCGAGACGTTTTCGAGCGCTACAAGGACGACGTGGGCTATGCGTTTTTGCTCAGGCGTCACACCGAAAAGGTGACGGACGCGACCGAGGAGCAAATCCAGGCCGCGGCACGCGGCATCGTTCCGCGCGTCTTTCCGCTGTTCTATGCGTTTCGCATCATGGTGGCCTGCGGGTTCTTCTTCATCGTGCTTTTCGCCTATGCATTTTACCTCTCGGCGCGCCACTGGCTCGATCGCTACCGCTGGTTCTTGTGGGTCGCGCTGTGGTCGCTGCCGCTGCCTTGGGTCGCTGCCGAGTGCGGCTGGTTCATTGCCGAGTACGGCCGACAGCCGTGGATAATCGAGCACACGCTGCCGACGTTCCTTGGTGTGTCTTCGGTCTCTGCCGCACAGGTTTGGTTCAGTCTCGCCGGCTTCGTTTTGTTTTATTCCGTTCTTGCTGTTGTCGATGTTTTCCTGATGATTAAGTACATCCGCATCGGCCCTAAGGAAGAGTCGCCAGAACCAGCGGGGGGACTGGCCTGGTCCGGACTCGCGCCCGCCATGCCGAGGAAGGAGGACTAGGCCGTATGGAAAAGATCATGTTTCTCGATTACGAGACCATGCGCGTCATCTGGTGGCTGTTGCTTGGCGCGCTGTTGATCGGTTTTGCCGTGATGGATGGTTTCGATATGGGGGTCGGGGCGCTCCTGCGCTGGATCGGCCGTACCGACACCGAGCGGCGCATCGTGATCAATACCGTCGGTCCTGTGTGGGAGGGTAATCAGGTGTGGCTGATTCTCGGCGCAGGTGCCATTTTTGCTGCATTCCCGCCGCTGTACGCCGTTTCGTTCTCAGGCTTTTACGTCGCCATGTTTCTTGCCTTATTAGCGCTGATCCTACGCCCGGTTGGCTTTAAGTATCGTTCCAAGCTGCTAGATCCGCGCTGGCGTAGCACTTGGGATTGGACGTTGGTCATCGGGGGCGTCGTGCCGCCGCTCATATTCGGCGTCGCCCTGGGCAACGTGATGCTCGGGGTACCGTTTCGTTTCGATCACGAACTGCGGATGTTCTATGAGGGGACCTTCTTCGGCCTGTTGACACCGTTCCCGTTGCTTTGCGGTCTCGTCAGTTTGTCGATGCTGATTATGCACGGCGGTACGTTCCTGGCGTTGAAAACGGGGGGTAGAGTACAAGCGCGCGCGAGACAGGCGGGAAGCGTAGCCGCCGTGGTCATGCTGGCGCTGTTTTCGCTCGCGGGCCTGTGGGTAGCCTTCGGCGTTGACGGCTACGTGATCGCCGCAGGGGCAGGGCACGATGCACCAAGCAATCCGCTGGCGAAGAGCGTCATGCGCGAGACCGGTGCATGGCTTAACAATTACGGTGCCCACTGGTGGTTGTGGCTCGTTCCGCTCATCGTCTATGTCAGCGCAATCAAGACAATCGTTTTTCTGCGCTGGGGACGAGAAATGTGGGCGTGGATTGCCAGCGCGTTCAGCGTCGCCGGTGTTATTGGCACATTCGGGGTCGGCACCTTTCCCTTTCTTTTGCCGTCGGCCATCGATCCCCGCTCGAGCCTGACCGTATGGGACAGCACGTCGAGTCATATGACACTGTTTCTCATGTTCCTGGCGGTTTTGATCTTTTTGCCGATCGTGATCGCCTACACGAGCTGGGTCTACCATGTGATGCGCGGCAAGGTGACGGAAAAGTTCGTGAAGGGCGACTCAGCGTACTAAGGAGGAGAGAAGCGTGTGGTACTTTAGTTGGGTATTGGGTCTTGGGTTGGCCTGTGCTTTCGCTATCCTTAACGCCATGTGGTACGAGCTGATGGAGGATGAACGCGAGCGCAGCGCTTCTCGCGGCAAGACTCGTCGAGGCCGCTAAACGCGGGTGCTTCCCGCCGAGTATCTAGCCGACCCGCTAAGGAATAGGCACCGACCCACTTCACTTCTTGCCCTTACCCGCTCCCGCAAGCGTAGGCGGGTGTTTCGCACACTCAGTGCAATGCGGTATAAGTGGCGCCTGGCGTCGTGCGCGGCAAAATGGGTTGCAAGGGGACTACACTATGCGGCATTTCGATCTGATCGTCATCGGTAGTGGACCGGCGGGCCGGAAGGCTGCGATCCAGGCGGCGAAGCTGGGTAGGTCCGTATGTGTGGTGGAGCGGACAGCCCTCGGTGGTGGGGCAGTCAATACGGGCACCGTTCCTTCGAAGACGTTGAGAGAAGCAGTACTTGATCTTACCGGGCGCGGCCACGTTTTGGGACAGGACGTCTCGCACCTGGTCGATCGGGAGACCCAGTTTAGAATGCTTATGGATTCGTGCCAGCGGGTCATTAACAGCAAAGTGGACGTGGTACGCAAGCAATTTGCTCGCAATGGTGTCAAGGTAGCGATCGGGTCAGCCGCATTTCTTGATGAACATACCATCGCTATCGAAACTGCACAGAACGAAGAGAAGTACAAGGCGGAGTACATTCTTATCGCAGTGGGGAGTGTCGCCGCGAAACCGCCGGACATTCCTTTTGACGGTCACCGCATTTTTACTGCTGACGAGATATATGAGGGCGATCGTGGGATTGCGCGCAGCGTCATCATCGTCGGCGGCGGGGTCATCGGAACGGAATACGCGTCGATGGCGACGCGTTTGGGTATTCGAGTGACGTTGGTTGAAGGCCGCAATCGCGTGCTGGATTTTGTTGATATCGAGATCGGCGAAGCCCTGCAATACCATTTGCGCCAGGCGGGGATGACACTCCGACTGGGAGAAAAAGTGGTAAAGGTCGAAGTGATCGACCCTCCCCCAGGTTCACGCCCCGAATCAGATAAGATGGTTGAAGCGACCCTGGAGAGCGGCAAAGTGCTGCGTGCCGATCGACTGCTGTACAGTGTGGGACGGCAAGGAGCTACGGGCGAATTGAATCTCGGAGCCGCGAGTTTGAGTGCAGATCAGCGCGGCCGGATCGCAGTGAACGAGCATTACCAAACGTCTGTTAGTCACATTTACGCCTGCGGCGATGTGATCGGATTTCCGGCGCTAGCCGCCACAGCGATGGAGCAGGGCCGCGTCGCTTGTTGCCAGATGTTCGGCCAGCCCACCGATTCATTGCCTCACTTGATCCCTTATGGAATTTACAGCATCCCAGAGATTTCCATGATCGGAAAAACCGAGGAGCAGCTTACTGCGGAAGCGATGCCGTTTGAAAGAGGCGTTGCGCAATACAGGGAGACCGCCCGCGGGCAAATCCTAGGCGACGATATTGGCATGCTCAAATTGTTGGTCCATCAGAAGACCCATGAGATTCTTGGTGTGCATACAATCGGTACCGGCGCCACTGAGCTCATTCATATCGGCCAAGCCGTGATGGCAACAAACGGTACGGCCGACTACTTCGTAAACGCCGTATTCAATTACCCGACCTTGGCCGAATGCTATAAAGTGGCTGCTTTGAATGCCCTCAACAAGCTCCGCGGTGCCTGAGCTGTTGGACCGTGCACTCGAAAGCCGGGGGTAAGGTGGCTGGCAAGTCAATCATTAGCGTAAGCCCCGGACATCATAAGGAATGGGACTCTTGGCATCTCAAAAACGGCCCGCTGGAGCTCGTTCTCGTGCCGCACGTGGGTGGCCGGATCATGGGCATGATCTGGCGCGAACATGACTTGTCCTTTACCCAACCCACACTCGAGGGGCACGTAGAGGACCTTTCAGCAACCGACGACGTAAATGCCAGGAAACACGAGCTGGGTTTTCTGCTCTGGGGCGGTGATAAGACCTGGCTCGCACCGCAGCAGCGATGGACCGATGGTGTTCCTTTTCTGGATTTGGATAGCGGCCCCTATGGGCTTTCCGTTGAGCACTCGGGACCGGAGATCGCGGAGGTACGAATGACGAGCCCAGTGTGTCGGGAAACCGGTGTCCAGATCACACGCACAGTGAGGATGAACGCGGGGAAGTCAGAATGGATAGTGACGCACGGCCTAACCAATACGTCTTCAGAGGAGGTTGAGTGGGGTGCCTGGGACGTGAATATGGTCCTGAGGCCTGGCCAGGTTTACTTACCAAGAGCCCCGGATTCCCAATTTCCCCAGGGAGTCAAGACATACGCCGAGGAAGGCGAATCAACGCAGGTGCGCGATAGTGTGGTGGACGAGCTCGGCAGCGTGGCCGTCATTCACTGTCGCGACGCACGCGCTCTTAAGTTCGGCGTAGACGCGAATGAAGGCTGGATGATCGGTGTGCTCGAGGTCGCGGGGCTCGGTCTGGCCGGTTATCGCAAGCACGTGCCCGTCTACGAGGACAAGGCGTACGCGCACGGCTGTATCAGCGAGGTCTTCAACTCCGATCGCTTCCCGTACCTCGAGATGGAGATCCATAGCCCGTTGATCCGCTTGCATCCGGGCGAAAGCTTCACGCTTGAAGAGCACCAGGCCTTGTTTGACGTTGCCCGATGGCCCGAGAGCGAAGGCGAGGTCCGGCAGTATTTGTAATCAATAACCACTGGCCGCGAGCGCTTGTATGTGACGTATAAATCGGCGATCATTTTTCCGTCGTGACCTTTCGGCTCAATAGCAGAAACCGAAAATCCGCGTAGTTGCGGATCTAACACAACGAAAGCCTTTCGCGGACGCACGTAAGGAGTTGCACCATGCCCTACCAACCCATAGAAGACTACGGCATCGTCGGCGATCTGCACACGGTGGCACTCATCGGGATGAATGGCTCCGTCGACTGGTTTTGCTTCCCGCGGTTCGATTCCCCGAGCGTCTTCGCTGCGATTCTCGATGACCAGAAAGGTGGCCACTTCAAGCTCACAACCCTAAGCGACAGGGTTACCCATAAGCAGTTCTACTACCCAGACTCCAACGTGCTGGTTACTCGATTTTTGTGCCCTGATGGGGTGGGCCAAGTGGTGGATTTCATGCCCGTTGGCTTGCCTCGTGATAGTCAGGACCGGCATCAACTCGTGCGCGGCGTGCGTTGTATACGGGGTGCGATGTCTTTTCGAATGGAGTGTTTTCCCGCGTTCAATTACGCGCGCGATGAGCACACCACCGAGCTCACAGAAACGGGCGCGGTTTTCGCATCACCCAGCCTCGCCCTGGGGCTTGGCACACGGCGAAAGCTAAAGAAACAGGGTAACGGGGTCACGGCAGAGTTCACACTCAGCGAAGGCGAGGCAGCCGTGTTTGTGCTCGGGCGCGTCGATCCGGGCACGGGCCACAAGGGGCTGTTGACCCAAGACGAGGCGTTAGCGCTGGGCCAGAAGACGGTGGAGTACTGGCGCCACTGGCTCGGGCAATGCACCTACCGTGGGCGCTGGCGCGAGATGGTGCACCGCTCCGCGCTCGCCCTGAAACTGATGACCTACGAACCCACCGGCGCCATCGTGGCCGCACCCACCGCGAGCCTCCCCGAAGGCATCGGCGGGGAGCGCAACTGGGACTACCGTTACACCTGGGTGCGCGACGCCGCGTTTACGCTCTACGCGCTGATGCGCATCGGTTTCACGCAGGAGGCAGCCCATTTCATGGATGCGATCGAGCGGATCTGCCATGAGCTCGCTGAGGACGGGTCGCTACAGATCATGTATGGCATCGGCGGAGAACACGAGCTCACGGAGGAGATCCTCGATCACTTGGACGGCTATAAGGGCTCACGTCCCGTGCGCATCGGCAACGGTGCCTATGACCAGATGCAGCTGGACATCTATGGCGAGCTCATGGACTCGGTGTACCTCTATAACAAACATGGGCAGCCGATCTCCTATGATCTCTGGCGTCATCTTCGTCGGCTGATCAATTGGGTGTGTGACAACTGGCAGCGAAGGGATGAGGGCATCTGGGAGGTGCGCGGGGGGCAACAGCACTTTGTCTACTCCAAGCTCATGTGCTGGGTAGCGGTCGATCGCGCCTTAAGGCTCGCGGATAAGCGCTCGTTTCCGGCGGACCGCGAGCGCTGGTCAGACGTGCGTGACAGGATCTACGAGCAAATCATGACCAATGGCTGGCACCAGCAGCGCAACGCCTTTGTCCAGCATTACGGCGGTGATGCCTTGGATGCGGCCAATCTAACGATGCCGTTGGTGTTCTTTGTCTCGCCAACCGATCCGCGGATGCTTCGCACCCTCGACGCCACGATGAAACCCCCACACAAACGCGGGCTGCTCTCCAACAGCCTGGTCTATCGCTACAACGTGGAGGAGACCGCCGATGGGCTTAAAGGCGAGGAAGGCACCTTTAATATCTGCACCTTCTGGTTAGTCGAGGCGCTCACGCGCGCCGGTCGGGCGGATCGCAACCGGCTGGAGCGCGCCCGGGTGATCTTCGAAGAGATGCTCGGCTATGCTAATCACTTAGGGCTTTATGCCGAGCAGACGGGACACAGCGGCGAGGCGCTGGGCAATTTTCCACAGGCCTTTACCCACCTCGCTTTGATAAGCGCTGCGTTCAATCTCGATCGCGCCCTCGGAGCGAGGGACTAACTGTTCGATAAAACCTTTGCCCGGTAGTAACGATCGAAGACCGGAGGAGACCCCGTGGCTACAACAATGTCTAAGGAGCAGCCTTTAGCAGGTCAACGTGCGCTGGTCACCGGTGGCAATTCCGGTATCGGCGCGGGGGTGGTAGAGGCGTTGGCTGCCGCCGGCGCCAAGGTAGTGGTGAATTACGTGGCGGAGCCGGACGCCGCCGACGAGATAGTCAACCGGATCAAAGAAAGTGGCGGCGAGGCGATGGCCATTCAGGCCGACGTCAGCAATGAGGACCAGGTGCAGGCGATGTTTCGAGAGATGTGCGACGCCTACGGCAGTATCGATATCCTGGTCAACAATGCCGGCCTGCAACGGGATGCAGCCTTGCATGAGATGAGCCTGGCGGACTGGGAGTTTGTGATCAAGGTCAACCTCACGAGCCAGTTTCTGTGTGCGCGCGAGGCGGTGCGAGAATTCATGCGCCGCGGCGTGGTGCCTGAGCTTTCTTCTTCCGCCGGCAAGATCATCTGCATGTCCTCGGTGCATGACCTTATTCCCTGGGCGGGTCATGCCAACTACGCGGCGTCCAAAGGCGGCGTGTCGCTGCTGATGAAGACCATGGCGCAGGAACTTGCGGAACACAAGATCCGCGTTAACGCGGTTGCCCCTGGAGCGATTAAGACCCCTATTAATCAAGCGGCTTGGGAGACGCCCGAGGCGCAGGCGTCGCTGCTTACCTTAATCCCTTACGGGCGTGTCGGCGAGACATCTGATATTGCGCGTGCCACGGTGTGGCTTTGCTCCGATGATTCGGACTACGTTACCGGTGCCACGCTTTATGTGGATGGTGGCATGACGCTTTACCCCGAGTTTCGAGAGGGTGGCTGACCTATAGCGTTTGTTTAGCAACTAAGGATTATCCCGCGAACGCGAAAGCGCCCACTCCTTCTACCCCCGGTTTCGCGCGAAACAAACCCCCCGCCAGCGGCTGCTCGGCCAATGATTTTTCGTCCATGCCGGCCCTGGCTGTTGTGATATAGAGCACATCCAAATTCGGTCCTCCAAACGCACAGGCAGTGACGTTCGGACACGGCAATTCGATCCGGTCCAATTGCTTACCGGTTTGCGGATCCCAACAACAGACATGGCCGCCGCCATAGTGACCGACCCAGAGCTTGTCGTCTGCGTCGATGGTCATGCCGTCCGGCCAGGATGCGTCCTTGGGAATCGTGACCGCCACGCGCTTGTTACTGATCTCCCCGGTCGCCGGGTCGAAGTCATAAGCGTGAATGCACATTTGCGGTGTGTCGATGTAATACATTGTCGATTGATCGCGGCTCCAGCCAATACCGTTCGAGATCGTCAGGTTCGAACACATCTTGTGTACGGACAGATCCGGGTCCAAACGATATAAACTGCCGGTCGGCTGAGATTTATCCAAGCTCATGGTACCGGCCCAGAAGCGCCCTTGTGGATCGCATTTGCCGTCGTTGAATCGGTTCCCGGGCTTGTCGCGTTCCGGATCTATGATCACCGTCACCTGCGCGGTTTCCAGGTCGAAACTGGCGAATCCGTTTTCCTGCGCTAGCATTAGCCCGCCCGAGTTGCGTGGCACCACCGTGCCCGGCCGCTCGGGCAGATCGATTCGGCGGTCTTCGTCTAGTCGGGGGTCGTAGACGTGCAGCTCACGTTCCTCTATGTCGATCCAATAAAGCACCTGACCGTCCACATCCCATATCGGACCTTCCCCCAGTGTCGCCTTTGCATCGATAACGAGTTCGACCTGCTTTGACACGAAGCACCTCCTGTCTATGAGCAGGGGATCCAAAACATCTCTTGTTAAGCGCAGACGCAATCCTTTCTCGCGCCCTTTCGCGCTGCTAGACTGCGGCGATGCCCAGGGTAACGAGGATCGTCTTCCCCCGATGTGCCGCATCACTTTACCCGGGGCGGGAACCGCCGCACGGACATCTTCTTCGTCGAAGTCTACCTCACTGCCTTCACGGGAGTGCTCTTTTGTTGCGCGCGATCTAGGCCGGTTTTGGCATGGGCGCTACGAATCGAGTATACGTGCTGATGGGAGTGTCCGGCTCCGGTAAAAGCGCCGTTGGCGAGGCGGTTGCCGAACGCCTCGGGATCGTTTTCCATGACGGCGATCAGTATCACCCGCAAACCAACATCGACAAGATGTCTCGCGGCGAACCACTGAACGATGCCGACCGCCAAGGCTGGCTGCAAACCCTGAACGAGCTAGCGCACGAAGTGCTCGCCAACAATGGCAGTGCTCTCATCGTCTGTTCCGCGCTAAAGCGCCGCCATCGCGAGATCCTTTCGGAAGGCTTGGGTGAGCGAGTAGTCTTTGTTTACCTCTGCGGCGGCTACGAGCTGATTCTCACGCGACTGAAGGCGCGCGACGGGCATTTCTTTAAAGGCGAGCATTTGCTGCAAAGTCAGTTCGACGCTCTAGAAGCGCCCAGCGATGTGGAAGCGATCACTGTTAGCATCGATCAACCGATCGAGCAGGTGATCGATGCCATCATTGAAAGGCTGAACCTACGCTGAGCCGAATGATGTCATCTATCGTGACGAGCTCGATCGCCGCAGCGCAAACGAAAGCCAACTTACCGTGCTGTATACACTAACGGAGGCGCAACCGGCAGGTTGGCGTGGTTACGCGCGGCGCGTTGATCGGGCGATGCTCGCTGACACCTTAGCTGAACTCGGCACGCCAGCGCACGTCTATGTCTGCGACTCGACGGGGTTTGTCGAGACTGTGCGAAACGGCTTGGCGACACTGCAAGCGCCGGTCCGTCGGCCAGCCAGCGGCAGCTACAGTCGTAGCGTATAGTGCGCCGCGCCGATCAGCGGTGCACGCGGGTTGAGCGCCACCTTTACAGGCATGCTTTGCATCAGTGCAGCGTATCGGCCCTTGTCCTTGAAGCCGTCCGTGAAACGCCCGCTTTCCAAGGCGGGGAGTATTTTTGGGGCGATACCCCCACCGATCAGCACACCGCCCATCGCCAGGCACTTGAGCGCGAGGTTCCCGGCCTCGGCGCCGTAGATTGACGCAAACAGCTCCAGGCTGCGGACACAAACAGGGTCTTTGCCGGCGAGCCCCACTTCGGTCACGATCGCGCTCGGATCGCCGCTTTGCAGCTTTTCTTTCAGCCAGTCTGGCTCCGGCGTGCCATTGGATTGCCGCAGAAAAGTGTAGAGGTTAAAAAAACCTGGTCCAGACAAGATCCGTTCATAGCTCACATGACCGCGGTACTTGTCGCTGAGGTAGTTGAGTAACTCGATTTCCTGTGCATTACGAGGTGCAAAATCAGCGTGCCCGCCTTCCGATGCGACCGGGTGATGCTTTTCCCCGTCCCAGATCAGCATGGCTTCACCGAGACCCGTACCAGCTGCTACGACCGCGATGTTTCCTTGGCGCTTAGGCTCTGCTCCCTCGTTAAGTACGCAAAACTCATCCGGCTTCAGATGCAGCATGCCGAACGCCGCTGCCTCGAGATCGTTCAACAGCTTGACCCGGCGCGCGCCAATCGCTTTCGCTAACGCCTGTTCGTCCAGCTCCCAAGGGAGATTAGTCGTCTTTGATTTGCCGTTGATAACGGGGCCTGCGACACCGAAGCAGCCGACCTGCAGCGCTGGGTCAGATTCGTCGTGCAAGAATTTCTCGAGAATCTCTTCGAGCGACCCATGTTCCTTGCTCGGAAAGGTTGCACCGCGAACTTCGCGCAAGTTTCCCCCGGTCTCCTCAAAGAGAGCAATGACCGTTTTCGTGCCACCGATGTCGCCAGCCAATATCATCGTGAGTCGTTAGTCGTGAGTCGTTAGTCGTAATCTCGTGAGCCGTGAGTGGTTAGTCGTAATCTCGTGAGTCGTGAGTGGTTAGTCGTTAGTCGTGAACTTCCTCTTTAGAGAGCGAACAAGGTCATTTGTCATCATTTTAGCTCTTGTTGTAGCATCTTGTAGCGCTTTGTAAGTGCTGCTCGTCGCCAAGCCCGGTGACCTTGGATATCTCGATTTGCGTGTCCAATTCGCCAAGCGATCCGAGCGCGACATGCAGAAACTGCAAGATCGATGTAAACCGTGAGTAGTTAATCGTAACTCATAAACCGCCGGTTTCGTGGTTAACGGTTCACGACTCACTATTTACGACTCACGGCTAACGACTCACGGTTCACGCGCCGAAGTTGCGTTGCGGCGCTGTTGTCGATCAACCAGGTTAGGTCACCGGAGGTCGGGCGGATAAGCTGGGAGGGCAGTCGTTCTGGATCGGACGGACCTTCGAGGACTTCCTCCAGCGGCGTGGCCTTGTCTGCGCCGGCGACGAGAAACAGGACGTGTGCACTCTTATTAAGTATCGACGGGGTAAGGGTAAGCCGATAGCTATCGAGTTTCGGGACATAGCTTGACACCACCCACCGCGTTTCTTCCCTGATTGCCTCGGTGTACGGGAACAGTGAAGCGGTATGACCATCCGCACCCATCCCTAAAAGCACGAGATCAAATTGCGGTGGTTCGCCATCCGGGTCGACGCCGAAGACCCGCGCGATCTCAGCCTGATAGTCCCAAGCCGCGTTTTCAAGGTCTTCTCGATCGGCAGGCATTCGATGGATGTGCGCCTCAGGAATCGCGAGCTTTGTCAATAGCGCATCGCTCGTCATGCCGTAATTTGAATCCGCATGCTCGGGTGGTACTGCCCGTTCATCTCCCCAGAAGAACTCGAGCTTGTCCCATGCCACTTGCGTGTTAAACGGCGACTCGGCCAGGAGCTCGTAGAGCCGCCGTGGTGTTGAGCCACCTGAGAGGGCCACGGTAAACCGCTGACGTGCGGCGATCGCCTCGTTGGCGAAGCTAACGAATGCTTCCGCTGCCGCGTCACTGACCTGTTCGCCGTTGGCGAACTGCTTTATGGTGAACGTGCCCATGGTTACCGACGCGATGAGTCACTCATAGAACGCGCCACTTCCGACCGTCAGAGTCGATCAGCTTGTCCGCCTCTACGGGACCCCACGAGCCCCCCGCGTACTCGGGCAGCCAGCGTACGCCGCTTTTCTCCCACGCCTCGAGAATGTTTGTGATCCATGTCCAGGACGCCTCGACCTCATCACGGCGCATGAACAAGGTAGCATCACCGGCCATCACGTCTAATAATAGGCGTTCGTAGGCTTCCGGCGATTGCTTTTCGAACGTGGTTCCGTAGCGGAAATCCATCTTTACGGTTTGGATTTGCACCTTGGGCCCCGGCAACTTGGTAGAGATACTCATCGACAGGCCTTCATCGGGCTGGATCCGCATGTTCAACACGTTGGGCTCTACCGGGTTGTTGGGATCGCAGTTGAACAGGATCGGTGGGACCTCCTTAAAGTGGATCGAGGTCTCGGTCGCCCGTTTTGCCATCCGTTTACCGGTGCGGATGTAAAACGGCACCCCCGCCCAGCGCCAGTTATCCACGAACGCCTTGATCGCGACATAGGTCTCAGTCGTCGAGTCCGGTCCCACATCCTGCTCGCGGCGATAGCCGGGGACATCGTCGCCGTTGTGTTTACCGGCGGCATACTGAGCACGCACGATATAGTGGTCGACGGCCGTCGCTTCGATCGGGCGGAGACAATTCAAGACCTCGAGCTTGTGATCACGAACGACATCCGCGGTCATGGCCCAAGGCGGCTCCATCGCCGTTAGCGATAGCAACTGCAGAATATGGTTTTGCACCATATCCCGCAAGGCACCGGCCTGCTCGTAGTAGCCGGCTCGGGTGCCGACACCTTCTTCTTCTGCGGCGGTGATCTGCACGTGGTCGATGTACTTTTGATTCCATAATGGCTCGAAGATCGAGTTCGAAAACCGTGTGACCAGACTGCTCTGGACAGTCTCTTTCCCGAGATAGTGGTCGATGCGGAAGATCTGGCTTTCATCGAGTACGCGCGCCAATGTGGCGTTCACGTGCCGTGCGCTTTCCAAGTCGCGTCCGATCGGTTTTTCAACAATGACACGCGAGAACTGCTCAGAATCTGGTGAACGGATAAGTCCCGCGTCACGTAATTGGTTTACGCAGAGTTCGATGAAGGTTGGTGGGATGGACAGATAGAAGATCCGGTTGCCGGGGATGCCGTGCTCGGCCTCGACAGATTCCAGTCGCTTCTTGAGCTGTGCAAACGCTTCCGCATCCTCGAACGATCCCTCGTGAAAGTACAAATGCTTGGCGTAGTCAGTCCAACGTTTTTTCTCCAGCGCCTGACGCGAAAACTTCTCGATCCCTTCGCGCGCAAACTCCCGATACTGCTCGTCGTTGAGCTTGCGATGACCAAAACCAACGATGGCGACGTTCTCTGGTAACACGCCATCGAGCGCAAGATTGTACACGGCAGGTACCAGCTTTCGCTTCGCCAGATCGCCGCCTCCACCGAGGATTACTAAGGTACAGGGCTGTGGTTGCAGCGTTCCTGCCAGGCCGATCGTTTCGAGATTGTGGGAAGCCGTCTCAAGCATAGTTCCCCTCCCCCTGACCCCCTCCCACAAGGGGAGGGGGAATGGTTAGTTAACCGTTCTCTGTCGTTGCATAGTCCTAGCGTAGACGGAACCTCCGCCCTGTTATCCCTCCCCCATTTTGGGGGAGGGTTTGGGAGGGGGTGAAACTGTCAAAAATCCTTGCACGACATTCTCTGTTTGCTGCAAGACTTCGTGGTTCCAAAAGCGAAGCATCCTATAACCACCCCGTTGCCCCCTCCCACAAGGGGAGGGGGAATGGTTAGTTAACCGTTCTCTGTCGTTGCATAGTCCTAGCGTAGACGGAACCTCCGCCCTGTTATCCCTCCCCCATTTTGGGGGAGGGTTTGGGAGGGGGTGAAACTGTCAAAAATCCTTGCACGACATTCTCTGTTTGCTGCAAGACTTCGTGGTGCCAAAAGCGAAGCATTCTATAACCCTGTTGACTAAGCCAGTGGTTTCGTTCGGCATCCTGATCCGCTTGGAGTCCGTGTTGTCCCCCATCTACCTCGATTACTAACATCGCGTCGAAACAGACAACTTGAACCCTGCAATCTGTTTGCGCCTGAGGTGGCTCCACAACCTCCGTTCTGCGTGGGTCATGTTCTTTCGCAGATAGCGGGCGTAAGCGTGTCCAATCATAAGTTCACTCCCTCCTACCCCTCCCTAGCCCTCCCCTGTATAGACCGGAGACATAGGTAACAGGTGTTCGGGGACATGGTATACAGG